>NZ_AP026764.1:628076-942114 GCF_026000435.1 Vibrio sp. STUT-A11 | reverse complement strand
CCGAAAGATGCGATTAACCAGTTTATCTCTCGAGGGTCGACGCCAATCTCTGTTTTATTAATGGCAGCTGTCGTGGGCATACTTGCGGGCTTGGTAGGGACGTATTTTGAACATGCTGTCCACCTAGTTTCCGAAACGCGCACCGAATGGCTAAAAAGTGAAATAGGTAGCATGTTACCGCTATGGCTTGCCGCTGTTCTGATCAGTGCGTCTTTGGCTTTTGTCGGCTACTTTCTTGTTCACCGTTTTGCTCCCGAAGCTGCTGGGTCTGGCATCCCTGAAATAGAAGGTGCCATGGATAACATCCGCCCGGTACGTTGGTGGCGCGTGCTACCCGTTAAGTTTTTTGGTGGTATGGGTGCGCTTGGTTCAGGTATGGTGTTAGGCCGTGAAGGTCCTACAGTACAAATGGGTGGTGCTGTTGGCCGAATGGTGACTGACATTTTCCGCGTAAAGGATGACGATACTCGCCACTCTCTGCTTGCTTCGGGCGCAGCAGGTGGTTTAGCCGCAGCGTTTAACGCGCCGTTAGCTGGCATCATGTTTGTCGTAGAGGAGATGAGGCCTCAATTTCGCTATTCTTTAATTTCCATCCGTGCGGTGATTATCTCAGCCATCATGGCCAACATTGTGTTTCGAGCAATTAATGGCCAAGACGCCGTGATCACTATGCCTCAGTATCAACCACCAGCACTGCAATCACTGTGGCTGTTTTTGCTACTCGGCGCTCTGTTTGGCGTGTTCGGCGTGATCTTTAATAAACTGATCACCATCGCACAGGATAGTTTTGTCGCTATCCACAAAAACGATCGTAAGCGTTACCTTATTACAGGTTCGATTTTAGGTGGCGTTTTCGGCTTGCTGCTCTTATACGTCCCGCAATTGACGGGGGGAGGGATTGCGCTTATCCCCGATGTAACGAATGGCAACTATTCCATCACGCTATTAGTGCTGTTGTTTGTCGGCCGTGTCGTAACAACGTTACTTTGTTTCGGATCTGGTGCACCAGGAGGTATTTTCGCTCCGATGCTCGCCTTGGGTACCTTATTTGGTTATGCATTTGGCGCGAGTGCCGAAGTGTTACTACCTAACCTTACTATTGAGCCTGGGATGTTTGCGATCGCAGGTATGGGCGCTTTATTTGCAGCGACAGTACGTGCTCCAATCACAGGTATTCTGCTAGTTATTGAGATGACCAATAACTACTACCTTATTTTACCGCTCATCATTACCTGTCTTGGAGCTGTTATCATTGCGCAGTTACTTGGTGGTCAACCGATATATAGCCAGTTACTTCGCCGTACGCTTAAAAATGACAAGCTACGTCAACAAGACCTACCTGAAAATCAAGCATCTTAAGCTTTAAACCCCCTCTTCGCTCCAAATAATCTTTTCTCCTAAAGGGTTGTTTGGAGCAGATTACCTGCTACTTTTGCATCTTTTACCAAATATTCGATACCAAACTCACAAAATTGCCATTCTATGATCGTTCACTGATACCTTTATGAGTAACTACCAATAAAACTTGCTAGTATTCGCGCCTGATAGAGCAATCGTTCCATGACTTGTGGCTTTATTTATTCTGGTCAAGATATAGACAGCACAATGTTTTTTCAGGTAAATATTTTTCAAAAAGCCAGGCTGGTATTAACGTTTCATACGAATAGAATCATTTCGGAGTAGATTTGAACTGGAGAAGACTTGTACAGTTTTATAGTGTCCCGCCCTCTCAGGCAGCGTTGGCACTTGGTATTATTGGTTTAGGTCAAGCTTGGGCGCTTTACGTTCCAGCAATCGGAGAACCGATTCGACCATTTCTCTCGTTACTTGGCGCGTTATTACTTGCTCCGGTGCTGATCAAATATGCAACCAATCCTCGCTTGTTCATTATAGATATTCGTCATCCATTAAGCGGGAGTTTAATGGCTCCGATGAGTATGGCGCTGCTAATCCTGACTGACTACCTTGCCTCTGTTTCACCTATTATTGCTTATCCAGTGTGGTTTTTAGCACTTTTGCTTCATTTTTCAATGATGGTGCTCTTTTTCGGTTTTCAGCTCACTAACTTTAAAATGTCGAATATTGTTCCGAGCTGGTTCCTTTATCCTGTTGGGATCATCAGTAGCTCGCTTGCTGGTTCCCAGTTCGGACACAACGTATTCTCAGAAACCGTCGCGCTTATTTGTATCGGCATTTATTTCTTTATGCTGCCCCTAGTGCTATACCGCTTAGTTTTCTTCGGCTCTCTACCAAGAAAGGCACGCCCTACACTTGCGATTATGGCAGCACCAGTTAATTTATCTCTCGCGGCATATTTAGTGAACTTCCCTGAGCCAGACCCAATCCTCACTGGGGCGTTAGCGGGTATTGCAATCACGATGACCTTGCTGATTTACCTGTGTTATTTCCGACTAATGCGGTTAAAGTTCCAACCATCTATCGCAGCAGTGACGTTTCCTTCCGTCATCAGCGCCATTGCCATGCACCGGTTAACCACATTTTTCGCCGCATCACACCCACAATGGCATTGGCTGCATGACTTTGGCTTTTTCGAGCTGAGCATCGCTACAGTTTTAGTCGTTTGGGTATCTGCTGGATATGTAAAAATGTATTGGCCAGAAATTGTCAGATCCCGTTCCAAACAAGCATAAAAAAAGATGGCATCGGCCATCCTTTTTTTCATCAATTCGATTTATCGTAAACCATGTAGAAATTCAGCACGAGTTGCTGGGTTGCTCTTGAAGATCCCTCCCAACGCAGTTGTCGTCGTTTCACTGGTCGCATCCATCACACCACGTGATTTCACGCAGTAGTGTGTCGCATCGATAGTCACAGCCACATCGTCAGACTCAAGAAGCGTTTGTAACGCGATAAGGATCTGCTGTGTCATACGTTCCTGAACCTGTGGACGCTGCGCAAAGAAACGAACAATTCGGTTGATCTTAGACAAACCAATGATTTTACCGCGAGGGATATAAGCAACGGCAGCTTTGCCATCGATAGTGACAAGATGATGTTCACAAGTGCTGGTCACAGTGATGTCTTTCACACGAACCATTTCACTGACGTTCATCTTGTTTTCGATAACGGTGATTTTAGGAAAGTTAGAATAATCCAGGCCGGAGAAAATTTCGTCCACGTACATTTTGGCTATGCGGTGTGGTGTTTCTTCTAAGCTATCGTCCGTAAGGTCAAGTTGAAGGAGGCCTAAGATCTCACGCATGTGGTACTCGATCTTTTCCTTTTTTTCTTCACGGCTTACGTTATTAGAACGCATTGGCGTTTCTAATCCGCGTTGCTCTAGCGCTTCTTTTACTAACTTCGCTGACTCGCTAAGACCTGACATTGCACTTCCTCTTTCATAACTGCCGCTCTCAGATTGAAAAACAGTTGTCGTTGATTCATTCCGTTAGCGTTTCGGTCGCTCAGTTTAGTGATTGATAGCCAAAACACATAAAAAGAATAGACTGAGCGGTTTTCTCTTACTCCATGAGGCGTTTTACCCCTTTTGGATGGTCGACAAGGATACTCGGATTTTTGAATAATTACACCCATATTTTATCGGTGGGCATTGTGACTTTATGATAAAGTTGCCTCAAAACATAAGAACATAGGATACTCTCAATGGGCTGCTGCGACGCACCTGGCTTGATGCCAATTGAAGAAGCGATGGAGAAGATGCTATCGCAAATCAAACCAATCCAAACGACTCTGTCTCTGCCACTCGCTGAAGCATTGGGTTATGTACTTGCCGAAGACATTTTATCGCCAATTCACGTACCTCCGTTCGACAACTCAGCGATGGATGGGTACGCAATCCGTATTCAAGACTTGAAAACTTCAACAATATTGCCTTTAGCTGGAAAATCCTTTGCAGGCCAGCCTTTTGAAGGAGAATGGCCGCAAGGAACCTGTGTTCGTATCATGACGGGCGCACAGATCCCTCAAGGTTGTGATGCCGTCATCATGCAGGAAAACACCGAAGTTACCGACTCTGGTATCCAGTTCAACCAAAAAGAGGTGGATCCGCAAAACAATATCCGCCCTACTGGTGATGACATCAAACAGGGGGATATCGTACTCGCCAAAGGTGCACGTTTGACACCTCGTGATATTCCGATGATTGCCTCTTTGGGTGTAAGTCATGTGACTGTGGTACGAAAACCGAAAGTGGCCTTTTTCTCGACCGGTGACGAGCTCAAACCATTAGGTGAATCGCTTGAAGCAGGTCAAATCTACGACAGCAACCGTTACGGTATTAAACCCCTGATCGAAAATTTTGGTTGTGAACCAGTAGACTTAGGCATCGTTCCTGATTGCCCAGAAACTCTTAAAGCGACATTTGAGCAAGCGCAAACACTGGCGGATGTGGTTGTCACATCGGGTGGTGTTAGCGTGGGCGAAGCCGATTACACCAAAGATATTCTTGAGGAACTGGGCGAAATCGGCTTCTGGAAACTAGCGATTAAACCGGGTAAACCTTTTGCTTTTGGTAAACTTTCGACAGCTTGGTTCTGTGGTCTTCCAGGCAACCCGGTTTCTTCAATGATGACGATGTATGTATTGGTTCAACCAATGCTGGCTAAATTAGCCGGGCATACAGAGTGGAAAGAGTCATTATCCATCCCTGCTGTCACTAAGACAGCTTTCAAGAAAGTGCCGGGACGTGCGGATTACCAGCGCGGGATCTATTCTTTAGAAGATGGTAAGTTCGTCGTTGAAACAACAGGAAACCAAAGCTCCGGTGCATTCCGTTCAATGAGTTTAGCCAATTGCTTTGTTGTGCTGGAGCGCGAACGTGGCCGGGTTGAGATCGGTGAGACGGTAAACATTCAACTATTCAACTCAACACTTTACTAGGATTGCACCGTGGATATTCTTTCTGATCAAGAAATGCTGCGCTACAACCGCCAGATCATTCTGCGTCAGTTTGATTTTGACGGGCAGGAAGCACTTAAGCAAAGCTCAGTTCTGATTCTTGGTGCTGGCGGACTGGGTTGTGCGTCAAGTCAGTACCTAGCTACTGCGGGTGTTGGTAAGCTGACATTAGTTGATGATGACATTGTCGAGCTGTCTAACCTACAGCGTCAGGTGCTGCATCACGATGCAGATATCGGCCACAAGAAAGTAGACTCTGCCTGCGATGCATTACGAGAGCTTAATCCTCACATACAAGTTGAAGCGTTTGATAAACGTCTTAATGATGCTGAAATGCAAGCTTTGATTGAACAGCACACCCTTGTGGTGGATGCGTCAGATAACGTCGAGACGCGTAACCAACTTAACCGTCTATGCTTTGCGACCAAAACGCCGTTAATCTCCGGTGCAGCGATCCGCATGGAAGGTCAGGTGAGCGTATTCACCTACGATGACCCAGCACAACCCTGTTACCAGTGTTTAAGTGCCTTGTTTGGCAGTGATG
Source organism: Vibrio sp. STUT-A11 (assembly GCF_026000435.1). Lineage (NCBI taxonomy): Bacteria > Pseudomonadati > Pseudomonadota > Gammaproteobacteria > Vibrionales > Vibrionaceae > Vibrio > Vibrio sp. STUT-A11. The sequence goes on along the minus strand of NZ_AP026764.1, from coordinate 936,692 downwards.
CTTTAAGCTGTGTGGAGGCAGGGATTATGGCACCAGTGGTTGGCATTGTCGGCGCAGTGCAAGCGATGGAAGCGATAAAAGTGATCGCCAATTACGGTCGGCCAATCAAAGGCAAAATACTCATACTAGACGCGCTAAGCATGTCTTGGCGAGAGATGAATTTAATGAAAATGCCAACCTGCCCAGTTTGTAATTAGCCAGATAACACTCAAAAGCTCAACCTATCGTTGAGCTTTTTTTTGGGACGAAATGGAATTTAACGCAAATCTGCATCCAATTTTGAACCGACATTTATTTTGATGTAAAACAGTGAGATTACTCAGGTTTGAACATACGGAACTCAATCTTGGACAATCCCCAAAAATACATTTTGGTTTTAACCAGCTTAACTGCCGTTTTACTGCTTCTCTGGTTAAGTGCTCCAAACACAGAGAGAACCGTGACGGCAACCGTAATAAATAACACGTTAATGCAATCTTTGGATGGTCAGCGTCGCTACCTGACTATCCATTCACCCGAGACTGGCCAACAACGCGTTTCTGTTCCAACATCAGTGGTATGCCCTGTTGGTTCGACCGTAACACTAAGCCAAACCACAGAAACAACCATTGAACAGTCATTCTCATTTGTTCGTTGCGATTAGCGTATCTCCAGATCATATGGGTATTAATAATAAGGATTTAACGATGCAAACATTGATTGACGCGAAGGAATTAAGTGCCCTATTAGGCCAACCCAATGTGAAAATATTGGACGCAAGCATAAGCTTCCAAATCCCTTCTGAGGGAAAGAAGATCACCAATAAATGGATTCCTGGCTCACTGCGTTTTGACTATGACAACGACTTTTGTCTACCTGACTCAACGCTGCCACATATGATGCCGACTGAAGATGGATTTAATACCAGCGCGCAACAGCTTGGTCTGCATAAAGATGACCTTATTGTTGTCTACGACAACTCTGGTACTCTCGCTTCACCCCGGGCATGGTGGATGTTCAAAGCGATGGGACACGATAACGTAAAAGTCCTCAATGGCGGATTACCTGCGTGGATAGACAGCGGCTTGCCTGTCGTAGATTCACTCGCATTACCTTCTGAATTAGGGACATTTGCCGGGACTCTGTTTGAAGAAGCGTTCTTGGATGCGCAAACCGTACTTGAACACTCTAACAACCAAAGCGCCAACATCATTGATGCACGTTCTAAAGCCCGCTTTTTAGGCGAAGTACCAGAACCACGTGCTGGCCTTCGCAGCGGACGTATTCCAACCTCAATCTGCTTGCCATTTCAGGAGCTGATGACGGATGGCCACATCAAACCCGTTTTAGAATTAGAACAAGTGTTTAGTGAGCTCACCATACAGGACGATAAACGTCTCGTATTTAGCTGCGGGTCGGGCGTCACTGCTTGTATTCTGTTGCTAGCAGCGCATCAATTAGGCCTGCGAAATGTGTCTGTATACGATGGTTCGTGGACGGAGTGGGGTTCAAGCCTACACTTGCCAATTGAAATTTAGGTTTAAAAGGTAAGTGTTAATCACCGCCGTCATTCCAGCGAGTCATAGCGAGACTAGGAATCTGACATCAGAGTGCTGAGAAGTGTTATGAATTGCTCTGGTAACACAGCGCTAGGGGAGTAGATTCTGAATCTCTCTCGTACCTCGCTGTTCAGAATGACCGGGTGGTTTGAACTTGTCGCTCGCTGCTAAGCGAGCGACAGAACTCAATTAAAGACGTTTTTAGTCTCTATCACACTGTGGCTTTATCACCACTGGCTCATCATGATGCCTGAGAAGTAGGTTCATCTGGCTGACGATAGTTAATCAGACAGATCACGACGATCACGGCCAGTGCCACAAGTCGATAAATGTCCGACATAAACAGCACACCTAACGCCATCACCAGTAAAACACCACGCTGCCACTGTTGTAATGGCGCGAACAGGCGTCCTTCTATACCACCAGCGAAGGCGACAAACAGGCTGATGGTCGAAATCACACCAATCACAAAGTGCATCGGCTCACCGTCAATCCAGATTAAACCAGAAAAGGCCATCATTGCCGGAATAAGGAAAAAGCCCTGAGCAAGCTTAAATGCCTGCACAGCAGAACGCATTGGTGACGCATTCGCGATCCCTGCCCCGGCAAATGCAGCCAGTGCGATTGGCGGTGTCACGTTTGAAGTTTGCGACAACCAGAACACAATCATATGCGCGGTTAGTACACCGAGTCCAAAATCCATCAGTGCTGGTACAGCCATAATTGATAATACAATGTAGGCCGCAGTCACGGGTAAACCCATACCTAGTACTACCGCAGCAACTGCGATCAAGGCTAATACCGACCATAAGTAACCGCCTGACATGGCAATCAGGAACTGGGTAAACTGAAGACCAATACCCGTCTGGCCTACAACACCCACCACGATACCAGCGGTTGCACAGGCGACAGAAATTGGGATAGCGAGAAACGCACCTTCTCTCAAGCCTTCAATAAACAGTCTGAGACTAATCCGACTGTGCTTGCGCGTCATGGCCGCTAGTAGGATCGCCACACACCCGATGACGCCGACCAGTACTGGAGAGTAGCTCATCATCAGTAATGCGGTGATTAAGATAAGCGGCAGTAAATAGTGCCAGCCATCTTTCAACACCTTCGAAATTTGCTCGGTTACCGTCATCCCCTCAAGACCCAGCTTACAGGCCATCAGGTGCACATACAGCAAGGTACAGGCAAAATACAAAATCGCCGGAGCAATAGAGACCAATAAAATGTCGCTATAAGGGATACCAGTAAATTGCGCCATCACGAATGCGCCAGCTCCCATTACTGGTGGCATAATTTGTCCACCTGTCGACGCTGCAGCTTCGATGCCCGCAGCTTGCTCAGATTTATAGCCGAGCTTTTTCATCATTGGTATGGTTAATGCGCCTGTTGTTACGGTGTTTGCGATTGCCGATCCAGAAATAGATCCCAGAGCTGCAGACGCAATCACACTGGCTTTCGCTGGCCCGCCTCGGTACTTACCTGCCAACGCAAATGCCATATCAATAAAGAACTGACCGGCACCAGTGACCTGAAGAAAGGCACCAAACAAAACGAACATAAACACCACGCCAGCGGCAATCGCAAGTGGAGCACCATAGACACCATTGGTTGAAAAGATGTGGAAGCGAACAATCTCTTCGACAGAGAAGCCTTTACTCGCAACGTTATCCGGTAATACATCACCAAACATGGCATAAGCCAAGAATAGCACCGCGATCGCTACCATCACCAGCCCGACAGTACGTCTTGTCGCTTCGAGTAACATGACAATCAATACGACGCCTGCCAGTTGTTCTGTCGTTCCTAGCCCATCAAGCAGAAAGCTAATGTCATCGTAGTCGAACAGAGCAATGGTGGTTGAAGCCCAACACGTTAACGCGACGAGAACAAAATCAATCACTCTTCCTGTCAGGTAAACAGGCACAGAATGTCGGGCTTTGAAGGTCGGGTAAACCAAGAAAGCAATCGCTAGCACCCAGCTAACGTGAACTGGACGAAATACTGGCGCCGACAGGCTGGCTACAATACCTTGCCAAACTTGAAAGACAGATAAAGCGATAGCCGCAACGGCGGCTATCGAAAGTATCACGTCGGTAATTTTCTGGTTACTCGGATGAATCTGACTCATCACTTACTCCATGTAACTTTCTATCAATCCACATAAGCACCGACTCATAGCATTAAATCGAAACCTGACCAGTGCCGCTGTGGGTTGGCTTTACTTCTTCAATACGAATTATTTAGTTTGTTCCTGAAAGTACTTCTCAGAACCTGGGTGTAGAGGAACACCGTCCAGTTTGGTCATATTTTCGATGGTGGTGAACTTAGTTACGCCCAATACCTGACGAATTTCATCAATGTGCTCAAACGTCGTTTTTGTCATTTCATAAGCCATGTCTTCGCTCATGTTTTTATTCACAACGAGAACGTTCCATACTGCTGGCACCTTGAATGCAGGCACTTTGTTGTAGGCATCAGCTGGAACATCAAGCTCAAGATAAGAAGGGTAATCTGCCGCAATTTTCTTCAGCTCTTCATCGCTGAAACTTAGTACACGAATGTCACGAGTCAGAGCAAGTTCAGTGATTGCACCAACACCGACACTACCAACGATGACACCAGCATCAATCTGGTTGTTCGCGATAGCACTAGTGGTCGCAGTGTAGTTCAGAGACTGAGCTTTGATGTCGTCTTCTGCCACACCCAATGTATTTAGGATATTAATTGCACTAACGCGAGTACCTGAGCCTGGCGCACCAAGAGAAACGCGTTTACCTTTTAGATCAGCAACTGATTTAATGTCTGAGTTAGCAGGAACAATGAACTGCACAGCATTTGGATAAAGTGCAAACAACACCGCAACGTCCATCTTACGAGGGAACGGTTTCGTACCTTCATACGCTTGCAACACAACGTTGCCTTGAGCAATACCAGCAAGCTGTTTGTTGGTAGACACTTTGATGGTGTTTTCTACAGAGGCCGCTGTTACTTCAGCACGCATATTAAAATCAGTTAGATTTTCACTCCAGATTTTCGCCAACATACCACCTAACGGGTAATAAGTACCACTCTGGCTACCGGTACCAATAGTGTAGTTTTCTGCCACAGTTGAAGCTGAAAATACGACAGCAAGTGCCACTAGCCCATTCCTTAGTGCTTGGTACATAAATGCTCCTTGTTCTTTTTGATTGGTTGTTATAGCCAAATAACCTTGAGATGTTTGATGCACAGAAAACAGCAACGCTCTGAATCAAGTACCTTGAAGTCATTTGGATATACTTCATAAAGTTATGGTGTGCTCAGGGAGAAATAGCAAACGAGAATGAGATGAAATGAGAGCTTTGTGCGCTATTTGTGTGCCACTCAGAAACGGATTGAAACTTTCCCTGTACTTTACGTCAGCCAGAAGGCGTGGGAGAACACACGACGACAAACCTGACTGAAATCGCAGCAAAACAATGAGATTTGTTTTTCTCCCTACCATGGAGAACTGCGAGTGCGGGCTAATATTTATATACTTTACTTCAATTTGCAATCATTAAAAACGCACACAGCAACAAGAAACACATGAACAGAAAGGCGGTGACTTGGGTGATAAAATTGAACAAGTCACATTTAGAATCAACAAATTATCGTTGAATTAATATTTCCACAATCACTAGAAAAAACCTTAAATTCCGGTTTATTTAAATAGCACAAGTGAATATAAAAGCATCATTAGCGAATAGAAAAATGTCTTGCCCGGGTTTCCTCTGAGCTAATCGGGTTCCAATGAGCCGCGAGGAATACTTTAAACTTAGGAAGGAAATCAGGCTGCGAGTGATTTCTAAACACTCGCAGCCCTATTACATTAATGGCAAGTTATTCGAACTAGATGTCCGATACTGGTTTGCCGTTCATTTGCTCATCTAGGTTGAGTACCGTTAATGCGTTACTCACGCTAGTGGCAATAACGTCAATCGCGCCCGTTCTTAAAGCTCCGAGTAATGCCAAAGGTTTACTGTTCTCGGCAGCAATGGCGATCACTTCAGAAACGGAGCGGAATTCATCAATGCCAAGACCGATAATACGGTCGCTCATCACCGTCTTTGCGGATACGCCATTAATATCGAAAAAATCGTACCCCGCGAAATCTCCAACTACACCTTGCATCATTCTCGACTGCACGACTTCTTCTGCGGTAAACCAACCGAGGTCGACCATGTAGCTGTTTTCACTCATATCGCCGATTCCAACCAGAGCCACATCGGCTTTACGTGCGAGGTCCAGAGTCTGCTTAACCGTCGCGTTTTGCATAAAAGCAAGTTTCTGCTCCCGGTTTTCTGCATAGGCTGGTGCGTATAGCGTTTCTGATGTGCCGCCATAACTTTTGGCGAACTGACGGCAAATATGGTCAGCGTTAAACATGCCTCCCCGCGGGTGGATGCCACCAATGCCACAAACAAACTTAACGTCCTTTTGTGGGATAACGCCAACATGATGCGCGACTGCAGATACATTACGTCCCTGCCCTACGGTCACAACCGTACCATTTTGTAGCGTGCTCGCCATGTATTTGGATACCAGCCCAGCGACTTGTAACCTTTGCTGCTCTTCGCTTGGCTGATCTAAAGCCACCAAGGCGCGTTTCACGCCAAAACGTTCAATCAGCCTTTGTTCAATCTTAGCGCTAAATACCGGGTGATATTTAACGGTGATCTCCACGATGCCTTCATCTCTTGCTTGCTTTAGCATACGTCCCACTTTCGCGCGGGAGACAGCATACTTTTTCGAGATCTCTTCTTGTGTTGCCCCATCTTGGTAATAAGCAACCGAAATCTCAGTCAGAAGATCGGTACTTTCATCAGATACATCGTTAATAGATTTACTCATATTCAACCTGATTTGTATTTTATCTGTGCCCTTCACTCGAGCAAATACTCAACGCCATTACAAGCGCTCACGAGCGTAGCATATGTCACACCCGCCCTTCACTTCAACATTTGCTCATCACAAAAACAAATTCTCAGATTAAAACAGGGCTTCATTAATGCCCTTATAAGCCATGTGCTATATGGGCAAACGTTTATCTCGATAACACTGGCCCAAGGCCGGAAAAAATAATTGATGAATGTCACTTTCCCCCCAGATCAACAATTGACTTTTCGCACAGTTCAGATAATTATGGAGGCATCATTTACTCAGAGTTCGAGCAAATGTTCACAACAAATGTTCAAACGCTGAAAAGTTAAAAGTTAGTGAGCAGAACAGATTTCTACTTCCGCTGGCTAACGCGCTTGCAAATGCACTTTTCATACTGACAGCAAAGTATGAGCCCAATGAAATAGGATGATCGGAATGAGCAACAAATTAGAGCAACTTCGTAAACTGACGACTGTAGTCGCTGACACTGGTGAAATCGACGCAATCAAAAAATACCAGCCAGAAGACGCAACAACTAACCCTTCTCTGATTCTGAAAGCCGCTCAAATTGCTGAGTACGCTCCTCTAATCGATGCTTCAATCGAGTATGCAAAATCACAGAGCGACGACAAAGCTCAACAAGTTCAAGACACTTGTGACATGCTTGCTGTAAACATCGGTAAAGAAATCCTGAAAACTATCCCTGGCCGTATCTCTACAGAAGTTGACGCACGTCTTTCTTACGATATGGAAGGCAGCGTAGCAAAAGCACGTCAGCTAGTTAAAATGTACAACGATGCAGGCATCGCTAACGACCGCATCCTTATCAAACTGGCTTCTACTTGGGAAGGTATCCGCGCTGCTGAAATCCTAGAGAAAGAAGGCATCAACTGTAACCTAACGCTTCTTTTCTCATTCGCTCAGGCTCGTGCATGTGCTGAAGCTGGTGTATTCCTAATCTCGCCATTCGTTGGTCGTATCATGGATTGGTACAAAGCGAAAGAAGGTCGTGACTTCGAAGCTTCAGAAGATCCAGGCGTACTATCTGTATCTAAGATCTACAACTACTACAAAGAGTACGGCTACAACACCGTTGTTATGGGCGCAAGCTTCCGTAACATCGGTGAGATCCTAGAACTAGCAGGCTGTGACCGTCTAACTATCGCTCCAGCTCTACTTGCTGAACTAGAAGCGGCTGAAGGCGAAGTTGTTGAGAAGCTAGTTGACTCTAAAGGCACTCAAGAGCGCCCAGCGCCAATGACTCATTCAGAGTTCCTATGGGATCACAACCAAGACCCAATGGCAGTAGAGAAGCTTGCGGAAGGTATCCGTAACTTCGCGATTGACCAAGGTAAACTTGAAGACATGATCGCAGCGAAGCTGTAATTACACAGAATCACAATAGGGGAACGTTTGCGTTCCCCTATTAATTTTCCTTTCCTAGAATTAAATTTATTCGGTAACTATTATGGATCGTAAACATCTTGCCAATGCAATCCGTGCACTAAGCATGGATGGTGTTCAACAAGCTAACTCAGGCCACCCAGGCGCACCTATGGGTATGGCTGACATCGCTGAAGTTCTTTGGCGCTCTCACCTAAACCACAACCCATCTAACCCTGAATGGGCAGACCGCGACCGTTTCGTTCTGTCTAACGGACACGGCTCAATGCTGATCTACTCGCTACTGCACTTGAGCGGTTACGAACTATCTATCGACGATCTGAAAAACTTCCGTCAGCTCCACTCAAAGACTCCAGGTCACCCAGAGTACGGCTACGCACCAGGCATTGAGACAACAACAGGTCCTCTAGGCCAAGGCATTACTAACGCTGTTGGTATGGCAATGGCTGAAAAAGCGCTTGCTGCACAGTTCAACAAAGAAGACCACGACATCGTTGACCACTTCACTTATGCATTCATGGGTGACGGCTGTCTGATGGAAGGTATCTCTCACGAGGCATGTTCTCTGGCAGGTACGCTAGGTCTTGGCAAACTGATCGCATTCTGGGATGACAACGGCATTTCTATCGATGGTCACCTTGAAGGCTGGTTCTCTGACGATACGCCTAAGCGTTTTGAAGCGTACGGCTGGCACGTAATTCCAGCAGTAGATGGTCACGATCCTGAAGCGATCAATGCTGCAATCGAAGCGGCTAAAGCAGACCCTCGCCCTACGTTAATCTGTACTAAGACAATCATTGGTTTCGGTTCTCCAAACAAGTCTGGCTCTCATGACTGTCACGGTGCACCTCTAGGTGCAGAAGAAATCACAGCAACACGTAAAGAACTAGGTTGGGAGTACGGTCCTTTTGAAATACCGCAGGAAATCTACGCAGAATGGTCAGCGATCGAGACAGGCACAGCTAAGGAAGCAGCGTGGAACGAGAAATTTGCAGCTTATGAAGCAGCGTACCCTGAGCTGGCAGCTGAATTTAAACGCCGCGTAAACGGTGATTTGCCTGCTGAGTGGGAAGAGAAAGCAAACCAAATCATTGCTGAACTTCAAGCTAACCCAGCAAACATTGCATCACGTAAAGCTTCTCAAAATGCACTAGAAGCGTTTGGTGCTCTACTACCTGAATTCATGGGTGGCTCTGCTGACCTTGCGCCTTCTAACTTGACTATGTGGTCTGGCTCTAAGTCTCTTGAAGCGAATGACTTCTCAGGCAACTACATCCACTACGGTGTACGTGAGTTCGGTATGACAGCGATCATGAACGGTATCGCACTACACGGTGGTTTCGTTCCTTACGGTGCAACATTCCTAATGTTCATGGAATACGCGCGTAACGCAATGCGCATGGCTGCTCTGATGAAAGTTCAGAACATCCAGGTTTACACGCACGATTCTATCGGTCTTGGCGAAGATGGCCCAACTCACCAACCCGTTGAGCAAATGGCTTCTCTACGTCTGACTCCAAACATGAGCACATGGCGTCCATGTGACCAGGTTGAATCGGCAGTGGCTTGGAAACTAGCGATTGAACGTAAAGACGCACCAACCGCGCTTATCTTCTCTCGTCAAAACCTAGCACAACAAGAGCGCAGTGCTGAGCAAGTTGCAGACATCGCGAAAGGTGCTTACATTCTGAAAGATTGCGCAGGCAAGCCAGAGCTTATCCTTATTGCAACAGGTTCAGAAGTTGAACTAGCGGTTGAAGCAGCAGCGCAGCTGACTGCTGAAGGTAAGCAAGTACGTGTTGTTTCAATGCCATCAACCGATGCATTCGACAAGCAAGACGCGGCTTACCGTGAAGCAGTACTACCATCAGATGTTACAGCGCGTATCGCTATCGAAGCGGGCATCGCAGACTTCTGGTACAAGTACGTAGGCTTCGGTGGCAAGATCATCGGCATGACTACCTTCGGTGAATCTGCACCAGCAGGCGAACTGTTCAAGATGTTCGGTTTCACTACTGAAAATGTAGTAAACACAGCAAAAGAGCTGCTAGCTTAATCAAAGATTAGCTTCAAGCAATTGTTATAAAAACAGAGCCCCGCTAATGCAGCGGGGCTTTTTATTGTCTGAATAAACGAGAATTCTTACGACGACTTATCTTCAAATCGAAGCGCCAGTTGATAGAAATCTTTTACCTGCTCTTTCAACTGAATACTGTTTTGCTCAACAGAATGCGTCGCTGCTAAGTTTTGCTCTGCAGTCGAGGCGATAGACTGAATGTGCAAATTCACATCACTCGCCAGTTTTAGCTGATTATCTGCTGACTGTGCCACATCGACCATTAAACCACTCATGGTTTGCATCATTTGTTCGACCTCCGATAGACGAACTGTACTCTGCTCTGCCACTTGAGAGCACGCATCAGTCTGCTCTTTATTAGTCAGAATGTCTTGTTGCCAACTCTGTATGGTCGACAACATGGTAGAAATGGACGCCTGGATTTGCTCGGTTGCATTAGAAGTCCGCCCAGACAGCGCTCTTACTTCATCCGCAACCACAGCGAAGCCTCGACCTTGCTCGCCTGCCCTTGCGGCTTCAATCGCGGCATTCAACGCCAACAAATTGGTTTGATCAGCGATACCACCGATTTCTTCCATCAAGTGACTCACTTTCTGTGCCTGATCACTCAATTTGTATGTTGTTTCAGTGGCCTGCTCAGCTTGTAGACTCAATTGGGTCAAATTACTGTGAGTCTGAACAATGGTCTCTTTTGCCATTAAACACGACTTAAGCGTGTCATCAATAAGTAGATGCGCTTCATTCGTCGTCGAAGACGCCGAGTTAGCTGAAATTTCAACCTCTTGCATGGCATCACGGACTCGATGGATATCGATATTTTGCTGGTTGAGCGCATCATGCACTTCAGCCGTTGTCTGACTAAGATCCTCTGCACACTCTTGTAACGGTAGCGCTGAGTCTGTCATACGTCCTAATACGGTTCGTATCCGAGCTGACAGCATTTTGATATGGAAATCCGCAATAGAGAACGCGCTACCACCTGAGTAAATAAGCCTGCTTACACTGTCATATTGCTTTTGTAGTTTCTTTAGTTGTTGAGGGGTATCAATCAACTCTTGGCGAAATAGCAGAGCTAACACACCAGCAGGTAACGCACTCGCCAACCAAGCCAACGGACCTTCAGCAGACAATGCATAAGCGGCAGCTGGCGCAGTTAAAGCACCAAGCAAAATCGAATAACGTAGAGTTTCATTGATCTTTAAAGACCAAGTACGACCAGACTTTTCTGCCGCTTTCATACTTTTATATGCTTTAGTGGCAATATCAACCCATTCACGTTTAGGCTTAACACGTACGGATTGGTAGCCTACGATCTCATTGTGCTCATATATCGGCGTTACATAAGCATCAACCCAGTAGTACCCACCAGATTTGGTGCTGTTTTTTACCATACCACGCCACGCTTTACCTTGCTTAAGGCGTGTCCACATGTCGCCAAATGCCCCTTTGGGCATATCATTATGACGAACAATGTTATGATTTTGGCCAATCAACTCTTGGTTTGTATATTCCGCAACCCGACAAAATGCGTCGTTGCAGTAAGTGATAACACCTTTCAGATTCGTGGTTGAGACCAGTTCTTCAAACTCTCCGACGAGAGTTTCTTGAGCTTTGTGATTTGAATTGACTGACATAGACAATGCTTCTCATATTTATAGTTATCATTCAGTAATAATTTGTTGAGCTATTACGAAGTAATTGATTCACGACCCTACCTGGGTGACCCTTTAACGGCAAGTCCCCACTTTTCTTAAGAGTAAACAAAGAGAAATTTACGCAATTGCTTGCAGTCAGAGGTATGTACATAGCCATGTCAGGAAACACCGACGTTAGTTAGGTTTTCAGATGCAAAAACCTAACTACGGGTTGCTACAAAGCAGCGGAAGAGATTGAGTCCGCCACTCAACCGAGAAGTGGCAGTCAGTTTGCAATGAGATGGCCGCGAGAAATAAAAAGAGCCAGTGGCATCACCAGCCACTGGCTCCTTAGACGTGTATGACGAAAGCGTGTTACTTATTACGACGAGCTTTCACAGCATCGGCAAGCTGACGCAGAACAACTTCAGTATCTTCCCAGCCGATACATGCATCAGTGATTGACTGACCATAAGTTGCAGCTTCACCCTCAACAAGATCTTGGCGGCCTTCAACCAAATGAGATTCAATCATTACACCAAAAATAGCATCTTCTCCACCAGCAATCTGCTCTGAAACATCGTCTGACACCAGCATCTGGCGCTTGAACTGCTTTGAGCTGTTAGCATGGCTGAAATCGATCATCACTTTCTTTGGTAGACCTGCAGCATCTAGCTCATCTTTAATTTGGGTAACATGAGCCGCGCTGTAGTTTGGTTCCTTACCACCGCGCAGAATAATATGGCAATCTGGGTTACCTGCGGTTTCAACAATAGCAGAGTGACCGTACTTCGTTACCGATAAGAAGTGGTGAGACGCACTTGCGGAACGAATTGCGTCAGTCGCAATCTTGATGTTTCCGTCAGTACCGTTTTTAAAGCCAACCGGGCAAGATAAACCTGATGCTAATTCACGGTGTACCTGTGACTCTGTCGTACGCGCACCAATTGCTCCCCAACTAATAAGATCGGCAACGTATTGAGGCGTGATCATATCCAGGAACTCACTGGCTGTTGGTAGTCCCATATCAGTAAGGTCGAGAAGCAGTTTACGCCCGATGCGCAAACCATCATTCAGCTTGTACGTGTCATTTAAGTACGGGTCGTTAATAAGACCTTTCCAACCTACGGTCGTACGTGGCTTTTCAAAGTAGACTCGCATCACAACTTCTAACTGCTCACCTAGCTCATCGCGAAGTACTTTCAGCTTTTTACCGTATTCAACAGCAGCTTCCGGATCATGGATCGAACATGGGCCCACGATAACAAGCAGTCTGTCGTCTTTTCCTTCCAAGATGTTATGAATAGCATTACGACAATCAAAAGTAGTTGAAGCAGCGGTTTCAGTAGTTGGAAATTTCTCCAAAACTGCAACAGGTGGCAGCAGTTCTTTTACTCTATTTATTCTTACATCATCAGTTTGAAACATTACTTCTACATCCTAGTGGTTATTCTGACCCACCTTTGCCAACTACAGTCATTGCAATATTGTTCATAAAGCAAGATGCAACAAGGGCTGTGGTTCATTTTTGTCTTTCGATGCAAGTAACTTATCGGCTTCGCCGTAGACTTTCAATCACTTTTTTCAAATAAATGCAAACAAACTATCAGCGTTAAACCACAAACACAGTGTAAAATTATATTTACAAAAAAAGTTCAAAATTATCAGATATTTTCTTATACCTTTAAAAATCTTTACTACAATGTAAGAAATATCAGAAGTTTGTGAGGTATTGAATACAAAATAGTACATCTAGTTCTAATATTTTGTTGCTTGATATGAAACGAATTAACTAATAAACTAATTTCTTATAATAACTGGTTTTTTCTTTAATTTTGATAACACGACGTATATATTAATATGCAATCAATACAAGGAAACATTATGAACAAAGTAGCAATTGCAGTAGCAGCGGTGGTAGCTGGTGGTAGCGCTCTTTTGAACACTGCTCAAGCTGAAATGTATATCGGGGGCAAAGTGGGCATGAGTACACTCGATGATGCTTGCTATCTAAACAGCCCTTGTGATGATGAAGCATTCGCGGCCGGAATGCACGTTGGCTATGGCTTTAATGAATATTTTGATCTTGAATACGGTGTAGATTTCTTAGGTAACTACGAAGCTAACTTTAAGACATCGACTGGTGCTGATACTATCGACGGCGACCTATGGGCGATGACGCTTGCACCTAAGCTAAACCTACCTATATCTGATTCTTTCAACTTGTTTGGTAAGATCGGTGGTGCTTACATGATGTCTGGTGACGAAAAAGATTTCGTTCCAACAGGCTCGCTAGGTGCCGAGTACGCTCTTAATCGTAACTTAAGTCTACGAGCTGAGTATCAACGTTACCAAGATATGTCTGACGACGTATGGGACGATATGGATGCAAACTTCTTCTCTGTTGGTGTTAACTACACATTTGCAGCAGCACCTGTAGTAGCAGCAGTTGTCCAGCCAGAGCCAGAGCCGGAACCAGTAGCGGTAATGAAGACTCACAAAGAAGAGTACGGTTCAGGTACGTTTGAGTTTGATAGCTCAAAACTTACACCTGAAGCTACTGGACGTCTTGACAACTTCGTTGACCACTTGAACGAATACCCTCAAGCTAACGTAGAGATTACAGGTTACACTGATAGCTCAGGTCCAGCAGCGTACAACCAAAAACTGTCTGAGCGTCGTGCTCAAGCGGTTGCTGATTACCTAACAGCAGCGGGTATTGATGCAGGCCGTCTGACTGTGTCTGGCATGGGTGAAGAAAACCCAGTGGCTGACAACAGCACTAAAGAAGGTCGTGCTCTAAACCGTCGTGTTGAAGTTGTGGTTCCTGAATTCGAGTACGAAGTAATCGAAATGGTTCAACCATAAACTCAGTGATAGTAATACATTGATAGACAAAGGGGTGCAAACGCACCCCTTTTTAATGGCAATGACACTATATGTAAATGGCTGTCAGTTAAGCTACTCATTCATTTACGGCTTAGCGAAGAATACCAATTCATCACCTTCTACCATGACACAATCCATTCCTGCCGCATGTGCTGCTCGCTTGCCCAATTCCGTATCTTCGAAAACTAGACAATTTGACACCTCTAAGCCTAGATGTTCTGCCGCCATAAGAAATGTGTCTGGAAACGGCTTATGATTTTCAACATCTGTAGCGGTAACGACAGCATCCAATTTGTCTAATAAGCCCGCGTGGCTGAGTAAGCGCATCGCACTTTCGCGTTGACTCCCTGTCCCTACAGCGATTTTTTTAAACCCTATATACTCTTCCAAGACAACGTTAGTACAAGGGATTATCTCACCGTGAAATTCCATCGCCGCAAAGGTTTCCATCTTAAATTTAGAAACTTGCTTAGGGTCGAGCGACAATCCATGTTTGTTATTTAATTCAACAACAATCTTAAAGCTCGGCATCCCCCCTAAACTGTGGAACCAATCCTGACAAAATGGGAAATCGAACCGGTCGGCTGTCGCTTGCCAAGCTGCAAGGTGAGCTGGCATGGTGTCAATTAAGGTACCATCCATATCAAAGATGAATCCCGCATATGGCCTGAAATCAATCGTACGCATGTCTTTTCTTCTATTCTTGCATCTGTAATGTTAATTTATCATTTCTTTCAATCGTCCCTATCGGCATTCTCTTATCATGCTCAAAATTTCGAACTCCGTCACACTTCAAGAATGGGAAATTCAGTTATCCCCAATAAGAGCTCAAGGAAATGGCGGGCAGAACGTTAATAAAGTCGCGACTGCAATTCACTTGCGCTTCGACATACACCACTCAACGCTACCGGAGTTTTATAAAGAGCGATTGCTCGCGCTCTCGGACAGCCGCATCTCAAAAGATGGTGTGATTATTATCAAAGCACAACAATTTCGCACCCAGGAACAAAACAAAGAAGACGCATTAAACCGACTACAAGAGCTAATTACTTCTGCGGCTATACAGAAGAAGAAGCGAATAAAAACAAAACCGACCCGCGCCTCACAACGTCGTCGCCTTGATAGTAAAAACAAGCAAGGCACTAAAAAGCAACAACGTAAAAAAGTACAACAGTATTAAGCAAAATCAGATACCAAAGTAAAAATTTCATCTTCGTCTTACTGACGGCTCAATACGCCCGAGCAATTATTCAGGAAAAAACAATATGACTATTCGGCAAAAACTCTACTTCCTCGGAGCTATCGCCATTTTAGGCATTGTGACCCTTTTGGGTACCTCATCTCATTTCGCCAGCCAAAGTAATGAACTCAATCACGCCATTAAACATGTGGGTGATTTGGAGATTCGCCTATTAAATTTACGTCGCAATGAGAAAGACTTTTTGCTTCGTAGCGATTATAAGTATTTAGAAAAATTTAACGACAATGTCGACCTATTTCTCCAACTTGAAGAGGAACTTGCTGAAATACTGACTCATTATGACCTCCCATCGAGTCATCAATTAAAAACAGATTTGCTAGCTTATCAAAAAGGATTTCAGACTTTAGTCTCCGCCTTTCAGGAGTACGGTCTTAACAGCGAAAGCGGGCTTTTAGCTCGATATGAACCGCTATTGCTTAATGCAAAGAAAGTTGCCGACCAAAAGCAAATGCTTGCACTTATCCATTTTGATAACGCGATAAAATCAGGGCAATTTGATCGTAACGCACTTAACGGTATCGACGCGCCTGAATTAATGCAGGTGGCCGAGCAAGTCGCCAGGCAAAAACAAATCGTTGGTACAGCCTATAACAAGGGCTTGCTTGGTAAGACTCGCTCGCTGTCTCATGCGGTGGAGGAGCAGTTCGATACGTTTTCTTCCATGATAAATAGCGAGGCAACTCAGCGTGAAGAGAGCATGACAACCATTAAACAAGTCATTACGGCGCTAGTACTGATCGTTCTATGTGTACTAATCTGGCAAATCTCTCGTTCAATCAACGTTCGCGTAAATAGCCTGTTAACGACGATCAAAAACATCAGTGAAAGCAATAATATATCACTACGTTCCGATCTGGCGGGTAACGATGAACTGTTTGATATCAGCCATCACCTGAATGACCTGTTGGAAAAACTTGAGCGTTTAATTCAAAACACGCAAGAGAAGTCGATGCAATTGAGCGCAAGCACCGACAATATGCACCGTGAGCTAGAAGGTGTCATGGAGCAATTTCACTCTCAAACCGATCATACCACCTCTATGGCGACGGCCGTTCAGCAGATGGTAGCGACCATCGGTGAGATATCTGAGAGTACCTCTGTTGCTGTAGAAGGGGTTCATCAAGCCGCCAACAATGCAGAACAGGGACGTACAGTTGTCGAAGCTACTGTGACTAATATTGGCCAACTGAGTGGTATTCTATCTAACAGCCAGCAATCTATCAGCTCTTTGAATCAGCATGTCGATAAAATTGGGGGCGCAGTGAATATCATTCAGGAAATCGCTGACCAAACCAACTTACTCGCACTCAACGCGGCAATTGAAGCGGCGCGCGCTGGCGAGCAAGGTCGCGGTTTCGCCGTGGTTGCAGATGAAGTTCGAGCGCTGGCCAGTCGTACTCATCAATCTACTGAAGAAATTACTCGTGTTGTCACCGATATTCAGGCGCAAATGTCGGCCGTTGTGTCCGATATCGACCAGTGTAACGATCAAGGACAACAAACGCTGAGTGCCTCTGAACAACTGGACGCCAGCCTTCAACAAATTATTACTGACATGCATACGATTCAGGGTAACTCAGAGCGTATTGCCTCTGCGATTGAAGAGCAAGGTATTGTGATGAACCAGGTTAGCGACTCAATCAATGAACTGAATGTGATCTCGGAAAATAATATGCAATCAGCAAAAGAGTGCTTGCTGGAAGTGGATTCCGTTTCAGCTCAGGCACATGATATGGATGATGCGGTGGCTGAGTTTAAAACTCGCCTCGCCTAACCCGTTAAGCCGACTCCAAATAAAAAGCCCGAAGTTGTTGATACTTAGGGCTTTTTCTTTTAAATCGAGATAACTAACACTTGAACATCGCTACTCATCATCGAGAGGGATAGGCTTGGTATTACCACCGTGAACCTTCTCACGCTGTTTCTGTACCAGAGCATAGAAACCCGGGATCAGGAATGTACCCGCAAGAAGCACACATAGCAGACCACCAATCAGGGAAGTGCCCAAAGAGTTCTGACTCACATGCCCGGCGCCTGCTGCGAAAATCAGTGGGAAAATACCCAAGATAAACGACCAGGACGTCATGTTTACTGCCCTGAAACGCAGCGTACCGCCCTTCACTGCCGCGCTGTCAATATCTGCGTCTTTCTCTTCGCGTTCTTGCTTAGCGAACTCCACAATCAAGATGGCGTTCTTCGCGGCTAAGGCGATAAGTAGAACCAGACCAATCTGCGCATACAAGTTCAATGGTGTTCCGGTTAAGTTCAGGGCGAGAAAAGAACCGAGTGTCGCAACTGGCACGACGAGAATAATCGCCAGCGGGATACTCCAGCTCTCATACTGTGCCACCATGAACAGGTAAATGAAGATCAGTGCCAATGCAAACGCGTAAATCGCCTGATTGCCAGCAAGCACTTCTTGATAAGCCATGCCCGTCCACTCATAGGTGTAACCTTGAGGCAGAACCTCTGCCGCCACACGTTCCATGGCCGCAATCGCGTCACCACTTGAATATCCCGGCGCTGGTTGGCCTTGAATAATCGCGCTGCGGTACATGTTGTATCGCCATGCAACATCTGGCTCAAACACTTGCTCGTAACTAACCAGTGTACTCAGAGGAACCATATCTCCACCCGTTGTGCGCACGTGGAAACGTTCTAAATCCTGCATGCTACTGCGATGCTGGCTGTCCGCTTGCATGGTCACTCGGAAGTTCTTACCAAACATGGTGAAGTCATTCACATACAAACTGCCTAAGTTACCTTGCAGTGTCTGGAAGATAGAGGACAATGAAATACCCAGTTGCTGAGCTTTTTCACGGTCAATATCCACATAGTAATGCGGTACGTTGGCACGGAATGTACTGAAGGTATAAGCAATTTCCGGCGCTTGGTTTGCGGCCTGAATCATCTCCCCCATGACCATGGACAAATCGGTACGGCTGCGTCCCAAGGTATCTTCCAGGACGAACTCAAAACCTGAAGCAGCGCCCATGCCAGGAACGGCAGGCGGTCCCATTGCAAATACTACCGCCTGAGGTAACTTCGCTGCGGCAAGGCTATTGATACGGTTCGCAATGCTATTCGCAGAGTGATCCCCTTCTAAGGCGTTTCGCGTCTCCCAGCCGTGCAATTTAATGAACATCGAAGCGCCATTTGAAGCCGCAGCGCCAGTCATGAATGAATACCCGTTTGCGACAGTCACCCCATCAACACCAGGTTCCTGCTCTACCATTTGCATCAGTTCACGCGTTACCTCTTCAGTACGAGACAATGACGCAGAATCTGGTAATTGTACATTCACCAGTAAGATGCCTTTATCTTCCTGAGGCACAAATGCTGTGGATGTCGTCTTGGCAAAGAAAGAGACTGCAGCAACCGCAACAATGAAGAAAGTCACAAGTAACAGTGATTTCTTAACCAAAAAGCCCGCAACTCGACCATAGCCTTTAGTCACGCGCTCCAAGCCACTGTTAAATGCCTGGAACCAGTTCGCGGTATTGCCTCCGCCTTGCTTTAGCACCAATGAACATAACGCCGGAGAGAGCGTTAATGCATTGATTGATGAAATGACTACCGAGATACAAATGGTCAGCGCAAACTGACGATACATGATGCCAGTAATACCAGGAAGCATCGCAACTGGTAAGAACACGGCAAGAAGGACCAAGGTTGAGGTAATAATTGGCCCAGTTACCTCTTGCATCGCCAGCAGCGTGGCTTTGCGTGCTGAAATAGTCGGATCCTTCGCCATGGTTGTATCCACGTTTTCGATAACCAAGATGGCGTCATCCACCACGATACCAATCGCAAGAATCAAACCAAACAGAGTAACAGTATTAATGGTAAAGCCGGTTACTTGCATGATGGCGAACGTACCAATCAGCGAGACAGGAATCGCAACCACAGGTATCAACGTGGCGCGCGCACTGCCTAAGAACAAATACGTAACCGCAATAACCAATAAAATCGCTTCTATCAGTGTTTTGACGATCCCTTTAATTGACTCAGAAACGAACACCGTTGTGTCATAACTGGTTTCGTAAGCCATGCCCTCTGGGAAGTCTTGACTTAAACGCTCAAGAAGTTCCATTACCGCTTGGCCACTTTCCAACGCATTGGCATCTGACTGGAGGGACAAGGCAACAATAGAGGCATCTTGACCACGGAACTGACCATTACCGTCGTAGAACTTTTTACCCAGTTCTACACGTGCGACATCTTTTAAGTAAACGGTTGAACCATCGGAATTGGCACGCAGTACGACATTTTCAAACTCGCTCACGCTCTCCAAGCGACCTTTAGTCACCAGATTAAACTGAACTTCTTGCGGGTTATTGTATGGCGCAGCGCCTACTCGACCCGCTGCGACCTGAACGTTTTGCGCAGCCAACGCAGAATACACGTCCGATGTAGTTAGCTTGAGATTGGCCATTTTTTCAGGGTCCAACCAAACACGCATCGCGTATTCACCGCCACCAATTACATTAACTTCACTGATCCCTTTCGCTCGCGCGAGCTGATCTTTTACATTCAAGTTGATGTAGTTGATCAAGAACTGGTCGTCATACTTGCCATCTGGAGAATAGAAGTTCAGCACCATTAACAAGTCAGGAGAGCGCTTTTTAACTGTCACGCCTACCATACGTACTTCTTGTGGCAACTTGGATTCAATCTGCGACACCCGGTTCTGAACGTTAACTTGTGCCATGTCGGGATCGGTTCCGACATCGAAAGTGACGTTCAAGCTGTAAGAACCATCGTTGGCACTTTTAGAAGACATATAAATCATATCTTCTACCCCGTTCACGGATGTTTCTATCGGGTCGGCAATCGCTTGTTCGACAACTTCAGCACTTGCTCCGGTGTAATACGCCGACACGCTAACCGAAGGTGGACTGATTTGTGGGTATTCTGCAACTGGCAGGATCGCTAATGAGATAGCCCCCGCTAAGGTCAAAATGATCGAAATGACCAGAGCAAATTTAGGTCTTTGTATAAAGAAACGACTTAACATTCTGCCCCCCTACCGCTTATCTTCAGTTGGAGTTTGAATATTGACTTCGATGCCATTGCGTACTCGCTGCAATCCCTGGGTAATAACAGAATCATTCTGCTCTAAACCTTTGCGAATTATGATCCCTTGCTCTACTTGTGCCCCCAACTCGACGTTACGACGTTCCGCAATATTGCCTTCAGTGGTCACCATCACAAAGTTACCCTCCAAATCGGTCTGCACCGCTCGGCGCGGGACAACAATAGCGTCTCTTGCATTCTTATCACGCAAATTCACTTTGATGTGCTGGCCCGGTAGCAGCTTCTGGTCAGGGTTGGTGACGATAGCTCGCATTGCGATGGTGCCCGTCTTGGTATCTATACGGTTACCCAAGAAGTCGAGTTGTCCTAAGTGTTCAAAAAACTCGCCGTTCTCAAGCTCTAGCTGTACTTCGACACTGCGAGATTCCGCGGAACCATCCCCTTTCACTTTGTCCATACCCATCGCCAGACGTTCGCGCTCACTGACGCTGAACGAGGTATGCACGGGGTCTAGGCTAACCAACGTGGTCAAAACCCCTGATGAGGGAGAAACCAAATCACCGGTACTGACTTTAGTATCACTGATGCGACCGCTGAATGGCGCACGAATTTGCGTATAAGAAAGATTAACCTCGGCGAGCTTAAGCTGCGCATTAGCCGCTTCAAGCTCCGCCCTTGCACCTAGGAGTGCAGCGGTAAGCGCGTCAAACTCTGATTGAGAAATACTGCCGCGAGGAAGCAAGTTTGTCCCGCGTTGGTGGTCAAGCTCCGCTTTCTTGAGTGAAGCTTTCGCCTGCGCCAATGCTGCTTTCGCACTGGCTACCTGAGCCTCGAAAGAAGAAGGTTCAATAGAGTAAAGTAGCTGGCCTTTTTCTACCATTTGTCCTTCTTCAAAATGACGCGCTTTCAGGTAGCCTGAGACTTGAGCGGTAATATTGGTATCTTCTACCGCTTCAATTCGGCCGATATACGACTTGCTTGGTTGATAGTCGATAACAATGACATCCTGTGTCACAACGAGAGGAGCCTGATTCCCTCCCTGGCTATTATTCACTTCTCCGCATCCTGCAAGGATAGTTGTGGCCGCTATTAGTGCGACAAGTGTTTTCTTTTGCATGTATTTACCATTTTTATGGAACAGGATATTATTAAAAACACTTCAACCTTACCGTCTGTAGGGTGCGAATTCTCCTACATAAACTATGCAAATCGTTTCTAATTGTAATCAAATGAAACCAAGTAAAATTAACGTGATGCAATGGAAATATTTTTATGATCTTTATTAATCTCGAAGCATAAAAAGACACCAATTATCAGCGCGGTGTATACCTGCTCACCTTGTCCCTGTCGAGACGACCTACTCGCATTTTCGAACCGCTGTTAAGCGAAAAAGCGACAATTCTCCACCACCAGACTACTGAAAGTGAGTATTTAAGCGTTAACCATGGTTTTTTGACTATTTTTTAAAACAAAATGAGTTATCATTTCGGTATTTCAAAGCCTTCGATCAAGAGGATGTACATGATTTCTAAATGGGCGAAACGTTTTTACCAAATGGCGGAGTTGGTGGCATCTTGGAGTAAAGATCCGTCGACGCAAGTTGGTGCAGTAATTACTAAGCAAAACCGTATCGTTTCTGTTGGCTTTAACGGCTACCCACACGGGGTTTCTGACAGTGTAGACACCGATGAGCGAGAGCTGAAATACTTAAAGACGCTGCATGCAGAAGAAAACGCCATTCTGTTTTCTAAACGTGACTTAGATGGCTGTGATATCTGGGTAACCCATTTTCCGTGCCCTAACTGTGCGGCAAAGATTATTCAGACTGGGATCTCACGGGTACATTGCCCAGAGCAATCAGAAGATTTTCTGTCTCGCTGGGGAGATAAAATTCAGGTGAGTCAGGATATGTTCGATCAAGCTGGCGTAGAAGTGGACTGGCTGCCGTTGGAAGACATCGAAATTGAAGGTAAAGACGTTCGTTAATCTTCACTTAAAACAAAACTATAAACTAAACAGCCCAGATATCGTCTGGGCTGTTTCTATTTGTTTTGTTTGCGTTATTCGCGGCAATTTCTATTACTTTTGGTATTTCCTCGCCGTCAGCTCTGCAATTTTGGCGATCACCAACACCGATTTTTCCATCATTTCTACTGACACGAATTCATGAATGCCATGAAAGTTAAATCCGCCAGTAAAGATATTTGGGCAGGGTAGCCCCATAAACGACAAACGAGCCCCATCGGTTCCGCCTCGTATTGGTTTAATCAACGGCTCCACATAGCACGCTTCCATCGCTTGCTTGGCAAGTTCGATAATATGAGGATAGGGCTCTACCATCTCACGCATGTTGCAGTAGCTATCCGTGATCTGGATTTCAACAGCACCATGCTTGAGTCCGGCGTTCATCTCATCCACTAACTTACGCATAAAAGCTTTACGACTTTCTAAACCTTCTCGCTCGAAATCACGAATAATATAGCTCAGCTCACTATGTGCAATGCCAAGGCTGCCTGATTTAAGATGGTAGAAACCTTCATAACCTTCTGTGGTTTCGGGCGTTTGATCTTCTGGCATCTGAACCTGAAATTTAGCCGCCAAGTTCATCGCGTTGACCATTTTGCCTTTTGCTGTTCCCGGGTGAACACTAACACCATGGAAAATCACCTCAGCGCTTGCGGCATTAAAGTTTTCATACTCTAGTTCGCCTTGAGGTCCGCCATCAACAGTATATGCCCACTGCGCACCAAACTTTTCAACCTCGAATTTATCGGCACCTCGGCCGATTTCTTCATCGGGTGTGAATCCAATGCAGATATCGCCGTGCGGAATATCAGGGTTTGCATTCAGCAACGCAACTGCAGATAAGATCTCTGCTATGCCGGCTTTATTATCTGCACCTAACAGGGTCTTACCATTCGTGGTGATCAAGTTGTGACCATGAAGCTGGTGCAGATCAGGGTACTGCACTGGCGACAACACTTCGTCACCAAGCCCCAAGGCAATGTCGCCCCCTTGGTAGTCTTCTACAAATTGAGGCGAAACATTCTTACCGGAAGCGTCCGGAGCCGTATCCATATGCGCGATAAAACCAATAGCGGGTACGTCGTAATTCACATTGGAAGGTAACCTCGCCATCAGGTAGCCATGTTCCGTCAAGACGACATCACTTAAGCCAAGGTCAATCATTTCTTGTCTTAATTGTTGTGCAAAAACGAGCTGGCCCGCGCTGCTAGGACAGGTCGCCACTTTTGGGTTTGACTTGGTATTGAACGTGACGTAGCGAAGAAATCTTTCAACTAAATGCTTCATAATTATTCTC
This sequence comes from Vibrio sp. STUT-A11, assembly GCF_026000435.1. Taxonomy (NCBI): domain Bacteria; kingdom Pseudomonadati; phylum Pseudomonadota; class Gammaproteobacteria; order Vibrionales; family Vibrionaceae; genus Vibrio; species Vibrio sp. STUT-A11. The sequence goes on along the minus strand of NZ_AP026764.1, from coordinate 912,619 downwards.
ATTACTCTAGGCTTTTTTGCATGTTACGCCCACAGTAGAATAAGAACTTGCTTTGAATCAGTTTCTACTTAAAAACAGCGCGAATAACACCTATCAATTGAGAAGCTCCTGCGCTAAAACACGCCAGTCCGTGACTTTGCCGTGAAAATGATCCCACTGCTTTTGGGTCATTGACTGAGAGAGGGAGAGCGTCAGTTGCTCCGCCAGCGCGATGTTGTGATCCACATTTTGAGATAATTGGTCACTATAAAAACTTTCTGGCTCAAACAGTAATTGCATGAACACTTTCTGATATATAGAACTGTCAGATTGGTTGTCGAACAAGTATTCGAGTTCTTGATATATTGACGCTCGATAATTACGCCATAAAGGACTATTGAGAATAACTTGATCAGAAAATTGCGTTACATACCTTTGTTGGTCATCATTGAGTTCCCCTATCCACTCTGTCACCCACTCTTTCGTATTGTCAAAAACAATCTTTCGGACTTCCTTTTCTGTCTTATCCGTATATTTAGCATTTCTCTTTTTATAGTCCTTTTGAACGTTAGCTAAAAATTCACGTTGCTGTTGTGGCGTTAATAACAAGCTCAAAGAGAATAACTCCGGCGCGACCTTGTTGATAATACGGTTATAATGTGCGCGGAATCTATCCCGGTTTTGCTTTAAGTAATTTAATGTAACATCTTCCTCTGTCACGCTTTCCATTTCCTTTAAATGATCAACATATCGCGGTAACTCTTCTGTCTTATGCCACTCAGCTAACAAAAATAACCGCTCTTCGACCAAGCTTTCTTGCTCTTGGTTGAGCGTGACATAATCGTCTAAATATTCGAGGACGAACCAATCCAAATTGTTATATAAAAACTTCTTAGTACAACCAGCCAAAACAAGAATGGAAACCAATATAAGGCTGTAACCAAGCACTTTAGTAGATACACTATGTAATTTAATCACTTACCGGATTCCCTTTTCTTTCGTTTACCCTCTATAATCAGTGGTATCACTTAATATTGCGGCAAACTTACCTTGATGTGACAAATATTTGTTGTCACCCTAATAGAATATAGAGTTTGAAAATAACTTTTAGATCACTACTATCCGCAAAAAAGTGAATTTGAGCGTCGTATTGGTTGGCTTTAAAACAAACCGAACAACGCTCCCTAAAACGGCATAGAATTTGCTTGAATAATTCTAGGATAGTTTATGGAGGCTAAGTATGGCTGCCGTTGAGCAACTTGATAACTGTGTAGAATATGAAATTCTATATTTTGAACAGGGAAAAATGTTCCGCATGATGGTTGACGCCGAGAGCAAAGACTCGGCTTATGAGTTTTATTTGGGGTGTGGGAAGCATATTAGCGACTTGTACTCTATTCGCCCAGATCGTTGAAAACCCACCTCTATGTTAAATAGAGGTGGCTTGTTAGTACTACTTGTTATCGCCAAAACGTTCTAAGTAAAGGACGGTAGCTGCTGTGCGAGACGGTACTCTCAGTTTTTTTAGCAAACTCTTCATATGCACTTTGACAGTCGACTCTGATATGAAGAGACGATCGGCAATTTGTTTATTTCGAAACCCTTTCGCCACTTCTTTGAGTATTTGGCTTTCACGTTCGGTCAACGCATCAAAGACATCTTCTTGCTCACCACGTTCACTGAGATACTTGGCCACTTCTTGACTGTATGTTTTATCACCACTATGGACCTGTTTTAACAACTCTACTAGCTCATCTGGCTCGGTATCTTTAAGCAAGTACCCATCGGCACCAGTGCGAACAATCGCATCAATATCCGCCGGGCTATCCGATACCGTTAATATAACAATGCGCGCTTCACACCCATCGGCTCGCAAGGCTTTTAGCGTATCCAAACCAGACATTCCCTTCATATTAAGATCGAGAAGCACCAAATCCAGTTCTAACTCATGCGCTTTAGCAACAGCATCCGCGCCGTTACTCGCTTCTGCAACCACTTCAAATTCCGGCTCGAAACTTAAAAGTTGTTGAATACCACGTCGCATTAGTGGATGGTCATCCACCAGCATTACTTTATACGCTGTCAATGTTTACTTCCTTACTATGTTGGAATTCAAGTGTTACGGTACAGCCGTTATTTTTCGATGCTTCGACGTGAAGATCTGCATGCAGCCTTGTGGCTCGCTCTTGCATGATACTCATACCGTAATGATTAAGTTTTTCGTCTTGATGCTCAAAGCCTACTCCGTCATCTTCTATTGTTACCGTGATCTTTCCTTCATAATCAAGGCACTGAATAACAATATTGTTCGCTTGCGCATGCTTCATCGCATTAAGGGTGGCTTCTCTGATCAACTGTAGTAAATGAACCTGTTGATGCGCCTCTAATTCTGTTGAAGAAAGACGGTTATTTAGAGATATCTTAGTCGTTGTTTGTTCATTCAACGTCGCGACCATTTCTTGCAACGCCTGACCGAAACTGCCCTCTTTGATCGTTAAGCGGAATGTCGTCAGTAGTTCTCTGAGCTGTGTATATGCAGCAGATAAGCCAGTATCCAGCTCGGCAATGACCTGATTTGCTTGTAATATTGCTTTTTCATCTGGCAAATTTTTCACGCTTCTCTTTAGCAAAGCGACCTGTATCTTCAGGTAAGAAAGCGCCTGAGCCAACGAGTCGTGCAATTCTCGTGCGATGGTGGCTCGCTCTTCCATTAACAATATTTGCTCAGCTTGGCGCTGGGCTCGATTGTAATACACAGCACGGGAAAGGATCTGGACAAAGTTATCGATTAACGAATCATTTGGACAAGGCAGTCCTGCTTTCCAATACAGATACCCCAAGTGCTCACCGTCGAGTATAAGGGGCTCAGCATGACAGGCTTCATCACAGTCATGACAACACTCTTCTCCTTCAGTAAGGACCCAATTAGGCTCGCCAAGCTGTTCGATTTCCAGTTTGACCGCTTTAATCCCTTCCAGACTAGCCAGGTGCTGTAAAATAGCCTGAAAATTCTCCTGACTAATTCGTGACGCTGTCAGCTCTTTTGACGAATCATACAGCACTTCAAGCGATTGATTAGCTTGCTGTAATTTGCGCGTCTTTTCGTCCACGGCTTTTTCTAAACCACGGTATAGCTTACCCAGATCGGTCGCCATACGATTAAAGGTACGCGTCAATATGCCCATTTCATTGTTGCTTGGTGCTTCAAGCGCAATATTGAAAGAGCGATGTTGTATCTGCTGACTCGCCACAACCAAAGAACGTAGCGGCTTCACTACTTCGCGACGAACAAAGAGAACAACGAAGATACTGATACAGAGAATCCCGCCTAACCCCAGGCCACCGATCCAAGCCAAGTTGATCAACTTCTGCTCTGAATAGCTTTGCAGCTTAAAAACAAACTCATCAATCTGCTGAACAAATCCGGCAACTAGCATTTGATAGTCGCTCGGGTCATCCCTCTTTAATACGATTTTGAGTTCATGCCAGCGAGAAATTAAACCGTAATAGTCTTGAGTAATGTCTTCAGGCACCGACCAACTTTGCAACGCTTTCATGGAGGGCGAATAAATGGAACGCTCGAAAGCGTCTATATGAGCAGCGTAATCAACGGACTTAATCTGAATGTCATTGGCCAAGCGATAACTTTGCATACGCATAGACCCTGAAACGTTAACCGCTTCGGCATCATTGAGGCTGGATGCAAGAGTAAATATTGCAAAACCGGTCGTCGCTACAGATAGCAACAAAATACTCAGCATGGCCGTTGCAATCGTCCCTGTTACCGACTTTTTCACATTTTTAAACAACCTGGGTTCCTCACTTTGTTGTCCAATTGGCTTGTGCAGTGAGCCCATGACGTTTCAGCGTCATCAATATGTGATCACTCGCGACAGAATTTATTGATCTAAAACAATAATACCCCCTGATTAACCCCTTGGAGGTATTTATACGAATATGTCAAAAACTACAATCTCGTGAGCGTTAATGACAGTTTATTAATAAAAATTGTGGTCTAAGCTTATCTAAGTACCAAATTTTAAGCTGAGCATCCGCATCGAGGTGGCTAAGTGGTAGACCTTTCAAGAAGAAGACTCTTTGCAAGAAAAACGCACGCCAATGATGCGGTGCGACTACCTTGGTTAGCGCAACCTGAGCACTTTACTGACGGTTGTACTCGCTGTGGTAAATGCATTGATGTCTGCGAGACCAAAATTATAACCAAAAGTGACGGCGGATTCCCATCGGTCGATTTTACTATCGATGAATGTACATTTTGTTATCAATGCGCAGACGCCTGTCCAGAACCACTATTTTTAGCAGAAACAGAACAGCCTTGGCAGGCAAAAGCGCAAATCAATGACCGCTGTCTAGCGAAGAGTAATGTTGAATGCCGAAGCTGTGGGGACATGTGCGACCCAATGGCTATTCAGTTCAAATTAGAACTGGGCAAAGTAGCACAACCAATTTTGAACCTTGATGAATGTAACGGATGTGGCGCGTGCGTTTCAGTGTGCCCAACTTCATCCATCAATGTGAGCAATATAAATATAACTGCCTAGCCGTATCTAGAAAGGCAACAACTGAGAGACCTATATGTCACTAAATGAAGTGCATATTTCAAGTTTGGTAGTACACGTACTGCCTGAGCATCTGGCTGAGATTAAAGCCCAGATCGAAGCGTATGAAAATGCAGAGATCTACGGCGATAGCCCAGAAGGCAAAATCGTGGTGGTGCTTGAGACCGAAAATCAAGGTTTCATCACCGATACTATCGATGCGATTAACAATTTACCGAATGTCTTAAGTACAGTCCTGGTTTACCACCAAATTGAGACTGAGCTTGAACAAGCTGATGAACAAGACACTGGAACACAACATTCCCAAATTGAGGGTGAAGTATGAAAATGACAAGACGTGCGTTTGTGAAAGCAAACGCGGCTGCATCAGCTGCTGCTGTCGCAGGTATTACACTGCCCGCCTCTGCCGCTAACCTGATAGCAAGCTCTGATCAAAGCAAAATTACATGGGACAAAGCGCCTTGTCGTTTTTGTGGTACAGGCTGTTCTGTTCTTGTTGGCACACAAAACGGCAAAGTTGTCGCGACACAAGGTGATCCAGAAGCACCGGTGAACAAAGGCCTCAACTGTATCAAAGGTTACTTCCTGTCTAAAATCATGTACGGGCAAGACCGTCTGACACAGCCATTATTGCGTATGAAAGATGGCAAATACCACAAAGACGGAGAGTTTACGCCGGTTTCGTGGGATGTCGCATTCGATACCATGGCGGAGAAGTGGAAAGCATCTCTAGAGAAAAAAGGCCCAACCAGTGTCGGTATGTTCGGTTCTGGTCAATGGACCGTAATGGAAGGCTACGCTGCGGCAAAAATGATGAAAGCAGGCTTCCGTTCGAATAACATTGACCCGAACGCACGTCACTGTATGGCATCTGCGGTAGTTGGCTTCATGCGTGCCTTTGGTATTGATGAGCCAATGGGGTGTTACGACGACTTCGAGAACGCAGATTCATTCGTGCTTTGGGGTTCTAACATGGCCGAGATGCACCCTGTTCTCTGGACACGTATCACTGACCGTCGTCTGAGCCACCCTCACGTGAAAGTAAACGTGCTTTCTACTTACTACCACCGTTCATTTGAGTTGGCGGACCACGGTTACATTTTCACTCCTCAGTCTGATCTTGCGATCGCAAACTTTATTGCCAACTACATTATCGAAAATGACGCGGTAAACTGGGACTTCGTCAACAAGCACACCAACTTTACACAAGCTGATACCGATATCGGCTATGGCTTACGTGATGACGATCCGTTACAAAAAGCGGCCAAAAATCCAAACTCAGGCAAACTCACTTCGATCTCTTTTGAAGAGTACAAGAAGTCTGTCGCTCCTTACACCGTTGAGAAAGCGTCGGAAATCTCAGGTGTTGAAAAAGAAAAACTGATCGAACTTGCGAAGCAATACGCGGATCCAAACACAAAAGTGATGTCACTTTGGACCATGGGTATGAACCAGCATACTCGTGGCGTATGGATGAATAACCTGGTTTACAACATCCACTTGCTAACGGGTAAAATTGCGACTCCGGGTAACAGCCCATTCTCGCTGACGGGTCAGCCATCAGCTTGTGGTACGGCACGTGAAGTGGGTACCTTTGCTCACCGTCTGCCAGCAGACATGGTGGTTGCAAACCCTAAACACCGTGAGATTGCAGAGAAAATTTGGAAATTACCTGAAGGCACGATTCCACCAAAACCTGGCTTCCATGCGGTTCTCCAAGATCGCATGCTAAACGATGGCGTATTGAACTGTTACTGGGTTCAATGTAACAACAACATGCAAGCTGGTCCGAACATTAACACTGAGCGTCTTCCTGGTTACCGTAACCCGGACAACTTCATTATTGTATCTGACCCATACCCAACCGCGACAGCGCAAGCGGCAGACTTAGTACTTCCTACCGCAATGTGGATTGAGAAAGAAGGCGCTTACGGTAACGCAGAACGCCGTACTCAAGCCTGGTATCAACAAGTTGGTACTGTGGGTGAGGCGAAATCAGACTTATGGCAAGTCATGGAGTTCGCGAAACGTTTCAAAATGGAAGAAGTATGGCCAGAAGAGTTACTGGCAAAAGCACCAGAGTATCGTGGTAAGACCATGTATGACATGCTGTTTAAAAACGGTCAGGTCGACAAGTTCCCTGTCGATGAAGCACGTGAACTGAACGACGATTCTCATCACTTTGGCTACTATGTTCAGAAAGGCCTGTTTGAGGAGTACGCCACCTTCGGTCGAGGCCATGGTCACGACCTGGCACCATACGATGTTTACCATACGGTGCGTGGATTACGCTGGCCAGTTGTCGATGGCAAAGAAACGCAGTGGCGCTTTAAAGAAGGCTCGGATCCATACGCGAAAGCTGGCTCAGGCTGGGATTTCTACGGTAACGCAGATGGTAAAGCGAAGATCATCTCTGCGCCATACGAAGCGCCACCAGAAATGCCGGACTCAGAGTACGACTTATGGCTATGTACAGGCCGTGTTCTTGAACACTGGCATACTGGTACCATGACTCGCCGTGTTCCAGAGCTTTATAAAGCGGTTCCAGACGCAGTGTGTTACATGCACCCGGATGACGCGAAAGCGCGCAATGTGCGTCGCGGAGAGGAAATTCTCATCGCTAATAAACGTGGTGAAGTACGTGCTCGCGTAGAAACCCGTGGTCGTAACCGTCCGCCAAAAGGCTTGGTATTTGTACCATTCTTTGATGCTCGTATTTTGATTAACAAGTTAATCCTGGATGCGACTGACCCACTGTCAAAACAGACAGACTTTAAAAAGTGTCCAGTCAAAATCACCAAGATCGCTTAACGCTTCAGATATCGAATAATATGGCCGTCCTCGTGGCGGCCTGAAAAAGAATTTAAGCCATAAAGGCGGAGAAGAAATGATGAAAAAATTACTTGTCGCACTTCTATCTGTAGGTGCTTTAATGACAGGCATTGCACAAGCTGAGTTAGACAATCCGGGAGGCACTGGCGGTTTAGAGTCTCTACGTGGCATGTCTCAACTAGAAGATACTCGCGCTGCTGACGAGTTTAAAGACTTCCCAAAAGATCAAATCGTTGAAGACAGCTTTGTTTATCAGCCACCGTTGATTCCACATAGTATCCGTAACTATGAGGTTTCTTTAAACGCGAATAAATGTCTTGCCTGCCATAGCTGGAAAAATGCCAAAGCGTCAGGTGCAACAAAAATCAGCGTAACTCACTATGTTAACCGCCAAGACGCAGTGCTTGCTGATGTCTCTCCTCGTCGCTTCTTCTGTTTGCAATGTCACGTTCCGCAAACGGATGCTAAGCCACTAGTGGAAAATGAGTTCCAGTCCGTAGATTCACTTCAGTAATTGAAACGCGAGTGCTAAGAGGTTACTTATGAAAATACTTAAAGCGTTTTGGAATAGACTGAAGAGCCCGAGCAAAGCGGCCGCTGGTGTGGTTTTGTTCCTAGGTTTTGCTGGCGGTCTGCTGTTTTGGGGTGCATTTAACACGGGGATGGAAGCGACGAATACCGAAGAGTTCTGTTCGGGCTGTCACGCGCCAATCGTTGCTGAAATCAGAGAGACGATCCACTATTCAAACCGCTCAGGGGTACGAGCTATCTGTTCAGATTGTCACGTTCCGCATGAGTGGACAGATAAGATTGTACGTAAGGTTCAGGCTTCCAAAGAGTTGTTTGCTCACTATGTGCTTCGTACCATTGATACACCAGAGAAATTCCAGGAACGCCGCGGACATTTGGCAGAACGAGAGTGGGCTCGTATGAAGAAGAATGACTCGTTAGAGTGTCGTAACTGTCACGAGTTCGACTTTATGGACTATTCACAACAAGGCTCCCGTGCTTCAGCTCAACACTCAACAGCGTTGGCTTCTGGCGATAAAACCTGTGTCGATTGTCATAAAGGTATTGCACACAAATTACCTGATATGCACGGCGTAGAAGGCTGGCAATAAGGAGAACTGACCGTGAGTACACTAGAATCTGTGATTTGGCACATCCTTGGATACAGCGCAATGCCAGTAATTATTCTATCTGGTTTTGTTGGCGTCGCTGCCGTTTCTCTGTGGGTATTGTCACTGGGTAAAGATAAGAACCTGTAATCCATCAACGTAATGCATGGATACGCTAAGGCAACCATGTTCGAAACTTGTTCATGCATCAATCAATAAACAGCGCTGGGTAATCTCAGCGCTGTTTTGTTTTACGCTCGACCAATAAAAAAAAGCGACCACGTGGGCCGCTAAGAGTATCGCCAAATTTTAATGCTAAAGGAAACATAACCGTTCAAGCTTATTTCACAGGCAATACCTGTTTCACATAAATACCCGGCGCTTCATCAATCACGGGATTGTCTTCAGAGCCAGTAGGGAATGGTTCAACCTGCTCTTCTGGATTGAACTGAAGTAACCATTCATTCCAGTGTGTCCACCAAGACCCATCTTTGCGTTCTGCATTGCTGAGCCATTCTTCGGCAGACTCATCTAGCGTATCGTTGAGCCAATAGCCATATTTACCCTTAGACGGCGGATTGACGATACCTGCTATGTGTCCCGATTCACCGAGAACAAACGTCTTATTGCCGCCAGTGTTCAGAGCACCGCGATACGTACCTTGCCAAAGCGCAATATGGTCTTCTTTGGTAGAAACAAAATAGCTCGGGATTTTAATCTTATTCAGATCCATCCAAACGCCACCAATTTTCACGCCTTTATCTTGTATTAGCTTGTTCTCTAGATAGAGCTCTCGAAGCAGGAAGTTATGGGTTGCAGCACAGACATTGGTACTGTCGCTGTTCCAGTACAACAAGTCGAAATCCACCGGACTATTACCTTTTAAGTAGTTGTCCACGTAGTAGTTCCAGTACAAGCTGTTTTCACGCAACAAACTGAACGTCACACTTAAAGAGCGGCCATCCATATAGCCTTTCGCGTTGTTCTGCGCTTCGATTGCGCTGATGATCACGTCATTGATATAAGCGCCCACTTCTCCCGGTTGAGAAAAGTCTAACAGCGTAGTGAAGAACGTCGCTGATTTAATGCGTTTTTTCATTCGCTTCGCAGCATAGTAGGCGATAGTACTAGCAAGAACAGTCCCACCAATGCAGTAGCCAGCCGCATTGATCTGCTCTTGACCCGTAATGTCTTCAATTGCTGCTACCGCTTTCACCACGCCTTCCGTGACGTAATCACCAAACTCAACTTCGGCTTGATCTTTGCCAGGATTTCGCCAGGACATCATAAATACGCTGTGTCCTTGCTCTAGCAGCCAACGAACCATTGAGTTCTTCGCGGTAAGATCTAAGATGTAGTACTTGTTGATAAACGGCGGTACGATCAGTAGAGGTGTCGCATTGACCTTCTCCGTCAACGGGCGGTATTGGATAAGTTCAAACAGTTCGTTTTTGAAAACCACATCACCCGCGGTGGTTGCGACATCTTCGCCAACACGGAACGCATTGTTGTTGGTCATACGGACTTTCAAAATATCCGCGCTAGACTCAACATCTTCTTTAAACTGCTCTAAGCCTGCTAACAAATTTTGACCGTTTTGCTCAATTGTTAGTTTTAGAAGCTCTGGGTTGGTTGCGATGAAGTTAGAGGGGGAGAGGGCATTAATCGCTTGGCGGGAAAAGAAAGTAATGCGTTCTTTCGCCTTTTCATCTAAGCCTTCTATCGACTCGATGGTGTCCAGGTACGTCTTACTAAACAGTAAATAGGATTGCTTGATGAAGCTGTACATCGCCTCATTTTGCCAATCCTCATGAGAAAAACGTTTGTCGCCCCTATCCGCTTCGATTGTTTGCGTCTGATTACCTGCCAAAACGACGTTCTGCCAGATTTGCAACTGCTGCTCCCACCACTCTGCTTGTAGCTTAAGAATCGCAGCAGGTTGATTGGCAGCTTGTTCATACAGTTTGGCAGTGTCCTCAAAGTTCACTTCTTGCATAGCCTTGTTCAAAGGAGAATTCACGACTGCCTTGTTAACTTCGAAATCATGCCACCATTGTTGATTGGTTTCCTGAAGCTTTACAAGATAGTCCGAAAAGAAGTGTTGAAACATAGTCTTACTCCTATATTCGGAAAAAACAACGCCGCCCAAGTCTAGGGGCGGCGAGAATCGGACAAATTACGCTGGAGTAACAGTCTTAAGATTTTCCGAAGTCATTTTCTCAACGTCTTCTTTGAATTCTTTTGCGATAGATTGCAGCTTGTTGCTGTCATCCATCATTTGTTGAGAAAGCTTAGTCAGTACGCTTAACTGCTGGCTATTAAACGCAGTAAGAGAAGTCACGTCTTTGATTTCTGACGCCGCTTTCATCTGCGTAATACCCATTTCACTGTAAGTACGCATTGCGTTTAGTTGAAGCTCAGTTAGTACTTCAACGTTTTTAGTCACAAGCTTGTTAAACTTCAAGTAAGGTTCTAGCGTTTTTTCTGTTTGATCGCTGAATGTTTTGAAAAAATCAGTGTACATGGTGTATCTCCTAGATAAATGAATATATGTCCGTTTAAAAAATTACTTAATTGCTTTTAGAATAACAGCTGTCCCCATACCGCCACCCACACACAGTGAAGCCACACCGTATTGGGCGTCCTGCTTATGAAGCTCGTGAACTAAAGTGACCAGGATTCGGTTACCTGATGCACCAAGTGGGTGACCTAATGCAATCGCTCCACCGTTAAAGTTAGCCTTGTCTTGAATCGCACTTACTGATATTTGGTTGGTTTCCGCCAACTGATGAATCACACCGAGTGCCTGAGCAGCAAACGCTTCATTCAACTCGTATACGTCAATATCCTGAATAGTTAGGTCTGCTTTCTTCAGCGCTTTATTCACCGATTCAACAGGTCCGAGACCCATGATCTTCGGATCGAGACCTGACTGCGCGTAGCTGACAATTTCAGCTAAAGGAGTCAAGCCATGAGCTTGAACTGCGCTTTCAGATGCGACGATAATTGCACTCGCCCCATCGTTGATACCCGATGCATTACCCGCTGTGACTGTACCTTCACGGTCAAATGCTGGGCGAAGCTTGCTCAACCCCTCGAGTGTCGCATTGGCTTTCGGGTATTCGTCAGTATCGAAAAGAACCGTTTCACGGCGCTGTTTCACTTCCACTGGCACGATTTCATCTTTGAATTTACCCGCTTCAATCGCTGCGACTGCTTTTTGCTGGCTGGCTAAGGCAAACGCGTCTTGCTGCTCACGAGTGATACCCACTTCCTTCGCCACATTTTCCGCAGTTACGCCCATATGGTACTGGTTATAAATATCCGTCAACCCGTCAGTGATGAGCAAATCTTTCATTTCCATATTGCCCATTCTGTTACCATCTCGGACGCTACTCGGCACCGTGAATGGGATTTGAGACATCACCTCAACGCCGGCAGCAACCACCACTTGAGCATCACCGCTGCGAATGTGTGAAACCGCATCCATCACGGTTTTCATACCACTACCACACACCATGTTGACGCCATACGCTGGCACAGACTCTGGTATGCCAGCAAAAATTGCCGCCTGACGACCCACACCCATCCCTTGACCTGCGCTTACAACATTACCGACGATTACTTCATCAACCTTATCGCTGCCTAATTTTGCAGCTTCGAGTGCGCCTTTGATAGCGACTGCCGCTAAGTTACCCGCCGAAGTATTTTTTAAACTGCCACCAAATGCGCCTATCGGTGTACGCTTAGCTGCTACGATATAAACTTTTTCCATCATCTCTATCCCTTAGTGCATGTAAAGGCCGCCGTTCACCGACAGTGTTTCGCCGGTAATATATGCGCCTGCATCACTCACTAAGAAGCTAACAGATGCTGCAATCTCTTCTGGTGTCGCTAAACGCTTCATTGGAATTTGACTGGTAATCGACTCCAACACTTCAGGTTTCATTTGTTCCACCATCGGCGTTCCTGTGTAGCCCGGTGCAATCACGTTAACAGTAACGCCTGAGCGTGCACCTTCGAAAGCCAACGCTTTAGAAAAGCCAATCATCCCAGCTTTCGCAGCAGAGTAGTTGGCTTGACCAAACTGACCTTTCAACCCATTAACCGACGAGATATTGATGATACGTCCGCCACCTTTTTCACACATTGCTGCGAAAATTGGTTGAGTAACGTTGAACAAACTGTTGAGGTTGGTATTGATCACATCGTTCCAAGCTTCTGCGGTCATCTTCTTAAAGACGCCATCACGAGTAATACCAGCGTTGTTGACAACAACATCAAGCGTCCCCTCTTCTTGAAGCAAAAGGGCTAGCGTTTCTGCACACTGAGCAGTGTCCGTAACATCTAACTCTAAAAGGCGAACCTGATCTTTGGTAAACCCTTTGCTGTTAAACCACTCCAACGCGCAATCATAGTTGCCAGTGTTGTAAGTGGCGATAACTCGAAAGCCATCGTTCACGAGTTGAGAGGAAATTGCGGAACCAATTCCGCCTTTTGACCCTGTGATCAAAGCGACTTTATTCATTGACGACTCCATTCTTAACGGAAAATAAAACAAATCTATTTTCAAAGCTTCTAATTCAAATCCCGATGTTTTTATTTTTCAATCGGTAGAAATCCTTGAATGCCTTTAATTTTAATCTACTCCAGAAATATTACATTTCAAATAAAACTATAGTCTATTTCTCTATTATTGATTTAGATCTCACAAATAGTGAAAGGTTAATAAATTGTTAATTTAATGCAACGTATTGTTTTTAAAAGATATTTAATCTAATAAAAAGCCACACAACAATTAAAAAAATTCATAAAACACAACATGTTAGGTGATTAAAAGACAATTACACTCTTTAGTGATGCAAGATCATGTTTAATATTTACCGAGACTTTCATTAATAAAAAATAGAGTATTAATTCAAAACCAATTATTATTCTATCAATGTAAACGTTTACTGAGTTTAAAACGATAATATCGATTTATTTGTAATTCTTGAATATAAACCTTAAAAGATAATTATTATTGATTACTGATTTATAATATTAATAATTAAAATAAGTAATTCGCTCTTAGCTGGTGCAAGCGCACTAATATGACGCAAACATTAAGCTATCATGTATTTTAATTTAATATACTTAGTTAAGTTCAATAATATAAATGTAAGGGTGATTAAAAGTTAGTAGTAGCATCCACAACAACTTTGCACTATCTTTGTGAATCGTCCTTTTATTACCTAATCGATAACACCTATGAATATGACATTGCTTAGTATGTTCATCCCTACCTTCTTTTTTGTTTCAATCACGCCAGGGATGTGTATGACTCTCGCACTCACGTTAGGAATGAGTGTCGGATATCGTCGCACACTATGGATGATGATTGGTGAACTCGCTGGGGTAGCGCTTGTTTCGGTATCGGCAGTGCTGGGTATTGCAGCAATCATGCTGAATTACCCGTGGTTATTTGTCGCACTTAAATTTATCGGTGGCGGATACCTGCTTTACCTAGGTATTGAAATGTGGCGTTCACGAGGCAAACTTGCCATCAACATAGAGACAGAATCTACCTTACCTCAAGATAACTGGAATTTAGTTATACAGGGTTTCGTGACCGCAATTGCGAATCCAAAGGGTTGGGCTTTTATGATATCTCTACTCCCACCATTTATTGATCAAAATGCTGCACTTGCGCCTCAATTGGCGGTTTTAATTTCAATCATTCTGATGTTTGAATTCATTTGCATGTCACTTTACGCTACTGGTGGAAAAGGGCTAAAGCGTGTATTAGGCCATTCAAAAAATGTACGTCTAATGAATCGTGTTGCAGGTACTTTGATGATGGGTGTGGGAGTTTGGCTATTAATGAGTTAATGCCAGTCGCTTAACGCCTATATTCGGGTCATTCCAGCGAGCTATAGCGAGACTAGGAATCTAATATCAACAAGCTAAAACAATATAGGAATTATTTTGGCAGCAAAGTGTTCGGATAGAAGATTCTGAATCACGCTACTTCGTCGCTGTTCAGAATGACGGATGATAATACCGTTTGCTGTTAAACGAACGGTATTAACTCTAAATGAGTGGCGCTTTTCCTTACCTGTAACGAGAAATAGGCATTAAGGCGCACTATCAATCTCTACTGGTAAATAATGTTTTGGCTCCAATTTCAATCGCTCTGGTAAAACGGTACCAATTGAAATAGACGACCAAGTGCCCGATAGAACGCCAATAAACATGGCAGTAGAAAATCCAGCCAACGCAGATCCGCCCATGATCCACAATGCCCCGACTGTGATTAATGTGGTTCCGGAAGTCACCATGGTACGAGGAAATGTCGCAATGACAGCTTGATCATTGATCTCTTCTGTTTTCCAGCTCTGCTTCGCGATCAGCAGCTCTCGAATTCGGTCAGCGATGATGATCGAGTCATTGAGAGAGTAACCAAGAATCGCCAAAATTGCGGCAAAAACAGTCAGGTTAAACTCCATCTGAGTAAGCGCGAAGAAACCTAATACAAGCACCACATCGTGTGCTAGGGCGAATAATGATCCGCTGGCTAAACGCCATTCAAAGCGGAAACATAAGTAAGCCAGGATGGTTAATACCGAAACGAGCAGCGCGAGACCACCTTGCTCAAACAGGTTCTGACCGACTTGCGCCCCGACAATACTGTTACTGACCACATCGACTTGATGCGAAATCGGCTTTAATACATCCGCAACACTTGGTAGCTCTTGGCCTTGTTCTGGCGCTGAATAGCGAATCACCCAGCGACCTTCTTCGCCAGAACGTGTCACAGATGTCGATTCACCCAATTCAGGCTGTAACGCACTCAGCAAATCTTGATTGGTTAACTGCTTGTCGATTCTAATTTCTGTCACCATCCCGCCGGTAAAATCAAGGCCTAGGTTTAACCCTCTCATTCCCAACGCGGCTAGCGCAATCACAGTTAAAATTAGTGAAACTACGGTAGTAAAGTAGCGAATTCTACGAATATGCTGCTGTAATATTTTGACCATGATTAAACCCTCACATCACGACGGGCATCACGGCCCCAAATTAAGTTGATCATTGCTCGAGAAGCAAATACGCCGGTAAACATACTGGTTAACAGACCCAAACCTAGCGTTAAAGCAAAGCCTTGGATCGGACCGTTACCAATGGCGTACAAAATCACAGCGGTAATCATGGTGGTAATATTGGCATCAAGGATGGTGGCAAATGCGCTGTCAAAGCCAAGATCGATAGCCTGTGCAAAGCTTCGGCCTTCACGCATTTTGTCCTTAATTCGTTCAAAGATAATCACGTTAGTATCGACAGCCATGCCGACCGTAAGGACTAAACCTGCGATGCCCGGCAGAGTAAGAACTGCGCCCGGTAACAGAGCGATCAACCCCAGTAAACACAGCATGTTGGCACACAGAGCCACATTCGCGATCCAACCTAAACGGCGGTACCAAAGCGCCATAAACGTCAGCGTTAGACCTAGACCTAAAGCCAATGCCGCAAAGCCATTTTGGATATTTTCGGCACCAAGAGAAGCACCAATTGTGCGCTCTTCAACAATGGTGACTGGTGCGGTCAGAGAGCCAGCTCGCAGTAAAAGTGCCAGTTGCTGTGCTTCATCCATGCTTCCTGCACCAGTAATACGGAACTGGCTGCCAAGCTGAGATTGAATCGTCGCAACACTGATGACACGTTCGTTACGCTCAGTGACACCGCGTTCATTCGTTGTGTATTCACGGTAAACCGTCGCCATTGGTTTACCAATATGGGTGGCAGAAAAGTCACTCATTTTCTTACCACCAGCATGGTCGAGCGAGATATTTACCTCTGACATGCCCATCTTGTCCACACCAGCACGAGCGTTCACAATGTGCTCCCCAGTGAGTACCGGACGCTTACTCAGTGTCACGGTGCGACCATCATTGTCTTTTAGCACCAAATCTTGACTGCTTTGCGCTTTGCTTGCGTCTTTCACTTCATAGAAAGCCAGGCTTGCCGTAGCACCAATCACATTTTTCGCTTGTGCCGGATCTTGAACACCTGGTAGCTCAATGCGAATGCTCTCTTTACCCTGACGCTGAACAAGTGCTTCCGTAATACCCAATTCTTCAATTCGGCCACGCATGATCTTCAGGTTCTGCTGTAAAGTCGTGGACTGGAAATCCTGGATATTTTGCTCACTAGGCTCCAGCACGAATCCTCTCACTGAGCTTTTTGCTACCCATCCTGGGTAATTTTGCTGCAAGAACTGGTTTACCTCAGCGAGTGCCTTTTCACTCTCACTGTTTACTGCAATACGATTACCACTTTCAGCGCGAACCTGTACGCCGCGTGTTCGATTGTCACGCAGGTCAGCTTTGATCTCATCGATCAGTGCGTCTCTTTGCTCTTCGAATGCTTTATTTACATCAACATTCAACAGGAACTGCACACCACCACGTAGATCAAGGCCCAGCTTAATCGGGTTAAAGCCCATCTCGCTCAACCATTCTGGTGCAACAGAGACATACGAGAAGGTGATGCTGTCATCTTTACCCAACTGTTTATTGAGCAGAACACGAGCTTTGCTTTGCGCGTCTTCACTGCCAAAAACGATGGTTGTTTTGCCGTCTTTTTCGATGATTCTGTCTGTGGAAATATGGTTCGTTTTAAACAATTGATTGAGCTGTACCAGCGACATTTCACTCTGGTTTTGGTCAGAAAAGGTCACTTGGATCGATGGCTGCTCGCCAAACCAGGTCGGAATGGCGCTCAGCGTCAGGATAATGATTGTCGCGATAAGCACGACATATTTCCAGGCAGAATAGTGGTTTAGTAATTTTCTACTTTTGGCTGGTTTTGGTGTTTTCTTCATATAAACATCATCCCCTCACCCTTAGGTGAAGATTTTACTTTGATAGAGTCAAGACACGACAACCTACGCCCAGAAAATAATCCAGGATAAGAATGCTCAGAACACAGATCTGTTCTGATGAATACCGTCGTCGTGTTGAGATTGCACAGAATGTGCTGAGTGATGGTGTTTAGGCAGAAAACTGACTGTTGAGAGCAACGTACATCGCATTGGATTCTTTCCAACCAGAAAGGCGATAGTCACTTGTGAAATGATGAAAAATGGACTGGTTTTGACGCCAGTTGATATTGATTAGGCTGTAACTATAGCCAACATCAGCATAGTAAGGCGCATTGAGGTCGCCGACAAAATCGACATCTTCGTCACCAATCTCTTCCCGGACATGAGAGAGCCAGCGCTGCGAATTAAATATCGCTGACGAATCTGAATGTGCATGACCTTCAGATACAGGCGCACGCGTGGATTCTTCTGACGCCTCAGAAATGTCATCGTCTGAAATTGGGGATGTGCTTGCTGCAACAAAAGGCTGCAGTTTACTGAAATGCGGTAAGTGAGTTCTCTGATCAGCTTGGGCAGCCGAAACATGCACTGGCAGTAATACCATTGCAAGCAGCAAAAAAAATAGCTTTCTAAGATAAATCAGCGGCATGAAATCTCACTAAAACAAAAAACAAACCGAGTTAAAAACTAAATAAACTCTTAGCTTTAAACAAAATACGCAAACTAGTTCGTCATTCTGAACAGCGAGGAACGAGCGTAATTCAGAATCTACTATTCGAGAGCTTTGTTACTAAAGTGATGACTAAAACATCCCTACAAACTGATACTAGATTCCTAGTCTCGCTATGGCTCGCTGGAATGACACCAACAATTTACATTCAGTTTATAAACTCGACGCGGTCAATATTATGCCTATTGATTA
The DNA here is from genome assembly GCF_026000435.1 of Vibrio sp. STUT-A11. Taxonomy (NCBI): domain Bacteria; kingdom Pseudomonadati; phylum Pseudomonadota; class Gammaproteobacteria; order Vibrionales; family Vibrionaceae; genus Vibrio; species Vibrio sp. STUT-A11. The sequence continues at coordinate 894,328 of NZ_AP026764.1, read as the reverse complement.
AGCTGAACAACTAAAAAGATCTAAATCTCTGATTCCATCTTTGCCATTAGGTAAACGCTTTGCGTCTAACGATAGAATATTTCGCCACTATCGACGTCCAGATAGATTTTATTCTCTTGCTCCAGGCCACCACAGTAAATGAAGTACACATTGCGCTGCTTATAGGTCACGGAACGAACCCACCCGCCGAGTTCTGTGAAGTCTTCTGGCTCACACGTATTATCGTCCAACAGCAGTTGTGTCTTGTTGCGGAATATTTCTAGATTTTCTTTTAAATCGTCAGATTTTTGTAAATACCCATCGAGTATCTCTAAGCGCTCTTGTTCTTTGATCACTGGTTCAGCATCCGAAAGCCCTTTTGCATCTAACCATTCCGCAGTCTCCTCACCGCCTTCCTCGTAAACGAGATAATCGGAGATACGATACCAACCGTTAGACTTTTCCAAAACGACGACCTTTTCCCCTTTGTAGATCGTATCAACAACTAACGCGTTATGGTCTGGTTTGTTGTACGCGCTAACCTGACGTTCAATCACGTAATATTCCATCGTTTCAGGCGGTACCGCTTCCAAATCCATAACCGGTTTTGGCGCTGCTTCTTTTACTCGATCTTTAGGAGAGGTCGCTTCGGCTGCCTGTTCAGGCTGATCCTTTTGCATAAAGACGAAATAGCAACCAGCCCCAGCGCCTCCAAGCAGCAACAAAACAGCAATCGCGATAAGCGCTTTCTTCATATCTTTTCCCTTCTATTTTGGGCAAATATCCCAAAAGATACTTGATTATACTTCGCCAGCAATAAACTATAGTTAAAAGAGTCGCTTAACTAACGTGAATAATAATGATAAACAAGCTTAAATGGATACTTTTGCTTTTCGTCTTCCCATCGGTATGCTATTCAAACGTGCCATGCACCCCATCCTCATGGAATGATAACCTTAATGAATACAACAGGCTAGAAGCCAAGTACAATAAACATGTTAAAGTCTTCAACGCTCTTCTGATGGAACATAAACAGCGACCACTGTTATCTAAAGAGTTTTCTCCTGACGAACTTGTGCTGCTATGGCGTGTAAAATCTCGTAGAGATATGCTCCAGACCCAACTAGACGCATCTATAAAATATCGCCAAGAGTTAACTCAAAAAGCTAGTGAAATAACGAAACTCAGCACACAATCTAAATGGTCGGCCAACGGTTGGGAGAAATTAGCTCAAAGTTGCAAATTGTCAGAAAAGATGTCAAATCAAATTACCGCGGAGTGGTATCAGACTAATGCGAACCAACTAGCTGAAGACTATACTAAATTATCCTCACTTTATCTTGGTTTAGCCGCCGTCTACGAAAGAGAAGCGAGAGCATTAACATCAGCGAAACATCAGCGAAACATAAATTCAGCCACACCTTAATCTGCCGCACCAATTTGAATCATTTGCATTCAATCTGGATAAATTTAAGAGACACAGGTCACAATAATGCTTTACTTGTGGCTAATAATTGGGTACTTTAGCCATTAATAAAGTTTAACATATAGTCACAACTGGCTGGAGATGATGCTACAAAAATGGTTATCAATCGATTAAGTAACAGGCAAGCCCCTAATACTACTAAAGCCAAGTTTTTGTCAGTAGTTAGGCACGTAAAACAATTCGGTTCAATCAGTGATCTGGACCTTTGTAAAATCTTCGGAGAAACAATTTGGAGCGATGGGAGGGAATACCATTCAGCTGCTTTCTCATTTAAAGTAGATAGACGGACCGGCAATTGTGAAATATCACAATACAAAAATAGCCAATAAATCGTAAAGAATTCTAAAGCGAAGTCAGTAAACGGACTTCGCTTTTTTGATCAAGCATAAACCGGAAGACTCCCATTCCTCTTTACTTCTCGTATTGCTAGATGGGTATGAATGTCTTTAACGTTCTCCAGCCTTTGTAGTTTCCTGGTGAAGTTTTCATAGCCTTCAAGATCCTTACTGACCACTTCTAGCAAGTAATCGTAAGCGCCCGACACCACATGACATGAGATGACCTCGTCCATCTCTACGATCGAATATTCAAATTCATCAATCGAAGAGGCTTGGTGGTTATTCAAACTCACTTCAACGAACACCGTCATCGCGATACCAACCTTGCTGCGGGATAATATCGCTCGATAACCATTAATGGCACCTTCTTGTTCAAGGCGCTTTATTCGCCTTGCACATGGTGAAGGCGACAACCCGACTCGATCTGCGAGATCAGCCGTCGTCAATGTGGCGTCCTTTTGAATCAGGTTAAGCAACTGCCTGTCTATTTTGTCCATTTCTCACTACCTGCCAAATATCATCAATATTTGCACTTTATACGCGTTTTTTCACCAACATTGAAATAAATCACGTCACAAATTGCCACCATTGAGCGTCGTTTTTATTCGACAATGAACACATCGATAGCAAGTTGGTACGTTTGGCATGATTCTGGGATACGCAGCAATATTTGTGACCTTACTTCTCTGGTCCGGTTTTTTCATTTCTCTCAAAGCAGGCGCGATTTCAGAACTTCATCCAGCCGATATCGCTTTAGTTAGATTTTTGATTCCGAGCGTGATCTTGTTACCTTTTGTCCTAAAGAACAAAAAAGCAATAAGCGCTATTCCCAACAAATACTTAACTGGCGTTGTTATGGGTAGCGGGCTGCCTTACTTACTGATCGTGGGTAGTGCCATGCACCTCGCGCCAGTCTCCCATGCCAGTGCATTGATCCCAGGCACATTACCGCTATTTGTCTCTGCCATCGCCGTAATTTTTTATCAACAAGCCTTGAGCCAGCACCGTTTATTTGGCCTTGCAACGGTATTATTGGGTATCTTTGTCTTCTTGTTTTCCAACGCAGGTGCGGATTACAACTGGTCACAATTACAAGGGCATCTACTATTTCTTACTGGCAGTGTAATGTGGGCTGTCTTTACCATTAGTGCGCGCGTCGCCAACCTGAATGCTCATGTGTGTGCGGGTTTTGTGGCGATTGCTTCACTGGCACTACTTACCATCGCCGTGGGTTTCGGTTGGGCAGACAGCTATTTAGCTATTACGCCAATCAAGTACTGGCCTTGGAAAGAGCTATTTGGACATGCCCTACTTCAAGGGGTAGGAGCTGGCTTGATCGCCTCGTATACTTTTATATACGCCATCCGAGTCATTGGTGCGGAAGCCAGTGCAGCTTTTGGTTCTCTAACTCCGGTCGTTGCGACGCTAATAGCGATCCCAATCTTTGATGAGCAACCTGATACTCTAACATGGCTGGCCCTGATGCTAGTGACATGTGGCAGTATTGTCGCCAGCCAGATATTTTTGAAAAGTGACCTGAGCCAACCTTATCGTCCGCCAGCGCATCGTTAAGAAGCCATAGGTTATGCGCCAATTATCATATCCACTAATTTGGTATTAATACAAAGTGGAACTATGCGAGAAGTGGTCACTCTATCATCAAATTTTATGGTAACGTGAATAGAGTAGTGATCGAATAGGTAAAAAAGCTCTAATAAGCCGTTATTTACACAAAGTATATTGCCTGAACAAATGCTGTTCTGATAGCCTCCCTAACAATAAGGGAATAAAACACTTGATGATATGCCAGCAACACACACGAAAGATGAATTGAGTCATTTCTTAAAACCGGGAACTAAGTTATCCATTGAAATGGAGCTAGGTCCGCAAAAGAGCAGCTCATACTCGACCACTTATTTAGGCTGTAAGGAAAACGCCTACCTGATAATAGATATTCCTACGAGACTAGTAGAAGATCATGCGATCAGAAGGCTCAATAATGCCGATGTCGTTATTCGTGGCGTGTCAGATACAGAACTGGGGCATGTTGTTGCGTTCAAGTCCAGCGTGTTAATGCACATTGTCCACCCTTCCCCCCTGTTGTTTGTTCGCTTACCCAAGACGTTTGCCACAAAACCCGTTCGCGAGTTTGAACGCTACAAACTTAAAATGGGTTGTACAATTGACCACAAGGGTAATCTTTACACTGGAAGTTTGATCGACTTTTCATTAGCCGGAATCGGCATTACGACCTTAATTGAGCCAGAGTTCCAAGTGGGTGATAACGTCACGATTGCTTCCGCACTCAGTGTTTATGTTGGTAAAGATAATGATTGCTTGATTGCGAATATCAAGAAGTTAACAAAAGGCTGGATAATTGGCATTAAGTTTGAGAAGCCAATCGCGATGACTGACCAACTGAAAATATCGTTGCTGGAACAGTATTTTCTGTCCAGCAACCAGCGTTTAATGCTAAAAGAGAATTGAACAGCTATTGTTCGCCAAAGCGAGTCGCCTCAAAGCTGTTAAGGAATCGATGTACCAGATAAGTCACCAGCAGCGTCGCAACAATGGCAAACAAGATACTGCTCACCCGATAAAGCGCACTAAAGATCAAGTCACCACCTGGGCTTAAGTATTGACCAAACAAAATGCCTAACGTGGTTAACCCACCAAAGCCGGCACCAGATCCACTCGATTCTTTAACGTGCATGTAGCTAAAGATCATTGCGCCAATCCACAACAGAGGAACGACGAATAGTAAAGTATCCGACCAATCATACAGCACCAGCTGACTAGTAATGCCGAACGCCACTCCCAATAACGTACCCATCGCTCTTTTGCGAGCATAGCCTAGGGCACCGTTCCAATGCATTGGAAACAACAACAGTATCGTCGTCGCCTGAGCAGACAAAGAGTCACTTAAGTCGAAAACTTGGAAAACCAGAAACGACATGGTTACGATACTCGCTCCCATCAATGCTTCATGACGCATGCGATGGCTTTTCTTCGGCTCCGAAGGTCTGACCGGAGGTTGGCGAGGCTCCGCATCTGGGATCAGAAACGTCACTAAGTACGCAACAACTACTGAGAGAACATTCGCTTCCAAATTACTGAAAATCAGATCATTGAGATCCGTACTCACATAACTGGAAAAGTGCAACATGATACTCAGGTTTAATACACTACTTGCACCGAACAAGAATAGACTGCCTTTAGACATACAAGCAAACTTGTACAGAAATAAACCGAAAGCAATCATCGTCATCATAAATGGATGACCGCCAAACAGTCCTGCAAGAATACCGACCTCAAGGCCACAAACTACGGCAGCAAAGATCATCTGACGAGCCGCGTGCAAGCTCATCACAGGCACCATACCAAGCAACAGCATAGGTGTCACAGTGTAGAATACACCGTAGTTCCACCCAAATAGCTTACATACGGTGAAACCTATCGTCGCGCCAGTAGCGATTCTAAGACACTGTCGGAGATCATTCTCTGACATGGGGTGGTCCCATAACTTCATACCACCTCCTGATTAATAGATGTAATGCAAGGCACTCAAGAAATGAATCTGAAGGTTACTAAACCATCCAGAAACCACATTCTCAGGTAACAGTTGAACTGTCGCGCGTGCCCCGGCTGGGAACGAATGGTGTTCTTGATCATCGATCGCTAAATGTAAACGCATACGCTGCGCATCCCTAACCCAACGGTCCGTCTCTGTCGGTGTGGCAAGTCGGCCATCAGCATCGAACTGACCTGAACTTACGCCAGCATCAATACTTGTGATTCGAGCTTCAAAAACTTCGCCCGGCAAGCTATCAAATGCTACGAGTGCACGGCTGTCACGATTAAAGTGACGTAGGCTCTTTTCACGAAAGTCAGCAATGATGTCAACATCATCTGAGACCAATGCAACCAGAGGGCTCGCCGCAGAGGCGTAAGCACCTGCTTCTAGTTGAAGGTTGGCGACCACGCCATCATGTTCAGCAATAACCTTGGTGTAAGACAGATTCAGCTCTGCTTGCTTAAGTTGGTTCTGCGCAACACGAACGCTGACATTATCTTCACCCAATTCACCACGGCTCACTTCTAACTCCTTAAGACGAGCGCGAGCTGCCAAAAGGTTGGCTTTTTCAGCGGTAGCACTGCTCTGCGCATCATCAAGTTGCTGCTGAGAGGTGCCGTTGCGATGAAACAGCTTATTCAAACGCGCTGCTTCTCTCACCTTTTGCTCTGCAACAATCTTGCTTGCTTGCACATCCGCTTTAGCCGCTGCTATTGAAGCGTCCAACTGGTCATTATTTTGAATAACCTGATCAAAATTGAGCTGAGCACGCTCAACCGCCAACTGGTAAGGCTCTGGATCGATCTGAAACAACACGTCACCCTTATGGATTTCTTGGTTGTTTGTTACGTAAATTTCTGTGATTTGCCCACTCACACGTGGCGCTACTTTGGTTACCACACGAGTTGCCATTGCTTGAGGAGTAAGGGGCATTGCCAGGTCAGCAATTAGAAAATAAGCAAAGACAAGGACAAACGCTACGCATGAATATTTAATCCAGCGCGCGAACTTTTGGTCTGGAGTCATAGGATTTAACTTCTCTTTATTAGGTTTTCTGACTTATTCGCTAAGTGTATCAAGTGCATTACGAGCAATTTGTTCTAGGATTAACCCCATGGTTTTCAGCTCGTCATCATTAATGTCCGACAGTAATTTTCTACGAACCTCATAGATTCGGCTCTCTAGTTGAGTAATAAGAGCTTTACCTTCATCAGTCAGACTAACAATACGAGCTCGCTTGTCATACTCACAACAACGTCGTATTACCAGAGACTGCTCTTCGAGTAATTTTAAGGTTCGCATTAATGACGACAGCTCTATCTCTAGTGCTTCCGCGAGATGCTTCTGACTGACGTTGTCCCCCATGCGATGCAACTTCCATAAGGCAGTCCAACGCGGGTACGTCAGGTTCAGAGGCTCAAGTTCTCGATCTGCGACCATTTTCCATAAACGAGAGACACGAGAGAGTTTTTCCGCAACGGAAAGCTCTCTCAAAATATCGACATCTTGAATCATTTGAAACACTCAATTACTTAGCATGCTAAGCAATATAGAATAGTTAGCATGCTAAGTAAATAGATTTGTGACAAAAATCACATTAAGTTCAAGGAAAGAAATTTGGCAGCAGGATGAGCTAAGGAGAATAAAAAAGGCACAACTTGTGTTGTGCCTGATGTTTGGTGATATTTTTATTACGCTCAGTCGTCTAAGAATCGCTGTTTATAATCCAAAAGTGCAGCGTGGAACGCATTCTCTTTAATCGGTTTGAGTAAGATGTAATTCGCTCCCGCTTCCATAAACGCATCACCAGTTTCCTTCGCGGTATCAGCCGTGCAAGCATAAATCGGCGTACCTAATTTCAAATTTCTGCGAATCTCTTTTGTGGCTTCTATACCACCTAAGTGAGGAAGTTGGTTATCCATCAAGATCAAATCATAGCTGTGATCTTTTAACCGCTCGATAGCCTCAAGCCCGTCTTTTGCCCAATCAACCTGCATTTCGTATTTATTACAAAAGGCTTTTAAAATAAACGCATTAGTATGATTGTCTTCAACAAGCAGGACTTTCAAGGTTTCACTAAACAAATCCTCAGGATTAATATGGCGGTTTGGTTTGTTTGCATCCAAGATACGCTCACGGTCTTTCACTGGTAATGTCACAACGAACGTTGTTCCAACCCCTTTTTGACTTTGAACTTGAACATTACCATCTAACATATCGACTAAACTCTTGACGATCGTCAGTCCTAAACCACTACCACCATATTCACGTGTTGTGGTTTCTTCTTCTTGCACAAACGGCTCAAACATCTGGTCGAGTTTACTCGGGTCGATACCAATACCCGTGTCCGAAATCTCGACCACTAGTACGCTGTTCTCAGCCCCTTCAAACTGTTCTAACTCCGCGCTCAGCCGAACACTTCCTGATGGGGTAAATTTGACAGCGTTACTAAGTAGGTTAAACATGATTTGGTTGAAACGAACCTGATCAGTAAACAGCGCCAGCTTCGGATCTAACTGGTTCTCAATGACCAGATCTACACCTTTGCTTTCACAGATCGGACGATAAATATTCTCTAAAGTACGAACGGTATCAGTGAAGGAAAACGAGTGTTTTTGAATATTAAATTTCCCTTGCTCGATTTTAGAAAAATCTAAAATATCATTCAAAACAGCAAGCAAGTGCTCACCACTATGGCGGAGCACATCTATCTGATTACTCTGCTCTTGTGATTGAACCGATCCTTTCAATAACTGGGCGACACCTAAAATCCCATTTATCGGCGTTCGAATTTCGTGACTCATCTTAGCTAGAAAATCCGCGCGAGCTTGAGCGGATTTTTCTGCTTCTTTTCTGGCGACATTACTTTGCTTTTCTGCTTCTATAAGGGTTGTGATGTCTTGCCCTTGAACAATGATGCCACTGAGATCGCCTTCAACAAGAATGGGTGATAAGTTCCAGCGATACACTTTTTCCCCGATCGGTACGTTTACCCCGGTTAAGGTTGCACCTTGTGATGCCATACGCAGATGCGGAAGTAATTTTTCTTTAAAGCTTTTAAACACCGGAGGCATTGTCTTCGAGTCATTTTCGAGCACCAGCTCTTTCCTCGCCGCCGGGTTTATTTGTATCAGTACTCCAACTTCAGACCACACCATTATCGGCGACAAAGCAAAGTTAAACAGGTCGCGAAATGAACGTTTTTGTGCTTCTAGCTCTTCAAACGTGTTTTCTAGCGTCGTTCCTATATCGTCGAATTCTTCGATATCTGACCCACCAAAACGCTCAAATCCTTTTTCTTCACGCGCTGAACGCGTATAAGACATCAAAGAGTCGAGTTGTTCTGATACCTTGTTTTCAATCCACTCTTTAGTCAGTAAGGCAATTAAAACCATCCCGATTACCGAAGCCATCATTGCCAAAAGGTGCTGAACCTGCAGGGTAACGACACTTTGGTTGTCCTGAACTGTCAGCAAAGACAAATCGGTATGCGCTGCGTTCACCTCAATGGGTGTTTTAATAATCAGTAATTGGTCAAGTTTCTCTTGAGACTCTTTGCGTTTCAGAACATCAAATATTTTATAAGATTCATCGCCAGCTAATGAGTTAGCTAAAGGTAGGTTGTTGGAAATGAGTACAACATTATCGACGTTACCTTCGTTCTTCAGCCTTTCCATCAAGCCAAAGTTGTTATCCAGAACGACAACATTGTAGGAGTAACCCATCACTTCACCCGTTTTAGGCTCAAGTACTGGTACTCTTCTAACCAGCAGGTGGCGTGCGCCCATTGGGGTCAGTGACGTAATGTAGTACCAGTTATTGGTGAATGTGACGCTACTGGAAATAGTATCGAGTATTGAGTCATTAATGCCATAAAAATGGGCGTTTCCGTCATCCCAGATGATGCCTTGATGATTTGTGAGGAAGCGAATTTCAGGCGTGTGCGCAGGATCACCCTGATCAATGCTTAGAAAAAAGAAATTCAAGGCCTCTTCGTCACGCTGACTATAAAAATCCAGCACCACATCGCTTTTAGAGTTGCTGTCGTGGTGGATTTGAATCGCAGCGAAATGACTGTCGAAAATATTCAGAATCAGGGCAGATGTCTGTTGCTTTGTCCTGTCAACTTCCTGCCAAATAATCTGTTTGGAGAAGTAATAACTCTGAACGAAGATGCCTAAAATTATCGGAGCAAGAACCAGAATAATAATTTTAGTAATGAGCGTCGACAAAGAGCGACGCTTTCTAGTTGATGTATTTGTCATCAATTATCTGAGTATCTAAATGCGCGCTTTCTTAAGGCTTCTATTCTTTTAGGAGAATCAGATGTGGTGACGACTTCATAGTCACCAGAATATACGGTTGGTACTGACTTCCCTTCCAAATCCCACTTTATGGCTTCTGCCATCGCAATACCTGTATCGTCGTTCATACGCATGACGGTTATATCCAACTCTCCATTTAAAATGGCGTCTAGCTCTGCAGAGCCCCCTCCCCAACCATTAATCATAATATCATCGCGCCCGAGTTCTGCTAGCGCTTCAACGGCACCAAGAGCGACGTCTGTTGAGCAAGCATAAATAAAATCGACATCAGGGTACTTGTCCAGACTGGCTTTTGCCGCCTCATACCCAGACTGCTTTGTCGCCTTGGTGTAATATGCAGATTGTAGCTCAAAGTTGCTGTCACGGTTTACCTGGTTAATAAATGTATTCCCTCTCACATCACTAATGTAGCCTTCTGAAAAATAAAGCACGCTGTAGTGGCTGTGTTTGGGGAAGCGTTGGCTAAACTCTTGCGCCAATTTTCTGCTGCCTTCTGCGTGATCAAAACCAACATAAAGAAACGGCTGGTGATTATTCCAATCTCTTACCGGTGTCGTAATGTTTTGTAAGATCAATTTGGTTTTTTTCGAATCCAATACATGCTCGATAAACTTACGATGTCTGGTAGTATCGAGAGTAAATATGAGATAGTCCGAGTTGCTTTTCAAAGCCTCCATTAGAGAGAGACTCTGCTGTTTAATATCGGCGTTTGGACGAGTAAAAACCTGATTGAGCTGATAGTTAATATTCAGCTTGTCTAACCGTTTTTCAAACGCATCAATATTTCTGATCCAGTAATCTGAAATTTGCTGCCCCGGGTAAACCACAGAAATTTTCAGTTCACGCTTTTTCTCGCTAGTAATCGGTTTCGGGTTTTCTCTGACAGCTTCAGCCAGCGCATTGGTTAGCTGCTTTTGCTCGGGGAATTCATCGAGAAACTCTTGATATTCCCAATACCCATTCAACACTTGCGAAGCATGTGATGCAGGGGAAATACCAATCATTAAAACGAGGGAGAATATTAACTCTTTTTTCATCTGTTGCTCTTTTAGTTTTTTCGAGCTTCATTCACTCTATTTATTATCTAGCCGAGTCATCCGTTACTTGGGCGCGTTGAACTATTGTAATCTACCTTCCACTCAGTACTGGTTTCAATATCATTTTCTTCGTTCTACATTATGCGTCAGATAAATCTTACATAACAAACGAATATTGCACGACATTCCATCATACTGTAAAAATAGATTTTCGCTAAAAAGAAGCCGCCTTAAAAAACCGGCGGCTTATGGTTAGTCAGTGTTGTGCGTTTAGTCGATCATTTGTAAGTATTTGACGGCAGTTCGGTCAAATTCAAGCTGTGGTTTTCATCTAGGCTAAGTGACGCTTTTGACTCAACTAATAACTCTTTTTTCTTTTTCGCGAGTTGCTTTATAAAATACTCAGCTTTCATTGCAACACTCTTGGAGTCAAACCTCATTGTCCATTCCAGAACTAATGGGCCTTTACCTTTCAGTGCCTTGGCGCCTTTACCATCCTGATGCTGTTTAAATCGGCGCTCAAGATCATTAGTTACACCACAATAGAGTGCATTACGGTTATTCCGTATCAAATAAACACTCCAAACCTGCTCCACACTTTCACTCATCAAAGTAGAGATTCTACCTGAGCTTTCAAAGCATCGAGTTCTTCTCTCAGCATTGCCACTTCTTGTTCAAGCTGACTAACACGATCTGAGCTCGGTGACACAGTCGCTGTTGTCTCGATAGCAGAGAAATCCACTTCACCGCAGAATAAATGCATATAACGAGATTCACGCTTACCAGCCTCTCGTGGCAGTTTTACGACTAATGGGCCTTTTTCTTCGCTCGCTAAGTGTTCCAGGACGTTTTCCACCTCTTTAACATCGCGAAACGTGGTCAGGCGGTTAGTTCGGGTGCGAATCTCACCTGGCGTCTGAGCCCCGCGCAACAACATGCAGCATACAATGCCTTTTTCTTGCTCTGTCAGTTTAAGGTCGCCAAACTCTGTGTTGCAAAAACGGTGCTGATATTTGCTCACTCGGCTATTAAAAGCACTTTCGTCACTGACGAGTCGACGTTCAATCAGCGCATCTACCGCATCTAATACATCGGACTCGGACAACGACATGACTGGCTCACGATTGCTTTTTTGATTACATGCGTTGGTAAGTGCATTCAGACTAAGGGGATAAAGATCGGGGGTCGTCACTTCTTTCTCGATCAGGCAACCAATTACTCGTGCTTCTGTTGCCGTTAGCTCAACTTTCATAATGCATTCCTTATTATTTTTTGCATTTGAATTTTATACTCAAGTCACTTCAAGGTGTCAGATTGAAACCTAAACGGTTTTGAAATAACTTGGTTATAAGGTAGTCAGGCTAAAGCATAGACTAAGACCTGACTCCTTTTATGAATCGGGTTTGGTCTTAGTGCTCGGAGAGAATAGGTACTTTTCTCAGGTTACCATCTTCATCAATCATCATTATTTTCGAACGATTGAGTTCAACTTCTGTAATTTCGAGTTGATTACGCGCATTGATGTATGCTGTTTTTAACTTCTCAGCCAAAGAGCTCGTGACTTGTTCACTATCTTGACTGTCGACTTGCTCCGCAGTGTTACGAGAGTCCATATCAAGTGTCATCATTTTGTATTTAGTGATGCTGATAATATAGTGAAGGCTCAATCATGACAACGCATCGATTCATTCTAACCCAGCGTTAAACACATATTTATCCAAACTAAGTCTCACAAAGACCGGTTTTGTTTAGCGATGGCCGACAATTCGAGTACGGAAATAGTAGTGCATGAGTCGTTTTAATTACGAAATTTCCTTGGCTTTGAAGGAACGCCAAATCAGGCTGAGCTGGCACAAACTAGCGATGATTTCTTGCTGTAAGGCTTGTCAACCAATGATTGGTCGAGAAGTGTTCAACTCATCGTCGTGATTGATCTAAAGACTGTTATGCTACGGGATGTTGTGCTTTAATCGAGAAAGATATTCACAAATTAGGAAAGGGAACTATGAGTAGCGTATTTGAAATCGTTAGCCAAGCTCGTCGCAAGAATAAATTGAAACGAGAGCTTCTTGATAACGAGAAAAAAGTTCGTGATAACCGCAAACGTGTAGACCTGCTAGAAAACCTTCTAGACTACATCAAGCCAGAGATGAGTCACGACGATATCTTAGCGATCATCAAAAACATGAAAGCAGATTACGAAGATCGTGTTGATGACCACATCATCAAGAGCGCAGAAATCTCTAAAGCACGTCGTGACATCAGCCGTCGCATTCGTGAACTGACGGAAGAAGACAAGCAAACTAGCGGCAAGAAATAGACACCAATAGTTCTGTTATAATTTGAACCCCGAGTAAGACAACTTGCTCGGGGTTTGTTTTTGTCACGGATCAAAGTGGTGTGTACAATTGCACCAACGTTATCCCAAACCTAATAACTGAATAAGCTTTCTATGTCCTCAACTACGATCAGTCCTCAACCTACATTAGCCAAGCAATTGTTCTCGATGACATGGCCCATGCTCTTTGGTGTTTTATCACTGATGAGTTTTCAGCTTGTGGACAGTGCTTTTATCGGCCAACTTGGCGTCTTACCTTTGGCGGTGCAAGGATTCACACTACCACTGCAAATGGTCGTGATCGGGATTCAGGTAGGCTTAGGTATCGCAACAACTGCGGTTATCTCTAAAGCACTAGGAGCCAATGAAACACGCTATGCTAAACAACTTGGCGGTTTAGTCCTGATGATAGGCTCGGTAGGGGTTGCGATAATCAGTGTGTTAATTTGGTTGCTTCGATACCCGATATTATCCATGCTCAGCGCGCCGGATACGGTTATGCCTATCATCGATAGTTACTGGCCATGGTGGTTACTGAGCTCCTGGACTGGTGCCCTCCTCTACTTTTACTACAGCATCTGTCGAGCCCACGGAAATACCATGTTGCCGGGCACTATGATGATGATCACCAGCGGCGTGAACTTAGTTCTCGATCCGATCTTCATTTTTACCTTCGATCTCGGCATTAATGGCGCAGCGCTTGCGACAATTACCGCGTTCAGTTTCGGTATTTTGGTCGTGGCTCCACGAGTCAAAAAGAACCATTGGGCCACAACACAATGGCAAGACTTAAACGTAGTAAAGAGTGTCCGTTCTATCGGCAATATAATGGGGCCGGCGATGATAAGCCAGCTCTTGCCTCCTTTGTCTTCCATGCTCGCAACTAAGCTACTGGCTGGATTTGGTACGGCAGCCGTCGCGGCATGGGCGCTGGGATCGCGTTTTGAGTTTTTCGCTATTGTCTCCGTGCTCGCATTAACTATGTCTTTACCACCAATGGTAGGGCGATTGCTTGGCGCAAAAAACTATGATGATATTCAATCGCTGGTAAGTATTGCGGTTAAGTTTATTATGATCTTCCAGCTCTTAATTGCCGTTATTACCTTTGCTGTCGCGAACCCTCTGGCGTTATTAATGACCAGTGATATTCAGGTTGAGCAAGTGTTAGAAATGCATTTGATGATCGTTCCGATTAGCTTGGGCTCGCTGGGCGTATGTATGCTGATGGTTTCTGTCTGCAATGCATTAGGTAAGTCATACACGGCGCTTACCGTTTCGGCGTTACGTCTGTTCGTCTTTTTCCTGCCGTGTTTATGGGTTGGCTCTCAGATTGGGGGAATCAGAGGCCTTCTGCTTGGTGCTTGTCTCGGTAATATATGCGCGGGCATCGCTGCTTATCTCACATATCGTCGCACTATCGTAATGTTGTCTGAAATGCGTAAAGCGAATTAAGCTGATAATGCGAGCAACTCACTCATTGCTGGAACAAAGCCCTCCACATGTGATCGTACCGCTCGTTTAACGGCGAACGGTAGATCACAACCAGCCGTCATTCTGGACAGCGACGAAGGAGCGTGATTCAGAATCTTCTATCGGAGCCCTTTGTCGCCAAAATTATTCCTCTATTTTTTCAGCGTGTTGATAATAGATTCCTAGTCTCGCTATGGCTCGCTGGAATGACCCGGTAATGGGCGATTGGCATTATCCACACGCAAGGGCATCATTCTTTACCTCGGACGCCTTCTAATACATCAAGCCGTTTTGTCCGCTGGAAAAACAACGCCAGTTTGTCTTCTGACTTCAGTCAGGACTTTTGCTACCGTCAATGAGCGTTGTTTGGTGCTCTCATCAATCACACCTAACTTAAGTTGCTCGGCAAAAGCTTTCGCTTCGTAAAACATGTGGTTTTCGGTTTGTGGCAGAGTCAGAACTTCTTTCTCTTGACCACGAAGAATGCGCTCGACGCCACGCCCGGTGGAGATCATATCAACTAGCACACTACCCTGTTCACCCTGAAATTCACTCGGGATCAACGAGTCACTCACTTTTGAATGCAGTAGATTAACGTTGAAACCATCGTAGGCGAGCGTCACACTACCACACCCGTCTACACCAGATGGTAAAACAAACGCACTGGCCTGAACCTGGTTAGGCTCGCCAAATAACTCAATCGCAGCGCCTAGGCAGTAATAGCCGATATCCATAATTGAGCCATTGGAAAAATCGGGATTGAATGTATTCGGGTTCTCGCCGTTTAAATACTTTTGATAGCGCGATGAATATTGGCAATAGCTGATTGTCGCATGTCTTAACGGAGAAATGGTGGGCAGGCTTTCTTTCAACACAGTAAAGTTGGGAGTGTAAGGCGACATAAATGCCTCAAAAAGCACGACTTCATTTTCTTCAGCGCACTTAAACATCTCTTGTGCAAGGGCGTAATTTGAGGCTATCGGCTTTTCACAAATGACATGCTTACCAGATTTTAGCATTTGCAGCGCTTGAGGCGCATGAAGTGAATTTGGACTAGCAAGGTAAACCGCATCAATATCGGGATCATTGCCCAAAGCGTCTAAACTGTCATAGAAAGTCTCTGCATGGTATGGCGCACCAAATGAACGCGCCTTGTCAAACTCTCTCGAGTATACGGCTTTGAGGCGAAACTCCCCCGTTTGTATCGCTGCTTCAACAAATTGTTGAGATATCCAGTTCGTCCCAATAATCGCGAGATTAAACATGTCATTTCCTTCTAATTTTGATCGTAAACGCCAAGTGACTACAGCTATGTCGTCGATTTAAACAAGGTTTATTGGATTAGACAACGTCTAGGAACGAAAGAGTTTCATAGCGGTATGACTCAGCCGCCCCAAGAGTGACAACGTAACCAATGAAACTAGAAACTTAGCGTAGTAAATCGTCGTTTTATTGATAAGCCTCAAGTCTCTCAACCCTCAGGGCTGGTAATTTTAGGCCGTTCGAAACTTATCAGATACGAAGTTTAATCCTGATTTTTCTCCTCTCGTGAATAGTAGACATAGTATTTAAATGGTTAATATATAATTTATGAGGTATTAACCTAAGTTCACATTGTGATGTGCTGCAAATTTTTGATATTAAATTTCAAACTCACAAACCTATTTAAGGCCATCCATTCGTCTTAGTTAACAAAAAGCATAATTACGACTTTTATGTTTACCTCTTGAGTTGCGTTATCGATTCACATCACAAATTAATGTAATTAACAGTCTTAATTTCAATCAAAACTATTGATGGAAAACATTATCATCGCAAAATAAGTTTGCACATTTGAAAATGTCAACACCTTAAATACAACGCCTTAGTCACATTAATCATCCATATAATCACCGTATAACAGTGATTTTCACTGGATTTATTTTTCCTAGCAGAATAAGCCCTTCAACCGTAGAATTCGCCCCATAATTATTACAACCCTACATTACCACCAAACTCCTACGCTCTACCGTAGAGGTAAACAGCGGCGAGTATGGTTAGCCCCCAAAACGTGAAAGGTCCAATACAACAATGAGTCCAGAGAAATATCTCCAAGACTGGCAAACTAGCCAAACGATTGCTGAATCTATTTCCCCTCTAATTGGTAAGCTGTATCGTGAAAAAGGAATCGAAGTGGTTCTGTTCGGTAAAACGCTTATCAACGCCACTACTATCGACATTCTCAAAACTCACCGCGTAGCAAGACGATACACTGGAAACCCTCTTTCTCTAGAGCAGACAATGCCTATCATTGAAGCACTATGTGAAATGAGCATTGCTTCTAGCCGCGTGGATATCGGTCATTTGGCATCTAAGTATTGGAATGAGCACGAAGACACTTCTGCACTGAATGATTTCCTACAAACCGCACTTCAAGGTGCTCGTGATGCAGACTCTTCTCTGAAAGCTCGCGATGTCGTTCTTTACGGTTTTGGTCGTATCGGTCGTCTACTAACACGTCTTCTTATTGAAAAGAGCGGCCCTGGTTACCCACTACGACTTCGTGCAATCGTTGTACGTGGCGGCAAGAAAGGCGACTTAGAGAAGCGTGCTAGCCTACTTCGTCGTGACTCGGTACACGGCCAATTCAACGGCAGCATCATCATTGATGAAGAGCGTAAAGCACTGATTGTGAACGGCAACTTCATTCAAATCATCTACGCAAACAACCCAAGCGAGGTTGACTACACCGCTTACGGCATTAACAACGCACTTGTTGTAGACAACACAGGCGTTTGGCGTGATGCAGAAGGCCTAAGTCAGCACCTGGCATGTAACGGCGCACAGAAAGTACTCCTGACTGCACCTGGTAAAGGCGATATCAAGAACGTTGTATTTGGTGTAAACGAATCTGTGATTCAAGAAGAAGACACCATCATCTCAGCAGCAAGCTGTACAACAAACGCGATTACACCAGTACTGAAAGCGTTGAACGATAAGTACGGTGTACTTTCAGGCCACATCGAAACGGTTCACTCTTACACTAACGACCAAAACCTGATCGATAACTTCCACTCAGGCGATCGCCGTGGACGTAGTGCATCTCTGAACATGGTTCTGACTTCAACTGGCGCAGCAAAAGCAGTAGCAAAAGCACTGCCTGAACTGGCTGGAAAACTAACAGGTAACGCGATTCGCGTACCTACGCCAAACGTTTCAATGGCAGTTGCAAACCTAAACCTGGGTGAAGACGTGGATCGCGATTCACTGAACGACTACCTACGTGAAATGGCTCTGAACTCTGAGCTATCAGCACAGATTGATTACACAGACTCAACTGAAATCGTTTCAACGGACTTAGTCGGTTCTCGTCACCCTGGCGTAGTTGATGGTCAAGCGACTATCGCACAAGACAAGCGTTGTGTACTGTACATCTGGTACGACAACGAATTCGGTTACAGCTGCCAAGTTGTGCACTGTATGGAACAAATGATGGGTGTTCGTTACCAAACATTCCCTCGATAGGTGAACATTGCTCCACAACGTTAACCACATGGTGTAGCGAACTATACCTCAACATTTGTTCTTTATAATAAGCGCGAAAGCGCACTACTAATCTTAACTCCCCATTTATACGCCTGAGCTTCCCCTCAGGCGTTTTTTATTCATACGATTTAACTTTCTTCAGACTTTGACATTCCTCAGACATAGTGAGCCCTATTGTTCATGTTTCGTTCATATTCACAGGGGTAATCTGAACACATAGACGAATAGAGAGGTCAAGTTTATGAATCGGATCATCGTTACAGCACTGGCACTGATTACAGGCCTTTTTGCTTTAGTATTTAGCCTCATCATGGCGATCCCATTGACCATCGCGGCACTGATCACCGGAAAACGTATTGAGAAGCGCGTCAAGTACATGCAAAAAGAGATGCAGCAAGAATATGAATTTAATACAGGAAAAGCAGACGCGATAGAAGGCGAATTTGAAGAAGTTCGCCGATAAGAGCATTAAAGTGTTTCTCAACCCCCTCGTCCCCAAAAGCTAACAAAGCTCCTGAGAAACTCCTTGCTTACACCCAGCCTTGAACAAGCTGGGTGCTTTTTTATGTTCTGGAAATCAAATTTATATCGTTACAACCACGCGCAGCGCCAACAACATGAGCACAACGCCAGACAAGCGATCGATCAACACCGCTTTTGAGCGAATACGATCTACCACTCGCGAGCTGGAGAGTACGATAGTAATGAAGGTGTACCACAAACCGTCAACGATAAACGGCGTAGCAACAATGATCATTTGATTGCTCAGATCGTTACCCAGCGCAACGAACTGGCTAAATAACGCGATAAAAAACAGTGCTATTTTGGGGCTGAGAATAGAGATAAAAAAGCCTTCTCTTGCCGACTGAGCAACGGTAGTTTCCTGACCAGATTCAAGCTTAGCCGCTACACCGCCTTTCGAACGCAGAGCATTAAACCCCAAATAGGCCAAGTACGCTGCCCCCGCCAAGCTGATTGCTTTAAACAGTAGCGGGCTTTGCTGTAAAACCACTGCCAAGCCGATCAGAGTAATAAATGCATATATCCCGATACCAAATGCGTGTGCCCACGCTGTCGCCAACCCATTAACACGACCACCAGCCAAAGCGTGTTTAGCGACAATCGCCAAACTAGGCCCTGGAGACATAGCGCCCAATAAACATACGGTAAAAAGTGATAGCCAAACTGTTAGTGTCATAAAATCCTCTCCTCATTTGGTATCAATCTATCAAGTGAAGGGATATAAATAGAAATCAAAGTTTTTCATAAAGGTCATGACTTGAAATCATAACTTAATGAATAGAGTATTCCGATAGCTTCATCACTGTCCGAATTTGTTCTCTAACCCAACGATGGGCAGGATCGGTGTCGTATTTTGGATGCCACATCAACCAATATTCATGTGTCTGGGTTGCAAAAGGCAGTGGTTTATTGACTAAACGCCAATGTTTGGCAAGATTCAGCGCAATATGTTCCGGCACGACCATAAGGTTGTCACTCGTTACCAGTCTGTTTACGGCGGCAGAGAAGAAAGGCACTTTAAATGCGATATGACGCTCCAGACCCATCTCTTTTAACGCCAGATCAGCACTGGAGTCCTTGTCTCCACCTCCCGTTACCTTTATGTGCGAATAGCTGACGAGTTGCTTCGCGCTGATACTTTTACACTTAGCCAGAGGATGTGAATCTTTCATCAGACAAACCGAATTATCCGAGCCGATATTGATGCTCGATACGCCTTCTGGTTTGGAGGGGTACATAGAAGAAGCGATGTGAATGCCGAGCTCATGCAGTTTGTCCAGAAAGTCTGGCTGCCAAAGCCGATAAGCCATATCAAGTTGTGGCGCGAACTCACTGAGGTGCGACGCTATATCCGGTAGAACATATTGGGCAACGTAATCACTCGACGCAATCACGAGTTCTCCCTGCCAGTCTTTGGGCTCAAATGGCTTGTCATCCAAAAGATGGTCAAATTCCGCAAGTAACGCATCCAGTTTTTCTTTTAGCGCTATCGCTCTTGGTGTAGGAATCAGCTGATTACCCTGGCGAATAAGAAGTGGATCACCACACAGCTCGCGGAGTTGAGCCAGCTGACGACTCACCGCAGATTGCGTGATGTTCAGTCGATGCGCAGTGCGGCTTACATGACACTCTTCGAGCAAAACATGTAAGGATCTCAGCAAGTTTAAATTGATGTGGTTTAGCATTGTTTATCCGATTGAATGGTACTTACGTCTGGCTTTGCCGATCACTTAACGAACTTATTCCCAGTGGTATTAAAAAACTCGGTTAACACAGTATGAGTCATGAGATGTCGAAGCTCAGGAAAGCGTTGAATTTGGTCTCTGACCTCATTCAGTCGGTTCATGTTGGGAACCTCGACAAAGACCATCATATCGGTTTCTCCGCTAATGGCATGACACCATTTCACCCCATCAATTTTGTACAGCTCATTTGCGTAAGATTCGCAGTAGTACGTTGAGGTGGAGGTATCGAACTTCAGAGCAAAATAGGCGCAGATTGAATCCCCTTCACTAGAGGCGATTTCTGCATGATAACCCAAGATAACTTTGTCATTTTCGAGCTTACGAATTCGAGCCGTCACCGCCGAGCGAGAGAGGTTCACTTTTTCTGCGATTTCAGTGACTGACAGCCGGGCATTGTGCCGGAGGATATCTATGATCTTGTGATCAAACTTGTCCATAAACTTACCGCTTCTTCCTTATTTTCTTCATTTTATAACGATTTTAAATGCATAAGAAACCAACATTTTGTTGGAATTATTTGAAACAACCGTCATATTGGCGGTGCAGTAACGCATTTTGTATTTGAGAACTCATTTATTCTTAGACTTCCCTTAGTTCGACACCGTCAGAGACCAGCATGGAACAGCTCAAAAAAGACATCTCACTTATATCCGGCATCGCCCAACTTTCCACCACATTGATGGGCACAGGTCTATTTATGATACCGGCGATTGCGGCAGGTATTGCAGGGCATTTTTCACTCTGGGCATGGATATTACTGTTCGCGGCGATTTGCCCGATTGCTCTGACGTTTGCTCAATTAGGTAAGCGATATCCCAACGCTGGCGGCACCGCTTTCTTCGTCCGAAAAGCGTTTAATGCAAAATTAGAAAGTAGCGTTGCCTGGCTGTTTGTCAGTGTGATCCCGGTGGGGATCCCAGCCGCTATCGCACTTGCTGCGGGTTTTCTCAAACAACTTCTGCCCGAGCCACTAAACAATGACTTATTCGCTCAAGTACTCACCATCGCGCTACTGATATTGGTTAACTTGCTAGGAACAAAGTCATCAGGGCGTTTGCAAACAGTGATCGCACTGAGTGTATTTGCGCTGGTTGGTGCATTTCTATGGGAAGGAGAAATCAGCAGTGTTGATCTAACCATGCCTGCCGTCACAACCGACTCGATTTGGTCAATTACTTCAGCGCTTGCTGTGATGTTTTGGTGTTTTGTCGGCATAGAAGCATTTGCACACATGGGCGAAGAGTTTAAGAACCCACAACGCGACTTTCCTATCGCGATTATTGTCGGATGTTTCGTTGCTGGCGCAACCTATTGGGCATGTTCGGTTGTGATATTAAAGTTTGGCGCTTATGGCACCCCTCAGTTTGATAATGCCTCCATACCTTGGCTAAGTGCACAGCTACTGGGAGACAGTGCCAAATGGATCATCAGCGTGATCGGCTTTTCTGCTTGTTTTGCCAGTGTCAATTTATACACTCAAAGCTTGTCCCGAATGGTTTGGAGTCAAGCTCGTGAATATCGTCCAGACAGTAAACTGGCGAAAGTCTCGCATCGGGGCGTTCCTTCCTCTGCAACATTGCTGGTTGGCTTCATCCTGTTTGTGTCCTGTGTGGCAGGCACACTATCTCAACTTGATTTAGAGTTTTTCCTTAAACTCGCGAACAGCATTTTTGTGTTGGTTTATCTGCTTGCCATGCTCGCCGCATACAAACTGCTGCAAGGCGTTGGTAAAGCTCTGGCTGGAATTTCTCTAATTCTTTGCACTGGCGTCTTTGTCTGCTTAGGTTGGTCCATGCTGTATGCGCTAACGATTTTTTTCCTGCTGTCATTGCCATGGAAGCAATGGAGACAAAAGCGACAAGCACGGGTGATAGAGTAACCGCATCAACATCTGTTCTCGAACCGCTGGCACCACCAGCGGTTTTGTTTTCAAATGTATCCAATAGCACTGTTTTCCCGTATAACAAAAGGTTAGAACTGAAAGCGTTATTCTTTAGTGGTTGGGATGTAGCAAACGGGAGGCTCTCAATGTCAGACAAGGAAAAAAACTTACCTACACATCGCATCTCCAGATTCGGTAAATTTGCTTCTCTTGCAACAAGAGTTGCCGGAAATGTGCTTGCTGAAGGTACTAAACAACTCGCCAAGGGCAACAAACCTAAAGCGAAAGACCTCCTGTTGACACCTCAAAACATCACCAGACTGACCGATCAGCTTGCTCATTTACGCGGTGCCGCGATGAAACTCGGACAAATGTTGTCGATGGATGCGGGTGATATCCTCGAACCCGAGTTAGCCGATATTCTCTCAAGGTTGCGCTCGAGTGCCGACCCAATGCCAGCTAAGCAGTTAAACGATGTCATGAAAAACGCGCTTGGTCCGAATTGGAAATCAGAGTTTCTTGCTTTCAACTTCAAGCCGATCGCCAGTGCTTCGATAGGACAAGTGCATCAGGCATACAGTGATGCGGGCGACAAGCTTGCAGTGAAAGTCCAATACCCTGGCATTCGTAAAAGTATCAACAGTGATGTCGACAACGTTGGCACACTGCTTAAAGTCGTGGGTCTGATACCAGAATCAGTAGACTATAAAGGGCTGTTAGAGGAAGCGAAAAAACAGCTTCACGATGAAGCCAATTATTTACGTGAAGCACAGTTCGCCATACGTTATTACGAGGCACTAAAAGCACACCCACACTTTGTTGTGCCAAAAATTCACCCAGAAAGCTCTTCACAATCAGTATTAGCGATGGAATATATCGAAGGGGTCCCAGTGGATACCATCGTAAACACTGACCAAAAGACCCGTGATACTGTCATGCACAACCTGCTCGAACTGCTTTTCCGCGAGCTATTCGACTTCAAAATGGTTCAGACCGATCCCAATTTCGCCAACTATTTGTACCTCGAAGAAACTAAGCAAATCGGCCTGTTAGATTTTGGTGCTACGCGCGAATACAGTGAAAGATTCAGTTCTGGATATCGTCAGGCGTTCTCTGCGGTTATTAACCATGACGAACAAAGCCTGAACGAAGCCCTGGAGAAGATTGGCTTTTTCAGTCAAGACATCGAGCCAGAACAGCGAAAAGCAATTTGGGAACTGGTCAAGATGGCATGCGAACCCATGTTAGTTGATCAAGACTATGACTTTAAAGCCAGTGGCCTTGCCCAGAGGTTACGTGACGCTGGTAAAATTCTTAGCATGGAGCAGGATTACTGGCATACACCACCAGCAGATGCGATTTTTCTACACCGAAAAATCGCGGGCATGTATCTGCTTGCGGCGCGAATTGGTGCCAAAGTGAACATTCGTAAATTAGTGCAGCCTTATCTCACCATCAACTTAAAGTAGCCTATTGTTTTTCTTTTGCTTTCGCGTACTTTAGCTTAAGTATTTTTGGCTTGAACGTTTAGCGCAATTTTTCGCTATTGTTACTAGACCACAATCTCTATTTTTAAACGAACAAACTATCGGGGTGCTCGGTGAGCAAGTTTCAAGATCTCTCCATTCTCATACAACAAATTGGCCAAGCTGAAGAAGCGGATCAAGTCGCAACACTCAATGCGTCAATCGAAGAGGGTTTAGACCCCGGTTCCATCGCCCTGATTCTGGAAGCTTTCACCATCAATGATCGTGTTCGGTTATGGAGAGCGCTACCGCTAGAATTACATATTGATGTACTGACTGAAATGCGTGCTGACGTGCGCTTTTCGATCATTAACGCACTGTCTGAAGTCGAACTAAAACTAACGCTCGCCAAGCTAGACAACCTTTCTCTGATCGAGTGGGCAGACTCTCTGCCAGAAGACATTATTAACGAAGCTCTGGCATTAATCGAGAAAGACGAGTTAGAGCTTTACGATCAAGCCAATGCGTATGAAGACGAAGAGATTGGTCGTTGGGCAGATCGAAAAATCGTTACCTTACCTTTTAACATCACGGTTAGCACCGCTAAGCAACTGATGGATCGTTACAGCTACGACATACCCCAACAGGTCTATTTGATTAACCGTAATAAACAGTTTCGCGGCACGGTTAACTATTTCGAAATTTTGCGTAGTGACTCCGATGTACGCTTGAAAAGCCTTTCGATAGAAGCAGTGACGGTCCTCGACAGTAAAATGTCGCTACCTGAAGCGGTCGAAGCGCTGGAGCATAGTACCCTTTCCGCTTTACCAGTAACCGATGCCGACCAAACATTGATTGGCGAAGTTGACTGGCAATTTGCTTTGAGTACTCAGCGTGAGATCTACGAAGCTCGATTGATGGCGGGTACCGGTATGGATGAAGGCGATGACTTATTTGCTCCGGTCATTAAAAGCTCCCAGAAACGTGGCGTATGGTTAGGGATTAACCTAATGACTGCGATATTAGCCTCCGTCACGATTGGGCTATTTGAAGATGTGATCGCCCAAGTGGTTGCTTTGGCGGTATTAATGCCGATAGTCGCCTCAATGGGTGGTATTGCGGGAAGCCAGACACTCACGCTGATGGTACGGGCGATGGCACTGAATCAGATCACACCCGGAAACCGCTTCAAGTTACTAAAAAACGAGTTGGGTATTGGCTCCCTAAACGGTATCGCGTGGGCAGTGATCATAGGTGGTTTAGCAGGATTATGGTTCCAATCCGCGATTCTTGGCGGAACTATTGCTCTGGCAATCGTCGTCAATATCATCACCGCCGCTCTGTTTGGTGTGTTGATTCCAATAATCTTGGACAAGTTAGAATTAGACCCTGCTCTGGCGGGTTCCGTTATTTTGACTACGGTGACAGACGTTGTTGGTTTTTTCGCCTTCTTAGGAACCGCTAGCCTGGTATTGTTGTAGGAAATTAGTACTAATTTATTAATCAATCATTAGCATAATAAAGAAAAATTGCATATCGCAATTGCAAATTGCGAATATTATCGGAGTTTAGGCAACGTCACTCACAGAAACCACGCTTTTTCGTGGATTTAAAAGTTGGCACGCTAGATGCATTGTTTAAAGTGACCCTTCTTAAGCCGAGGGTCACCTAGCCAACTGACGTTGTTAGTGAACTCAACTTTGTTCATATATATAAGCCAATCGCACTGTTTGCGGTTGGCTCTTTTTTTATCTGTCTTCGCTAAATCCAATTGCCCTCTGGTTTCACCGTTTTATACAGCGACAAAACGGACAAAGTGACATTTTCGTTATTTGGTCATAAGTCTCATTAAATTCATCGCGTTTGGAAATTCGTTATTGGGTTGGGCATACTTTCCTCACCCCCAAGTATGAAGTATTACCCATGACGTCATTAAGCCAAGTAGAACCCTTATTTCTAGAATTCATGCAGCAAGAGATGCAAATCGATGCCGCTCACGATCTCAGCCACGTAAAGCGTGTCGCCAAAACGGCTAAAAAGCTCGCTGAGCAAGAGGGAGCTCAATTGGAAGTCGTATTGCCCGCTGCCTATTTGCATGACTGCTTTACTTACCCAAAAGATCACCCTAACCGTAAGCAAAGCTCCGCGATTGCGGCTAAAAAGGCCATCGCATTTTTGGAAAGTATCGACTACCCGCGCCATTTCCACGACGATATCGCCCACGCGATAGAAGCACACAGTTTCAGCGCTAACATCCGTCCCAACACATTAGAAGCCAAGATCGTGCAGGATGCGGATCGTCTGGATGCGCTCGGTGCAATTGGCGTAACACGCTGTATTCAAGTGAGTACTCAGTTCGATGCCAAACTGTATGATAATCAAGACATGTTTGCTGAAGAACGAACCTTGGATGACAAACAATTTACCCTTGATCATTTTCAAACCAAGCTATTTAGAATCGTCGATACCATGAACACCAACTCTGCTAAACAGGAGGCACAAAGACGCAAAGCATTTATGCAAAGCTATCTAGGTCAATTGCGCGAAGAGGTTGCGGAGTAAATGTCAGACAGTTTTGCCCTGATTAAGGAGCTAAACGTCAATTGAAGCTCTCTGGTTTGTATATAGTCGTTACTGCTAATTTAGAGTAAGATACCTAGAGACGTCATTGGAGTTAACATGAAAATCATCATTCTACATGGTCTTTATATGCATGGGCTGGTGATGCAGCCTCTAAGCCAAAAGCTACGTAAATTGGGTTACGAGACACAAGTGCTCAGTTACAACACGGTATCGATTAATGAAGATGCACTGTTTGATTCTATAGACCATTCACTCAATCCACTGACCACCAATGTGCTAGTTGGGCATAGCTTGGGGGGCTTGATGATTAAACGTTATTTGGCAAGTAGAAAACCAACCACTAGTCTGGTTTCTCACGTTATCGCCATTGGCTCACCTCTAAAAGGAGCGTCTATCGTTTCCCGCATCCAAGACCTTGGCTTAGGCGCGATTTTGGGCAACTCTCCTCATCACGGTTTAAACAAACACGACGACGTTTGGAACTTCCCTCAGAAACTTGGAAGTATCGCAGGTACACTCCCTGTTGGGGCTCGTCCTTTGCTTATTCGCGATGATAACACCATGTCTGATGGCACCGTGACCGTGGAAGAAACTCGCTTAGAAGGGATGCAGGATCATATTGAGGCCAAACAGACGCACACCAGCCTGATCTACAATACCTTCGTCCCTGAGCAAATAGATCACTTTATTCGCACCGACTTTTTTCGTCGGTAGCACATTTTTATGTAATAAAAGCGTAATCTGCTTCCCAAAATATTGGTTAATCAGTAATATCCCGTTGTCAGTCTCAGTAAAAACAAGTGACTTGGCATAATTTTAATTGTTCTCAGGGCGGGGCGAAATTCCCCACCGGCGGTATACTTTTTTGAGTGAGCCCGCGAGCGCTCGATTCGTCGAGGTCAGCAGATCTGGTGAGATGCCAGAGCCGACGGTTATAGTCCGGATGAAAGAGAATAAGAATACATCAGTACGCTTACTCAATGTGTTGGGAAGAACTGGTGCACTTCTTTGTAATCGCATAATACCGCGAGCTCTCATAGCGCCCTGATTCTGGTCATATTTAGGAGTTAACCATGAATCAGTCATCTCTACTTGCCGAATTCGGCGACCCACTTACTCGCGTTGAAAACGCACTTACCGCACTGCAGGAAGGCCGTGGTGTGCTTCTGCTTGATGATGAAGACCGTGAAAATGAAGGCGACATCATCTATTCAGTAGAACACCTGACTAACGAACAAATGGCACTGATGATCCGCGAGTGCAGTGGTATTGTGTGTCTGTGTCTGACGGATGCTCAAGCAGACAAGCTAGAACTGCCACCAATGGTTGTGAACAACAACAGCGCAAACCAAACCGCATTTACCGTTTCTATTGAAGCGAAAGTTGGCGTAACGACAGGTGTATCTGCGGCAGACCGTGTTACCACTATCAAGACAGCGGCAAATCCACACGCAAAACCAGACGATCTTGCCCGTCCTGGCCACGTCTTTCCTTTGCGCGCCCGTCCAGGTGGCGTGATGACTCGCCGCGGACATACCGAAGGCACAATTGACCTGATGCAAATGGCAGGACTACAGCCTGCGGGCGTATTATGCGAAGTGACCAACCCAGATGGCACGATGGCGAAAACACCAGAGCTGGTTGCCTTTGGCCGTCTTCACAACATGCCGGTTCTTACCATTGAAGATATGGTCGCATACCGTAATCAGTTCGATTTGAAACTGGCATAACGCGCCTACCCTGCTTTGTTTTAGAGCCGCCAGTAGCGCGGCTTTTTTGATCGTTCTCTACCCTGCCTGGTAAACCAATCACAGTAAGTAACTATACTGAATGAAAAAGGAGAGCGAATCATGACAACCACACGTTCTACCATGTTGCGGCTTGGCTATTTAGGTCTTATCCCATTCTTATTTAGTATGCTGCTCATTGTCACTGACACCATTCTATTTAACTTAAGTGGTCATCAATTCTTTATTGCCTACAGCGCGGTTATCTTAAGCTTTTTATCTGGCGTGTTATGGGGCAACGGAATCGATCATTACTACCACCGCTTAAGTCGCAATATTTTGGTATTGAGTAACCTGTTTGTTTTGCTCGCGTGGGGCGCCTTGCTGCAGGGACATACTCATTACGCCACCGCCACTCTTCTTCTCGCCGCAGGTTACATTGCCGTCTGGTACTCTGAAAAACTGATTCGGAAGGTAGAACAGGAGATTGACCCAAAAGGTTATCAGGGAATGCGTGGAAAGCTCACCTGCGGGGTCTTGTTGATGCATGGTATCGTGCTGTTTGCTTGATGGTGACACAAAATAAATGGCGACTTGATTGTCGCCATTTTTCATACGTTCTTGTGCTTACAAAGTCAGTAGATAGTTAACTAACTGATTATATTCATCGTAAGAACGAATCTCATTGGGAATGACAATGTACTTGTTGTTCACAATCACACCCGGTACCCCTGTCAGCGTACTTGCTTTGAATTCTTGATCGAAACGCTTTTGCATCGAGTTCACAGCAAAGCTGTTGTACGCTGCGTCAAACTTTTTATCGTCTACCCCATAATCAGTGAAGAGTTGTTTTAGTTCAGCTTCATCTTTCGGTGCCGCACGCTTTTGGTGAATCTGAGCAAACATCACCGGAATCATTTTATCTTCGACCCCGAGAGATACCATCGTTGCGTAAGACTTCGCCATAGGAACCGCCATGTTGCCGCCCATAAATGACACATGGACTTTTTCAAATCGCGCCTCTTCAGGTAGCGCCGGCTTCAGGTTTTCAACCAAGCTTTCAAACTTATAACAGTGTGGGCAGTAAAAAGAGAAAAACTCTGTCACTGTTGGCTTTTCCGCTTTATCCGTTTCCAGCACCTTGTAGTGCTTCCCCTCTTCAAACTGGGCAGCATGGGCTGTAATCGCAAGTAAAAGGGTGCTGCATAGCGCAAATAATTTCTTCATTGTTTATTTTCCTTTAGACAGCAGTGCGCCGTCTTGTTAAATCAATTCGTCGTTGTATTTAGATTAGAAGAAAATCAAACAATGGGAGGGCGGTACGGTTGGTACACCACCGATATCGCTTTTACCGACGGTGCTTTACCAATAAGCGCAAGCCTGTATGGAAAGCGCATCAAGCTATTTTTCGGCAAGGTGACCGGCACCTTCACAATACAT
This sequence comes from Vibrio sp. STUT-A11, assembly GCF_026000435.1. Lineage (NCBI taxonomy): Bacteria > Pseudomonadati > Pseudomonadota > Gammaproteobacteria > Vibrionales > Vibrionaceae > Vibrio > Vibrio sp. STUT-A11. The sequence goes on along the minus strand of NZ_AP026764.1, from coordinate 864,891 downwards.
GAAGCGCTGCAACTGGTGTGTTGATCTTGACCTGACGTGAGCATCCGTTCATCGTCTGAGGATTCAATACAGTCAGTATTCACTCCTAGCTGAGCTTGAAGGGCTTCTATTGCAACCTGACTATTATGCGAATCACTTGGTATGGTTGATGCCTGTACATTAGGTGCTAGGCTCGTCAGCAGCATTGCTATCAAGCAAGTCAACGTCATCATCAATGTACGGTTAAAAGTGAGCATACCAACATCTTCACAATCAGGATGTTTTTCATCATACAGAAACGCTCTATTCATACAAGCTTCAAGGCCAACTCGTCATTTATCCAGCTGATTATTTCGCCTTTTTTACCGTCTTGTTGCTGATATAACTTGAATTCATTATGAAAGCTTAGTAATAGTTAGAGTAGTTTTTGTACAAACAAGGAAAAAATTAATGCTTAAAAAAAGATTTTTTAAAACCAAAGATGAAGTTGAAGTCACGTTTGAGCTTGATAAAGAGCAGCGCGAATCGGTAAAAATTGCCGGAGACTTTAACAACTGGCAACCAGAACCAATGAAGCTGGTTAAAACAAGCGGCCAGTTTAAGTTTAAAACCCGATTACCGAAGGAGCAGAACATTCAATTTCGTTACCTATTGAATGAAGCTGAATGGGAAAACGATCCTCAGGCCGACGCTTATGTCCCAAATGGCTTTGGTAGTGATAACAGCGTCGTTTGCACCAGCGAGCAAACCGCTTAAAGTTAACACCAGTCTACCCATTTAATTATCCAGATTGGTATCAATCATCATTTTTCAGGCGTACTCGTTGCGCCTTTTTTATTTGAAACTCAATTGTCACTGGATCTCTCCACGATAGATCGTACTCGCTCTTCTCAATCCTGTTCTTGCTATTCACAAATGTTTCACGCCTGACCTATTAATCTCGCCATTAGCTTGGTGCACGTCGAAACCAGGCATGCATTTATCAATAAGCAGTATTGGAACTCTATTTTGAAACCAGGAAAAACAGGCATTCGCCGAGTCATGGACGCGACCGGATATTCATTACAAGGATTGAAAGCCGCTTGGATTAATGAAGCTGCGTTTAGACAAGAATTACTTCTTTCAGTCATTCTCTCGATCAGCGCATTCTTCTTGCCCGTCACAACATTAGAACGAGTGCTGATGATCGGCAGTTTATTTTTGGTGTTAATCGTCGAATTAATTAATTCCGCCGTAGAAGCGGTTGTTGACCGTGTCAGCGACGAATGGCACGTACTAAGTGGCCGTGCCAAAGACATTGGCTCTGCCGCCGTGTTTGTTGCACTACTACTCGTCCTGTTTGTTTGGACGTCATTTTTGCTTTAGTTTTTTGTAAGGCAGTTATTTATGAAGACAGTTGATTTACAACGAGAAGGGGTATCTTACGTTACCTTTTCTTTTTTATTAGCGTTTTATTTTGCGCTTGTTGTCAATATCCCGATTTACAAAGAGCTCATTGGGATTCTATCTAGCCTCGATAACGTTAAAGTCGGGTTTGTTGTTACCATCCCAATTTTCTTTATCGCTGCACTTAACTTCCTTTTCAATTTGTTCAGTTGGCCGTGGATAGGGAAACCGTTTTTTATCCTACTGCTCATTCTCTCGAGCATGGTGAGCTACGCGAGTTACAACTATGGCACACTGTTCGACTACGGCATGATCGCCAATATTGTTGAAACAGATACCAGCGAAGCCAGCTCATACTTCAGTGCGTATTCCGCTTTGTGGGTGCTATTAATGGGTATGGTACCTGCGCTGGTAGTAGCCAACACCAAGTTGCGTCCGTTAAGCGGCCAATGTTTGCACTTTTCTATCACCAAGTTGGTGTCTATGATCGCCTCTCTTGCTGTTATTGCGGGCATTGCAGCGTTGTATTATCAAGACTATGCATCGGTAGGCAGAAACAACAGCTATCTGAAAAAAATGATTATCCCAACTCAGTTCGTCTACAGTACCGCGGGATACGTGAAAAAAAATTACCTTACGACTCCGGAGCCTTATCGAGAAATTGGTACCGAGGCCAAACAGTCCGCAGCAGCGTTAACACAAGCACAGAAAAAGCCAACGCTGTTAGTCTTTGTTGTCGGTGAAACTGCTCGCTCTCAAAATTATCAACTCAACGGATACGAGCGAACAACGAACCCCTACACCAGCAAGCTAGACGTAATTTCCTTTCAGGATTTTGCTTCCTGCGGCACCGCAACAGCGGTATCGCTTCCGTGTATGTTTTCCCAACTGACACACCATAACTTCGACCGTAGTAAAGCAGACAACCAAGACAATGTGTTAGATATTATGCAACGAGCAGACATAGACGTGATGTGGAAAGAAAACGATGGCGGTGATAAGCACGTTGCACACAAAATCAAAAAGATCGCGGTAGACAGAACGAAGACAGATCAATGGTGTAATGGCACTACTTGCTATGATATGGCGCTTCTAGACAACTTTGAGCAAGAAATAGATAGTATGAAGGGTAACCGAGTCGTCACGCTACATCTTATCGGCAGCCATGGTCCAACCTACTTCCAGCGATATCCGAAAGACAAAGCGTTCTTCCAACCAGATTGCCCTCGTGCCGATATCGAAAACTGTAGTGTCGAACAAATCGTCAATAGCTATGACAACACCATCCGCTACACAGACTATGTGCTAGAACAGGCCATCGATAAACTCACGACATTGGAAGACAAATACAACACGGCTTTGGTTTACATCTCTGACCATGGCGAATCTCTGGGTGAAAGTGGTATGTTCCTGCATGGCATGCCTTATAGCCTCGCACCAGACACCCAAAAACGAGTGCCTTTTATAATGTGGATGTCACCAAACTTTAAGCAGGCAAAACAGATTAATACTGACTGTTTGAGCCAAGAAGCGCAAAGAGTGGGTAAATACTCTCAGGATAATGTCTTCCACTCGCTGTTAGGCATTATGGATGTTAAAACCAGCGCGTACGACAGCGCACTGGACATTTTCAAAACATGCCGCACGGCACATACCTAAGTAATTAATGGGTAAACTAAAACATGAAGCCTGACCACAAATTGTGAGTCAGGCTTTTTTATGACATGACACTTCAGCAAATTCTCTCTCCCCCTTGCTATACTGGCTGCTAGTCACCTCAAAGAGAACAACCCAGATGAAAATTGGCATCATCGGCTTAGGCGATATTGCGCAAAAGGCTTACCTTCCGGTTATCACTCAGCTCCCCAATATTGACTTGGTATTTTGTACCAGAAATGCAAATACCCTGAGCGCTGTGGCTCAACAGTATAGAATCGCAGAAACCTGTCATGACTATCAGCAACTTATGAACTTCGGCGTCGATGCCGTCATGATACACGCCGCTACCAGTGTCCACTTTCAAATCGCTGAATACTTTTTAAAGCAGGGTATTCCGACCTTTGTGGATAAACCTCTGGCTGACAATGCCGCAGAGGTCGAAAAACTGTATGAGATTTCGGCTCAGACGAATCAGCCTCTTTATGTTGGCTTCAATCGCCGCCATATACCACTCTACAATCAACACATGCATGGCGTCCAAAAGGGCGATCTCACTGGATTGAAGTCGCTTCGCTGGGAAAAGAATCGACATAACTTGCCAGGCGACGTTCGTACTTTTATTTTTGACGACTTCATTCATCCGTTAGACAGTGTGAACGTAGTGGCTAAAGCCAACCTGAAGGACATTTACGTCGCCCATCAGTTTGATGGAGCTAAGTTAGCCCGGCTGGATGTGCAATGGCAACATGGTGAGACACTTCTGCATGCTTCAATGAATCGCCATTTTGGCATCACAACCGAACGAGTACAGGCGTGTTACGCCAACCAAGCGGTCGAGTTCGACTCTTTTATCGAGGGCAAACTTTGGCAAGAAAACCAAGAGCAAAAATTAAGCTTGAAGGATTGGACGCCAATGCTAACCAGTAAAGGCTTCCATGCCATGCTATTAGATTGGTTTAGCGTCATAGAAAGCGGAAAACTGGGGAATACAGTTGTCGATCGCAATATCGCCAGCCACCAATTAGCAGAAGCAATATACCAACAAATTGAGAAAGCCATTTTACGTTAAGCGCCGCTAATACGGTATCCACGTTCATTTGCTTAAGTTCAATTGAATAAGCATGGTGTGTCTTCTCATCTAACAGTTAGTTACTTCCCCCACCCGAGCTAAGATTAATGTTATTCATACTCTGTTAAGATTCCTGTGACATACTTAAAATCATGTCCAGCTTGGATTCAATGACGTCACTTTACATCGGTGGCATGAACTCGATTTAAAATCGACGATTAGAAATAGGAAATAGAATGAGAACTCTTGGCAACATCATCTGGTTTGTGTTGGGTGGCGTATTTATGGGATTGCTTTGGTGGTTTTTTGGTATTCTGGCATTCATAAGCATTCTCGGTATCCCTTGGGGACGTGCTTGTTTCGTCATGGGTAACTTTTCGTTCTTCCCGTTCGGAAAGGAAGCCATTTCACGTGATGAACTGACCAAGGAGATGGACATCGGAACCAGTCCACTTGGCGTTATTGGCAATATCGTGTGGTTTGTGTTTGCAGGTATCTGGCTGGCAATCGGTCATGTCATTTCCGCCGTTGCTTGCTTCGTTACCATCATCGGTATTCCGTTTGCACTTCAGCACCTGAAACTGGCGATGATCTCTCTTGCGCCAATAGGTAAAACTGTCGTATCGAAAGAAGAAGCTGCGATGGCACGCTTCAATATTAATCGATAGAACTCTCTACCCTCTGGGAGATTATTCTCAGAGGGCAACGCCTGTCAAAAGTAAGCCAATGATTGCCACTGCGTACTCAATTATGGTTGGTTGTGTGTTCATAGCGTCACCTAATATTGAAGATTAATACCTAGCTCACGAACCTGCGTTTCTTCTCAAAGCAGAACTACAAGCATAGTAAAGATCCTCTTGATAGGAGGAGATTCAGGCGACAATAACGAGAGATATTATGTCGGCGTCGAGTATTGTCAGCAAAGATAATGACTTACAAACTCGAAATTTTGGTAGGGAGTTGATAAAAAGAACTGACTCAAGTTTGCCCACCAGAGATATTCAGATTGAAACGCTCAAACCGCTTTCCAGAACTTTTACTTGCAGTCTATGGGCCCGGTTTAGAGGCAGGAGTACACCCCATTCCGTGCTGGCACCGCCTTTAAAGTTACCGAATTTTAAAAGAAAAAAGCCACACCCTAAGGCGTGGCGAATGCAAATTCGATGGCAGTGGATTATCGTACTTGCTTTTAAATAAGCCCAACAGTCAGGCTCCAATTCTCTTATTGTTGTTCCCGGCAAAGCACCGCAAACTAATAAGTTTCAAACAGTCCGGCATTGTAGTCTTGAATTGCTTGTTCGATTTCTTCAATGCTGTTCATCACAAATGGACCATAGTGAACCACAGGCTCGTTAATCGGCTCGCCAATGAAAACTAATACTCCACTTGCGTCGTTTGCCGTCAGCTCAACCAACTCTCCTTGAGACAAGAGCGCCATTTCGCCTTGTTTTATGACGCGTTGCTGAGTTTCAATTTTACCTTGGTAGACATAAACCATCATGTTGTGGTTCGACTCGGTGACAAGCTGGAGCGTTGCGCCTGCATGTGGTCGCCAATCAGCAACCGTTGCATCAACGCCCGTTTTCGTTAGTGGACCGCTCGTTCGGTTCCCATTGATATTAAGTTCCCCGGCAATGATACGAACCAAACCACCATTTTCCTCATTCACTTCGGTGATGGTTTCAGGCTGGAAATCGTGATACTGAGCAGGCTGCATTTTGTTTTTTGCTGGCTGATTAATCCAAATCTGAAAACCATGCAGCTCACCGTCTTGCATAATTGGCATTTCACTATGAATAACACCACGGCCAGCAGCCATCCATTGAGCGCCACCAGAACGAAGCTCACCAACATTATTCATGTGGTCGCGATGCTGAAAATGTCCTTTCAGCATATAAGTCAGGGTTTCAATGCCTCGGTGAGGATGCGGAGGAAAACCACCGATATAGTCAGCGCGGTTATCAGACTTCAGCTCATCTACCATCAAAAATGGTGAAAAACTGGCATTATTGAACCCGGCTACACGGCGGATTTTAACTCCATCTCCATCAGCAGTGGGCTGGGAAGGAATCACCTGACGGACTTCTCTTGTTTTACTCATAACCTTTCTCCTCAAAAGCCTTGCTCGCCGTTTTAAAATGGCTAGCAATACTCGGCTATCGGTATGTCCCTATTGTAGGTTGACGGAAAATAATCATGACCATATGCAGTTGAGCTAATTGTTCAATTTTTTCGAACAATAAGGAACTCACCTATCCATACAAAAACCAACGCCCGAAAAGCCAGCATTAAAGCAAGGGTAAAAAACAATCAAAAATAAGTGTGGCTATTTCCTAAACTCGGTGTATAGTGAGCGTTGGCTCTTAAAGAAGAGCTGTTAATGCAACATTTAGTTTAAGTTCCTTCTCAGTAAAATCTTGAATCACCCATTCAGACACCTGCGTACAACTTCCTCTTGATTGAACATTCAATAGCTTAAAAAAGATCCACACGAAAATTCGTAATTAAAATGTTTATTTCAAAGGTGTTTTTATGTCTAAAGTAACTGGTTCAGTAAAATGGTTTAACGAAACTAAAGGCTTTGGTTTCCTATCTCAAGACAACGGCGGCCAAGATGTATTCGTACACTTCAACGCGATTGTTGCTGACGGTTTCAAAACTTTGACTGAAGGTCAGAAAGTAAGCTTTAACGTAGAGCAAGGTAACAAAGGTCCTCAAGCGACTGAAGTTACTCCTCTATAAGACTGCTTTTCTTGGTGTAGCATATCCATGCTGCACCAAACTTCTCTCCTTTCAAAAAATCCTTCACATTTTGTAGCCTATCAAGGGCTAGCTTCGTGCTGTCTAAAATAAATTTAGCAGTACAATTTATATTTTATTAATAAAAGGAAAGTAATATGTCCTCTAGAAGAACAGGCCGCCAAAGGCACTGGTATCAACTAATTAACAAAGAGAAAATCGTAAAGAAACAGGAGAATAAATGTTAGAAATTGAGTTTAATTTAAAACAACCACAAACCACTTGGAATGCCAGAATACATCAACTTAACAGCGATATATTAATGCGACATGTATTGCCAAAACTTCAAACCAACAGTGTTTTTATTGACTTCCAATATAATGAAAAGGATGGTGAAGGTGCAATTCTGTGTGACGAAGGTTCAAAGATAGGAAGTTTTATTGTCAAATAAAACATTTTTCAGGCATTGATAGTATTCATGTTCAAGTTGGAGGCCTTTTTATGGCTAAGAAAAGTAACAAACAATTAGAAAAAGAAAAAAAAGAATCTGAGCAAAATAATGCAGCGATTAAGCAAAAAACTCGACGCCGTATTGAAGACATTATGGAACAAAGAGAGTTTGATAAATTATTTGATCTCTGAAATATTAACATCGTTTTCTTTCTTCATGTTAAGTGTAAGGTAACGCCGCCTGCCTTTCACTCACATGAACAGTGCCTTTTCCATCCGAATACCCTTCTATACAGCCGATACTAGCCAATCTTCAATTATTTCACTCGTTCTACGACACCAATAAACCCCTAGTCAAATTGATAATTTTGCGTATAATCGCAACCGTTTGCTTCGTATAACCCCAATGATATGGTTTGGGGGTCTCTACCAGCTCCCGCAAAGTGCTGATTACGAAGAGTTGAGATCACGATGTATCTTACTCTTTGTAATAGCGTTCGACTTATTTCTATCAATACCTATTCTTAGAGTAACTGCATCCACAATACACGAAAGGTGGAATATGAACGCATTTATTCAAGGTCTTCCAAAAGTAGAGTTACACTTACATATTGAAGGTTCACTTGAGCCAGAGTTGCTGTTCAAGCTTGCTAAACGCAACAATATTGAAATCCCGTACTCGACCCCTAGTGAATTACGCGAAGCTTACCAGTTTGAAGATTTACAATCTTTTCTCGATCTTTACTACCAGGGCGCGAACGCTTTACGTACGGAGCAAGATTTTTATGACCTAACCTGGGAGTACTTAGAACATTGCAAGGCCGATAACGTCATTCATACGGAAATCTTTTTTGATCCTCAAACTCATACCGAACGCGGTATTGATTTTGATACAGTGATCAACGGAATTAGTCGCGCTTTAAAAGATGGTCAGGACCAACTTGGCATTACTTCTCAAATCATTGCCTGCTTCCTTCGTCACCTATCAGAAGAGAGCGCAATCGAAACGCTTCAATCTATCCTTAAACATCGCGACAAGATCATTGGTGTCGGCTTGGATTCCTCTGAAAAAGGGCACCCACCAGCAAAATTTGAGCGCGTGTTCCAACAAGCCAAAGCGGCGGGCCTACTTACGGTTGCACACGCAGGTGAAGAAGGCCCGGCACAGAATATCTCTGACGCAATTGAAATGTTGGAAGTCAGTCGCGTCGATCACGGTGTTCGCTGTGTTGAAGACAATACCTTGGTTGCCTCACTTATCGAAAGCAAAATGCCTCTTACTGTCTGCCCACTCTCGAACATTAAGCTGTGTGTCTTTGATGACATGAAGCACCACAACGTTGTCGATCTTCTTCGTCAAGGCGTAGCAGTCACCATTAACTCAGATGACCCGGCTTACTTTGGTGGCTACATGACCGACAATTTCCTCGCTGTGAGTCAGGCACACCCAATGAGCAACGATGAAATCGCGCAGTTCACGCTTAACGCCATAGAAGCGAGTTTCATTGACGACAAAATGAAAGCTAACTATCGTTCTCAAGTAAAAAACTACGTTGAAAATCATTCTTCTTTATAGAAATTGAGACTCGCTAAATCGTTATAAACTGATGTGTATACTCAAATGACTTTCCGATTTAATTCAGAATGTTAATAATACTTGGGTATACCCCTACAAACCCTCAGTGGTTAATGCTCAACTTAAGCGCTAGACTGACTGAGACAAATAACGAATATCAAAAGGAAGACAATTATGATTCAACAAGGCCAAGCACTACCTTCTGCAACTGTCAGTGAACTAACAGCCGATGGCATGGCAAATCACGACGTAACTGAGCTGTTTGCGAATAAAAAAGTAGTGCTGTTTGCTGTACCGGGCGCGTTCACTCCGACTTGTTCAGAAGCTCACTTACCAGGCTATGTTGTTCTAGCAGACCAGCTAAAAGCAAAAGGCGTTGATCTTATCGCATGTATCGCAACAAATGATGCATTTGTTATGCATGCTTGGGGTGAAGCTCAAAATGCTTCTGAGATTATGATGCTGGGTGACGGTGATGCTAGCTTCACCAAAGCACTTGGTCTGGAAATGGATACTGGCAGTTTTGGTGGTATTCGCTCGCAACGTTACGCGATGATTGTTGAGAATGGTGTCGTGACCACACTTAATGTTGAAGAACCACAGAAGTTTGAAGTGAGCAACGCAGAGACGATTCTTGCTGCACTTTAATTAAAAAATAACGCCTCGACTGAGCTCGGGGCGTTGTTTTATGTGTATTGATACTAGTAACAAATTCCACCTTCTTACCCTATGGCATAACTAGAATGAATGACTCGACAATTGCTCGAATCTGCAATTTAAGCCAAATTGTTAACATGAGAGAAGATAAAAAAACGTCCGCACTCAGGCAGGTTAATAAAAACACCTGTGCGGACATAACAGAAACCCAGTTCATGCTGGTGAACTGACAAATAGGGGGCAATGAAAATCAACGAAATATGACTTCCAATAAGAATAGTATTACGTCCCTATGAGTTTATATTGTTAGCTAAAGGTCAATAATAATACGGGTAAAATAGGCTAGCTGGATATAAAGCCGACAAATAAGTTGCTTTAAAAAACAAAATCAAAAATATAGAGTAAAACATAAATCTCATTTATATCTGCTATTAATAAGACTTATCTTTTCGAAGAAAATTTTAAAATCGAATATTCATTGAAATTAGTGATACCAACAACTCTAGTCTAAAGTTTAGAGAAACCATTTTCATCATGGCGTAACAAATAGGATAGGAGCTGTTGATAATTTTGAGTATACGAGTTCATTGGTAATGGGTATTTATGACCGAGATACAGCAGAAAAACTGCGCACCAACAATCGGTACGCAGGGTAACCTCTCGGTTAGAATTTTAGTTCTAACACGTTGTCAATATCTTGTGCGCTATGTCGCTCTGCGAGATACTCGCCTTCTTCACCCCAAGTTCGGTTAACGATGCGACCACGTTTTACCGCTTCGCGTTGTTCAATGGCTTTAGCCCAACGAACCACGTGCCCGTAGCTGTTTACATCTAAAAACTCTGCCGCATCGTAAGCTCGTCCTAACACTAAGTTGCCATACCACGGCCACGTAGCAATATCCGCGATACTGTATTCGTCGCCAGCTAAAAACTCATGGTTTGCTAAACGCTTGTCCAAAACATCCAGTTGACGCTTCGCTTCCATGGTAAAGCGGTTGATGGGATATTCGAACTTCTCTGGCGCATAGGCATAAAAATGCCCAAAACCACCACCCAGGTAGGGCGCAGAACCTTGTAGCCAGAACAGCCAATTCATTACTTCCGCCCGCTTTGCGCCCTCTTTAGGTAAGAACAGGCCAAATTTTTCCGCTAAGTAGAAAAGAATGTTGCCAGATTCAAAAACATTCACTGGCTCTTCGCCAGAACGATCAACTAACGCAGGAATTTTTGAATTTGGGTTTACTGCGACAAACCCGGAACCAAACTGGTCACTATCACCGATTTTAATCAAATGTGCGTCGTATTCCGCTTCTTTCACACCAGCAGCCAACAGCTCTTCAAACATAATGGTGACTTTCTGACCGTTTGGAGTCCCCATGGAATATAACTGGAATGGATGTTCACCAACGGGTAATTCTTGCTCATGACGTGCGCCTGAGTCCGGACGGTTGATGCTTGCCCATTGGCCGCCATTTTCACTGTCGTTTGTCCAAACTTTTGGTGGTATGTACTCGTTTGACATTGTTATTCCTTATCGTGTTTGAATACGCCTTTGGCTGATAGGATCAGTAGTGTGTCACTCAATCCCGTATCTTGAATTCACTTAGATATAATCAGAATATTAGGTCGAAATAGTGAATTTAAAGCCCGCCAGACGAGTTTGGTTAGAACCTTTGGTTATGGTTATTTCTTTAGCGGTATAAGATAAATCAAGCAGATAAAGCGAGGAACGGAAAAAGCCGCCCCATAAGAAGGGACGGCGTGAAGAGACTACAAAACTAAACCACCATCTATTTTCAGCACTTGTCCAGTAATGAATTCACTCTTATCTGATGCTAAAAAGGCCACACCATTGGCGATATCTCGCACTGAGCCCATACGCCCTAATGGTGTTTTTCCTTCCATCATTTTGATCACTTTCTCTGGTAGGTCTTTGGTCATATCGGTGACAATGAACCCGGGAGCAACGCAATTCACACGTATTTGTGCACCTTTTCGAGCGAGTTCTTTCGCCCACCCTTTACTCATTGAGATGACACCGCCTTTACTGGCAGCATAATTACTCTGACCAATATTCCCATCGGTACCTACGATAGAAGAGATATTCACGATGCTCCCGGTACCTTGATTTAGCATGACCGGAGCGACGCTTTGAGTTAATAAAAAGACCGCTTTCAGGTTTACATCAATGACGCTGTCCCAATCTTTTTCCAGCATATCCTGAAGTAAAGCGTCTCGAGTAATACCTGCATTATTCACGAGCACATCAATGCGATGATGTTGCTGAATGATGCTCTCTACAACTTCATTAACCCCTTTGGAGTCACAAAGGTTGACTTGATAGCTCGTGAGCTGCGGTGACTGGCTCCACTCGACAGGAGAAATATCTAACCCGATGACATCAAAGCCATCTTCCAGTAATTGCTCACAAATCGCTCTCCCAATACCGCGAGCGGCACCCGTGACAATGGCTACTTTGTCATTTTTCATCTTGGTGTTCCTATATTTTAGAGGATACACCCTGCGCTTAAGCACTTGTTCCTGTATCCTCTTTGGCTTCTCGTTCTAGCACGCCTTTGCGTCGCTAATAAAACTATAGATAAATTCTAAGGACGAATTGTGAGCGAACCGATACAATTGGCCAGTATTTGTTCAACACACCCGTAGTTCGAAGCGTTTATCTCATCTTTTTTTCACAAATTTTCATACACTCTTTTTCTGAGGTTTTAAGTCAATTTGGAGTGTGACACGTATAATAAGAACACGTTGTACTCAAAATAGGACTTTGAATTTCAGCATGTTGAATATGAATTTTACTCAGAGAATTGTGATTGAAACTACTCAACAAGCATGGTTTGCCAGCCCAGCGCCAGGTGTTTGGCGCAAGCCACTAGAACGTGAAGCGAAAGAATCAGGGCACACAACCAGTATTGTAAAATATGAAGCTGGATCACGCTTTGCGACGCACTACCACCCGTTCGGTGAGGAAATTTTAGTGCTTGAAGGCGTATTTTCTGATGAAAATGGCGATTACCCAGCTGGTACTTATATTCGCAACCCTCCAGGTAGCCATCATGCTCCGTTCAGTAACGAAGGGTGTGTCATTCTGGTAAAACTGAACCAGTTTGATCCGCAAGATCTTTCAGAAGTACGCATCAATACCAATAAGGCAGAGTGGCTCCGCGGAATTGGTGGCCTGCAAGTGATGCCTTTGCATGAATTTGGTCATGAACGTGTTGCGTTAGTGAAATGGCCGAAAGGAGAACAGTTTCATGCACACCAACACTTTGGTGGCGAAGAAATATTAGTTTTAGCTGGCGAGCTTAAAGATGAATTCGGAGTCTATCCCAAGCATACCTGGATGAGAAGTCCACATTTAAGTGAACACACTCCGTTTGTTGAAGAGGAAACGGTGATTTGGGTCAAGACCGGGCATCTGCCAGTTGAAAAATAAAAAGGCTCGTATGCCTAGATACGAGCCGATACTCATTACTTAGCTATGAACCCATAATCCTGGAATGTAACCAATCTTTCAGCTCAGCACGATTATGCTTCAGCATGTTCATCTCGTGATCATCTATGGGGTTGCCTTGCAGCTCCAAAATTCGTATTTCTTTATCTAAAGCGTTGTAGTTTCTCACGTTTTCAGCAAAGGACGTATCACTTTCTGACAGATGGGATATGGTATCCAAGTGTTCTGGAAATTCATGAGTTAATGAGTGATTTTCACCTAACATATCGACCTCTTGGTGGATGGTTGATGTATATGTTTGCTCACATTTTAAGCGGCGCAATAATAACCATAGCATTACATTGAACAATATATCGTCGAATTGTCCACACTTTTACTTACTCCTAGTCATAACCCAAACCAAGAAGTCGGCCCACACTTTCACCGAGGCTTTAGTGCGCCTCGAGCAGACGAAAAGACTGCTAATAAAAATATATTTTTTCCTTCAAATCAACTTTCTACAGTAAGTGTCTGTTTTTAAATGCACCTCAACAAACGACGAAAAATCTGCCCACAGTCACACATTTGATGGTTCGAATAGTTAGGTCTATCTTTCTAACAAAGACATCAACTTTGTAGCTTTATTGCTCTCTAATTCAGGCACTTTTGAAAGTGTAGAAATAGAGTAAATCAAAGTGTCGAAGATTTACTATGACAAGGTAACCTGCTACGAAGAGTTGATCACAACCATTCTGAAAGCCGCGATACCACACAGACTGATTCGAAAAGATAAGTCCGTCTATCGCGCCAAAAGACAGAGGGGTTATCAGGATGAACATTCGAATATCAAAAGGACTCGTCATTACGGTCGCGGCTGTCCTGTTTACCTATTTTTCCGCTTACTACTCTCACGCGGCAACATCGCCAAACTGCAATAACATACTGGCAACCAACCGGACCACTGTCTCACAAAAAATGGTGGCGTTACTCGGGAAGGACATCACCAAGTCCAATCGAATCACCACCGTCGTTCCAACAGCGGAAAATCCGTTCGTAACAGAAGAGTTGGTATCAGTTTCTAATGACGTTTCACCCAATGGCCGCTATCCAAAACGCACGCTAAAAGATATTCAACGGATGAGAGCAAATTTGGCACAAGCTGCGAAAGAGGCTGAACGATTGAAAGGTACCTATGAGTTAGCCTTTGTCAGCCTTGTCGATGGCTATTGTCAGTTTTCAAGCCACAAACTGACCCAATATGCAAAAATAGATTTTGACCATTTAGAAGGTCTTACTCTTTATTCTATTCCAGCCCTAATAGCCATGGCTGACCAGTCTTACGCCATGGGTAAAAAGCAGAGCAATAAACAGTCGAACGAATCGAATAACCGCAGCAAGGACGAACAACAAAACCAAGAAGCCGCAAGCGCAGTCGCCGCCGCGAGCTATCAAAATGACAATGTGCTAGTAAAAGTAGAAGACTTCGATGGCTCTAACGTGACGTTCTCGGTAACGAACATCGGTTCCGAAGGCGAACTGGAGCCTCAGTTCAACTCATTTAGTGCTTATCGCAATGAAAGCGGAAACCTTCTGTATAGACCGGAATCTCTGCTCAGTATTGAAGATACTAATGGTAACAGCCTGCCAACAATAGGGATCGCGGAGATTTCCACTCAAGGACGTAAACGTTTATCTATCTCACCAGGCGAAACACGAAAGTTCGTCACACAACTGGTAAAAAAAGTACCAGAACACACCCAATTAAGCTTAGAGTTTCCGGCTAAGGCGTTGAATACGGAACGACCTTTTTCGTTGTCATTCACCGACTTAATTGCTATCGCGACGGCTAACATAAACTAGTCGAATTAGCGCGCTCTAGACTCACTTAACTAACGCAAAGCGGGCATTCCCAGCCTGCTTTGACACTTCAATGAGATGAACAACCCAAACAGTGAAGCGCTAAGTAGCAATCGGTTTGTATCTGAGATAAAACGTATAGCGTTGAAAAGTGAGGAATAGTATTTGGCTGCAAAGAATAAACTGATCCGTTATGTCGCAACGGAAGTCTCTGATGTTTTTGATAAAGAAGATGAGCTAATCGCCCAGGTTCAATCCAATCAACTGTCGCAAGTACTGCTCCTCTGGCAAGTCAAAAGCCCGACATTGGTGCTGCCAGCGGGGAGGAAATGGCCTGTCTCGGAAGTATTACTACACGCTTTGGCTGAGTCCGGCTGGAAGTTATTCTCACGTAAGACAGGCGGTGCACCTGTCCCTCAAGTACCGGGTATCATCAACCTATCTCACATCTATCATTGGCCAGTAGATCAACCCTACGACATAAAAAAAGCCTACCTCGATTTGTGCGCTATTTTAACGGTCTTTTTTGAACAACTTGGCGTTAAGGTCGACGTGCACGCGACGCCATACTCGTACTGTGATGGTGAGTATAATTTGAATATTGGAGGGCAAAAAGTCGTCGGAACCGCACAACGTGTGTTACTTAAAAAAGGCGGAGGAAAAGTCGTCTTATCCCAGGCTTGCATTCTGATTGATGCCAATGTCGACAAAATTGTTGAGCCAGTGCGACTGTGTAACCAACTTTGTGGTCACAGCGATGATATTCGAGGAGATGTCCACACCCCCCTATTCGATCACATAAAACAAAGGCCATCCGTTGACTCGCTATTCCAGCACTTGACCAGTGCGTTTCTGGAGCACGCTCGAACCGGTAAGTAGAACACGAGAAAGATCTGACTTTTCTTTTTCCTCTCAGTTTCATGCTGTTACTACACCTCAATATCCCAAGTTAGGTTGAGGTAAAGAGCGATTTTCATTGTAGGTATCAAAAGGAGATGGCGATCAAATACGGAATTAGTTGAAGCTAGCGCATAAAAGCCTCAGAATGTCGCACTTTTCGCGGCGAAACTAATTTCGACGCGTTGTTATCTAACTCGACAATTGAGAATCATACATATGGGTTTTACCTCGTTAGGTCTATCTGCTCCAATCCTTAAAGCTATTCAGGAAAAAGGCTACGATACCCCTTCTCCAATTCAGGCTCAGGCAATTCCGGCAATATTGGAAGGGAAAGACGTCATGGCAGCAGCACAGACTGGTACAGGTAAAACAGCAGGCTTTACACTGCCAATCCTGGAGCGTTTGTCCAATGGACCTCGCGTTCGTAGTAACCATATTCGCGCTTTAATCCTGACCCCTACCCGCGAGCTTGCCGCTCAGGTACAGGAAAACGTCTTCATGTACAGTCGCCACCTTCCGCTTACGAGCGCCGTGGTATTTGGTGGGGTGAAGATCAACCCGCAAATGCTTCGTCTGCGTAAAGGTGCGGATGTACTGGTCGCCACGCCTGGTCGACTGATGGACCTTTACAACCAGAACGCAATTAAGTTCGACCAACTGGAAGTACTGGTGCTGGACGAGGCGGACCGTATGTTAGATATGGGTTTTATTCGCGATATTCGTAAGATTCTTGATTTACTACCGAAGCAGCGTCAGAACCTGCTGTTCTCAGCGACCTTCTCAAATGAGATTCGTGACCTTGCGAAAGGTTTGGTGAACAACCCTGTCGAGATCTCAGTTAACCCGGCTAACTCTACCGCGAGAACGGTTGAACAAAGCATTTATCCATCAGACGTGAAGAAAAAAGCACCGATGCTGGTGAAGCTGATTAACGATGGTGACTGGCGACAAGTACTGGTATTCATGCGCACAAAACATGGCGCAAACCGCTTGGCTAAGTTCCTAGCAGAGCAAAATCTACCAGCAGCTGCGATTCATGGTAACAAGAGCCAAGGTGCGCGTACCAAAGCACTGGCTGATTTTAAATCGGGTGCGATTCGAGTACTGGTTGCGACTGACATCGCCGCTCGCGGTATTGATATTCCTCAGTTACCACAAGTTGTGAACTTTGAATTGCCAAAAGTGGCTGAAGATTACGTTCACCGCATTGGTCGTACTGGTCGTGCAGGCGAAGTGGGCAAAGCGATCTCGCTGGTTTGTGCGATTGAAGCGCCAGAATTATTTGCGATCGAGCGTTTGATCCAAGAAGTGTTGCCACGTAAAGAGCTTGATGGCTTCGCACCAACTAATGTTGTGCCAGAGTCAAAACTGGATACACGTCCGATTAAGCCGAAAAAACCAAAGAAACCTAAAAAACCAAAAGCACCTCAAGCGGAAGGCAGCAACACGCAACCTGCCGATAAAAAAGCCTCTACCTCTAACGGTGCTGGTAAACCTAAGCGCCGTTTCAATGGTAACGGCAAGGGTAATAACAGCGGCAACAAAAATGGCGCTAACCAAGCCGGAGCGGCTAAACCAAAAGGGAACCGTGAAGGCCAAGGGCGCGGTGCAAACGCTAACCCTAATGGCAACAAGCCAAGCAGTAACAGAAACAGCAATGGTGGCAAACCATCGGGTAGCCGCAGACCAAACAACGCAAAACCATCAGGCAATAAGCCATCAGGACAACGTCGTCAGGCGCGCTCGCAGCCTACCAACTAAGCTTGGATCCTTAGCTCCCGATTGCAGATATAAAAAAGCCCCAATACTACGGTGTATTGGGGCATGACTAAGGTAAAAAACCTTATGCAATCAACTTAAATTAAACGACTTGTAACTCGCCATTTCGCCAAGGTTCAATGACAACTTTAATGTGATCGTTTGGTGTCATAAGTTGAGTAAATGCACCTTCAACGCCATCCATACCCACTTTCGCTGTCAGCATTTTCTGCCATGGCACTTTGCCTTCCGCAATCGCTTGAAGACATTGCTCAAACTCCTGTGGTTGGTAGTAGTAAGAAAAGCGTAGATCAAGCTCTTTAACCGTCGCGTAAGCGTAGTTGACGCTGGTTGGTGTGGTATGAATACCAGTCACAACAATGCGAGCACCAGCTGGAGAACGGCGGATAAAGTCATCGATCAACGTATGTTTACCTACACACTCAAAGATAACCAGACGCGAACCTGCTGCAACTTCGGCACCGACTGCAACTTCATCTTCCTTAGTCGGATTGACGACTCGTGTCGCACCAAATTCTTTTGCCAGTTCCAGCTTTTCATCCTGAATATCAACCGCCAGAATGTTACTGACACCACGTTGATGTAGCGCAGTAATAGCCGCAAGTCCGATAGGGCCACACCCAACAACCAATGCAACTTCATCAGTTTGAATGTCACTGCGGTTCACCGCATGTAAGCCAACCGCGAGTGGTTCCGTTAGCGCGGCAGCTTCTGAAGGTACATTCTCAGGAACAGGCAGAAGTAGCGCTTCATCAAGCAAGAAATATTCAGAGTATGCACCATGAATACCCGGAGTCACGCCAACACCAGCGCCATTTTGGCTCAGTAGGATTGGTACTGAAGTCACGCGACTACCAACGGGTAGTGCTTGTTGTGTTTCATCACCGTATTCTACGATTTCCGCACAAAACTCATGACCAAGCATAACTTCAGTATGGTCATCCATGCTTTCTGGCATTACACCGAGCTTGCGGTAAACATCAAATACTTCATCTGTATGTCGCGCAATGTGTAAGTCAGAACCACAAATGCCACACGCCAAGCTACGAACAAGAACTTGGCCCGCAGCTGGCTTAGGCACATCCACCTGTTGCAAATGAACGCTGCCATCTTGCATCACGATGCTGTTCATTGTAGTCATAACATTACTCTCCAAGCTGATCGCTCATTACTGCAAGACCACCCGGCTTGAAGTAACGTGGCGTGATGCCTTGGGCTTTAGCCGTTGCAACGACAACTTGCTCAATCCAGCCAGCATCCATGATGTTCATGAAGTTGCCATCTTGGTCAAAGTTGATGTTTGCACCTTGGATGACCATAAAGCCATCTGCACCGCCTGACTCTTCTGGGCAGTGGAATGTGTGGATAGAACCGCCTGGCTCGTACAGGTAGCTACCAGCCGTTTGTTTTTGATCTGGGTATTCTGTGTAATGCCACATGCCGCTTAGCGTATAGAAATGCACCACGCCTGTGTGGAAGTGCTTAGGTAGTGTAATTCCTGGCTTAAACTTCGCTCGAATCACCCAAGTGCCGTTCTCTGGGTCCAGAAACAACGGGTAAACATCTACCCCCGGCAGTGCATCTTTGATGATCGACTCTTCATTTGTGTTTAGGGTTAACAGTAAATCTTGATGATTAATAACTTCTGGTAATGACATAATTGCTTCCTCGCTTTTGTTGTAATTAGACTTCCACGTCTTAACCCAGTAGTGGGTATTTAAAATTCTCGAAACCGTCTGATGCACTGACGGTACAACCGTTGATGCAATTCGCTTTTTCGCTGACCAAAAATGCAACCACGTTGGCGATTTCTTCAGTTTGAGTAAAGGTATCGCGCATCTGCTCTTTACGGATGTGTTCCCAAAGGCCAATCGCTTCGTACTGGCGTAACATCGGTGTATCCACGCGACCCGGTGCGATGGCGCAAACACGAATGCCCAGAGGTGCAAGTTCTAAGGCTGCACATTTTGTCATCATGTCAACCGCGGCTTTGCTCACGTTGTAAGTGAACGTCATTTCCGCCGCCATTTGCGCGTAAACAGAAGAGGTATTAAGGATAACACCTGGTGTGCCTTGTGCCTGAAACTGACGCCCTGCCGCCAAAATGCCGTAGTAAACGCCGTTTTGGTTGACTTTAGAAACCGGCTCGAAATCTTCGACTGGATCATGCTCTAGCAGTGGTTTCGCTAAACCAATCCCAGCGTTGTTGATCATGATATCCAGCTTGCCGAAGTGCTCGACAGCATACTGAACCATTGCTTCAACTTGCTGATAATCGGTCACATCCGCTGAAAAGCTCTTTAGTGACTTGGTATCTGCGTCTTTATAAACTTCAAGCGACTGCTCTGAAATGTCGACAGCCAGCACGTTCGCTCCTTGCTCACGTAGCTTGCCTACGATGGCTTGACCAATTCCACCAGCGGCACCAGTGACGATGGCCGTTTTGTTCATCAGTTCCATTTAGCTTCCCTTTCTCGATATGTTATCAAAATGTAACTTAGATCAACTCACTGACACTCACTTGACCTTTTGCGAATAAAATTTGATATATTACGATTCACAAACCATTAACATTTCAAAATCGAGATATGTATATCGTTAGAAGCGGTGCTGCAGACAAATTTGATAGTTTAGTTTCTGAGTACGGACAGAATCCTATAGAGATAATGAAACAGGCGGGACTTTCTGCTGCTCAGTTCCGCGATCCCGATACTTACATCGCTAACTCGAGGCTGGCCGAACTTCTGGAAGCCGCGGCGTTACGCTGTCAGGAATCGATGTTTGGCGTGTTACTGGCTCAACGGCAGAGCTTTAATGCCTTGGGTGACTTGCCTATGCTGGTTGCTCGTGCAGAAACGGTAAGGGAGGCTTTACGACGCGCTAACGATTACCTCTATTTGCAATCTTCCGGTGTGAAGTTCTCGATGACACCACAAGATGATTGGATGAAACTTGCTTTAACTATTGATACCTACAGTGAGCAAGTCACTACTCAGCTAATGCAGGTAAGTGTCATGCAAATGGCAAGGTTTGTAGCAAACTTGCTTAACATCGATACGAATAGCTTCACCCTATACTTAACTCAGTTTGGTAGTTTGGAAAACCGAAGTGGCAGCTCTGCTCCCTTCCCCAAGATTCGATTTGGTGAAAAATTTAACGGCATCATGCTTAAAGCAAGTCTGCTTGATACTCGAAACCATCAAGATGAAGACGCTCTAGATAGGCACTTTCAGGAGCATCTTAAATACCTGAAAAATCGCTATCCAGATAATCTGAGCGATCAAGCCAGAGATATGATCGGGCGGTTATTACCAACGGGAGAGTGCAGCGTTGAGCAGGTTGCCAGAGCATTAGATATGCACCCGAGAATGCTACAAATCCGATTAAAAGAGCGCGGGAAGAATTATAGCCTTCTCTTGAGACAAGTGAGGCAGAGCCTGGCGGAGCGTCGCCTTAATGAAAATATCCAAAGTATTACCGATATCGCCCTACAACTTGGCTATGCCGAAACGGCGGTATTCAGTCGTCATTTTCGTCAATGGACAGGGAAATCGCCGAGTCAATGGCGAAAAGATCATCAATTACAAAAAGTAAAAGAGCGCTAATATCAGCGCTCTTTTACTTTCAGTTGGTTGATTTACTTGAACGACTTAAGTAAACGTTAAAGCTCTGAACCATTCGACGCGATGACTTGTTTGTACCAGTCGAAAGAGGCTTTTTTCTTACGATCTAAGCTACCTTCACCCTTGTTGTCTTTATCGACATAAATAAAGCCGTAGCGTTTTTCCATCTCACCGGTTGAAGCACTCACGAGGTCAATACAGCCCCAAGGTGTGTAACCCCACAGTTCGACACCGTCTTTGACCGCCTCTCCCATTTGTTCAATGTGCGATTTCAGGTAATCAATACGGTAGCTATCGTTGATTGAGCCATCCTCTTCAACTTTATCGAACGCACCTAAACCGTTTTCAACCACCATCAAAGGAATCTCATAACGAGCGTAGATTTCATTCAGTGTGTAACGCAGACCAATTGGGTCAATTTGCCATCCCCAATCAGAGGCTTGCAAATATGGGTTTTTAACACCGCCCATTAGGTTACCAGAAGTCGTTTCCTTACTTGAATCCGCGGAAACACAGTTCGACATGTAGTAACTT
The DNA here is from genome assembly GCF_026000435.1 of Vibrio sp. STUT-A11. Lineage (NCBI taxonomy): Bacteria > Pseudomonadati > Pseudomonadota > Gammaproteobacteria > Vibrionales > Vibrionaceae > Vibrio > Vibrio sp. STUT-A11. Next base: position 843,232 of record NZ_AP026764.1, on the reverse strand, counting down.
AGCGTGTAGTAGTCGACGGTTCCTTCAGCAAGAATCTCTGCATCGCCCGCTTCCATTTTCACTTCAATGTTATTTTCTTCGAAGTAGCGTTTCGCGTAGTACGGATATTGACCGCGTACCTGAATATCACCGCAGAAGTAGTTGTGCATTTTCATATGTTCCTGAGCAAGCACAATATCTTCCGGATTACAGGTGAATGGATAAGTGGTCAGGAAGCAGATCATACAACCGACCTTGTTCTCAGGGTTGATCTCATGAGCCAGTTTTACCGCTTTTGCGCTGGCGACAAACTGATGGTGTAACGCCTGGAAACGTAGCTGCGGGTAGTCGACCTGATTGATAAAATCTTCGGTACCTTCGTTAAGGATCCCCAAGCCTAAATAGTTACCGATAGGCATCGTACCGATGTTGATTTCGTTGAAAGTTAACCAATATTTCACTTTGCCATTGAAGCGCTTAAACAGTGTTTCCGCGTAGCGTGTATAGCAATCAACCACTTCTCTGCCAGCCCAGCCGTTGTATTCTTGAGTCAGACCAAACGGCAGTTCGTAATGTGAGATAGTAACCAGCGGCTCAATATCGTATTTTTTTAGCTCGTCGATAACGTCCTCATAGAACTTTAAACCCGCTTCATTGGGTTCCCGCTCCATACCGGTTGGGAAAATTCGGGTCCAGTTAATAGAAAAGCGGAAGGTTTTAAAGCCCATTTCAGCAAACAACGCAATGTCTTCTCTGAAGCGGTGATAAAAGTCGATGGCTTCATGTGAAGGATAGTGAACACCTTCTTCAATAGTGCGAGTGATTCGGCGCGCAACGATATGAGTCCCACCGCTAAACATATCACTTGTGCTTGGCCCCTTACCATCGACATCCCAAGCTCCTTCAAATTGGTTTGCTGCCGTTGCACCACCCCACATAAAACCTTCTGGAAAAACGTTGCTGCTCATTCTACACCTACTATTATTCAACGACTTAAAACATTACCCATTCAGATCGACTAGCGATTTAAATCAGATCTGCAATGCATTTGCATACAATACAACACAAAATGAAACCGGTTACAATAATGCATAAAAATATTTTTTAAGGCTTATTGATGACGAAAATGAACCCAACTCCAACGTTTGGCATCATTATTTCTGGTTATTTTTCGTCCTAAAAGCCGCGCTTGAATATGTTCTTAGCGCCAGAAAAAGAGATCCGTATAGCGTTTTTAAATCGTCTGACGATTGTTTCTGTGATCCAATCCTGCATTGCTTTTTATCGTTGTTGATGTAAAAAGTTATTCCGACTTATTCTGAAACCGGTTCCAATAAGTTTGACAGTAAGTAAATATAATAAAGGGAAAGGTGAATATATGGCTGCGGTCAGAGATTATGCTCAGCTTGCGAAAGACATTCTTGCGCAAGTGGGCGGACAAGAAAATATCACTAGATTTTCACGCTGTGCGACCCGCCTGCGATTGGTGTTAAAGGAAACGCCTGATGGTGCTGCTGACAAAGTTAAAGAAATGCCAGGCGTTATTACGGTTGTAATGAGTGGCGGGCAGTTTCAGGTTGTTATCGGTACTCATGTACAAGATGTTTATGCCGCGATGTCATCGTTAGTTGATACGTCATTGATGTCTGAAAGTTCTGAAAAAGTGCGACTCATGGACGCTATTATTGCTTCGATGTCATCCATCTTCGCACCTTTTGTTTATATTCTTGCTGCTGCTGGTATCTTGCAGGGCGCTTTGATTTTCGTCCACTATCTGGCTCCAGGCGTTGCAGGAACCGGCGCATTTGAAGTACTTAACTTCATGTCCTGGACGCCATTTGTCTTCCTCCCTATTTTTATCGCCATCACCGCATCCAAACATTTTAACTGTAACCCTCTTATTGCGATTCTCTGTTCATGCGCACTGATCAACCCATCATGGGGAGAAATGGCGTCGCGAATAGCTGATGGTGAGCTGATCACCTTCTTAGGTTTACCACTGGCGAAAACCGTTTATACCGCATCGGTGCTGCCACCTATTTTCATGGTTTGGGCACTGAGCTATGTAGAAAGATACATTAAACGCGTCCTTCCTGATGTCGTTCGTGAACTATTCACGCCGCTACTTTGCATGTTAATCATGGTTCCTGCGACACTGGTATTAATTGGCCCAGCTACCAGCTTCGTCGCAAGTCTGATTGCAACTGGCTACAACACATTGTACGACGTTGCACCCGTCGTCGCCGCGGCTGTTATTGGTGGTATTTGGCAAGTATTGGTTATCTTTGGCGTGCATTGGGGCACCACTCCGATTGTCCTAGCGAACTACGAAAACTTTGGTTATGACTCCATTCAGGCATTCTGTGGCATCGCCGTTGTGGCACAAATGGCTGCCGCTTTCGCTGTCGCATTAAAGTCTCGTAATACTCGCATGAAAACGACCGCCTATTCAGCAGGCATCACAGGCTTCTTCGGCATTACAGAACCTGCAATTTACGGTGTGACATTAAGACTGAAAAAACCATTTATATGCGGCTGTATCGGCGGCGCAATTGGCGCGGCAGTCGCGAGTTTGTTTAACACGTACTACTATGCTTATGCAGGTCTGACGGGCATTCTAACTGTAGTTAATGCTATTAACCCGGATAATCCAAGCTCGTTTACTGGTGCACTTCTTGGTACAGGAATTACCATCTTCGTCACCATCACACTGGTTTATTTTGTAGGCTTTGAAGACCCGGAAGAGGCAGACGATAAGCAAGAAAGTGATTTAAAAGTGGCGCCTGAAGTTGCACCTGCAATGAAAAAATCTGCGACGTTAGTTAGCCCATTAAAAGGCGAGATCATTCCTCTTGAAAGCGTTAACGATGAAAGCTTTTCACAAAAATTACTCGGAGATGGCGTCGCAATCAGACCAAGTGAAGGCGTCGTAAGAGCCCCTTGCGATGCAGTAATTTCATCGGTGATTGAAACCAAACATGCCGTGGGTATGACATCCACTAACGGGGCTGAAGTACTGATTCATGTTGGCCTCGATACCGTAGAACTAAAAGGTCAGTTCTTTGAATGTTTGGTCGAACTTGACCAAGAAGTTAAAGCTGGTGACCCACTAATCAAATTTGATCTGCAAAGTATTGCTGAAGCGGGTTATGACACAACCACACCGTTTATCGTAATGAACAGTGATGAGTATGAATTTGAACTGATCGAGCAAGATCAAGAAGATAAACAAATTGAAATTGGACAGCCTGTTATTCAAATGGCTTAAGGGTAAGTAAAGATGAGTAGTATTTTTCCGGAAAACTTTTTATGGGGCGGCGCAGTTGCAGCTCACCAAGTTGAAGGTGGTTGGGACCGAGATGGTAAAGGCCCGAGTATTGTTGATGTGTTGTCCGGTGGTGATGTTAACACCCAGCGCAAAATTACCGACGGTGTGTTGGAGGGTTATCACTACCCTAACCACGAGGCTACTGCGTTTTACGATCACTACAAGGGTGATGTTGCACTGCTGGCTGAGATGGGCTTCAAATGTTTCCGTACGTCAATCTACTGGCCACGTATTTTCCCTAAAGGTGACGAGTTAGTACCAAACGAAGCAGGTTTACAGTACTACGATGACTTGTTCGATGAGTTATTGAAACACGGTATTGAGCCAGTTATTACCTTATCTCACTTTGAAATGCCGCTGCATTTGTCGAAAGAATACGGGGGCTTTAAAGATCGTCGTGTGGTCGATTTCTTTGTTCGCTACGCAGAAACTGTTATGCGTCGTTACAAAAACAAAGTGAAATACTGGATGACGTTTAACGAGATCAACAACCAACGCGATTTGCATTTACCTCTGTGGGGCTACTCAAACTCAGGCGTAGATTACACGATTGAGGAAAATCCAGAAGAATGTATGTACCAGGTGGTTCACCATGAAATGGTAGCCAGTGCAAAAGTGGTCAAGTTAGGTCATGAGATCAACCCGGACTTCCAAATTGGCTGTATGGTTGCGTGGGTACCAATTTATCCATATTCGTGTAATCCGGATGATGTCATGCTGGCTCAAGAAGCAATGCGTAACCGTTTCTTCTTTAGTGATGTCCATATGCGTGGTGAATACCCAGCCTACACCCTGAAAGCCTGGGAACGTAAAGGCTACAACATCAAGATGGAACCAGGCGATCTGGAAATCTTAAAAGAAGGCGTCTGCGATTATGTCGGGTTCAGCTACTACATGTCGGTAGCGGTAAAAGCCGATGCGGAAGAAACAACAGAAGGCTCAATGAGTGGCTTTACCGGCAGCGTGAAGAACCCTCACGTTCAAGCCTCTGAATGGGGTTGGCAGATTGATCCTGTCGGCTTGCGTTACTCACTCTGCGAACTGTATGAGCGCTACAACAAGCCATTATTCATTGTAGAAAATGGTTTTGGCGCGATAGACAAGGTCGAAGAGAACGGCGAAATCAACGATGACTACCGAATCGACTACCTGAAAGCGCATATTGAAGAAATGCAGAAAGCCGTTAATTACGATGGCGTTGATCTGATGGGTTACACCCCTTGGGGCTGTATCGATTGTGTCTCTTATGGTACGGGTGAATACCGTAAACGCTATGGCTTTATCCATGTTGATCGCCACGACGATGGCACTGGTACCATGGAGCGTAGCCGTAAGAAGAGTTTCTACTGGTACCAAGGCGTCATCAGCAGCAACGGTGACAAACTGTAAAGCGACATTGAAAAAACTGTAAATAGACACAATGCACCCTGAGCCTGCGGTAAAGGGTGCATTTTTTATCCTGAAGATCGCTCATAAACCACGGCCGCAGATAACGGATTTAAGTCAAAGTAGATATTTTAGGAACAAAAAAGGGCTTCTCTAGATCCTAGGGGAAGCCTTTTTATTCAACCTAAATTGCAGCGAATGCCGTCAGCCAATCTCTAATACGTACAAGATCAGGCTATCGATTTACCGAGAAGTTTAACCACCTCTTTGGACGTAGAAAAATCTTCAAGAGAAGTCAGTTTGATATCAGCGATACCAAAGCGCGGATTCATTTCTTGCCCTGGCTCAGGGACACAGATAGCAGTCATGCCAGCAGCCTTCGCCGCAATCAAACCGTTGACGGAGTCTTCAATCGCCAGACAATTATAAGGTTCAGCATTCAATTTAACGGCCGCGCCCATATACACCTGTGGATGCGGTTTTCCATACGGCAAATGCTCCGCGGAAACATAAATCGAGAAGTACTTACCGATTTCAAATGTTTCCAGAACCGCTTCGATTAGACGCAATGGCGAAGATGAAGCCAAGCCTATTTTCAAATCAGTCTTAGCCAATAAATCCAGAGATTCCTTTACACCAGGAAGCAATTGACCATGTGCTTTAATTTGTCCTATCACTTCCACCAAAATGGTATCCGCAAGATCGGACGCGCACTTCGGGTCCAAATCGCAGTAGCGAATCCAGTAATTAGCAATTTCGTCAATGCGCAGGCCAGTACTCTGATAAGCGAGCTGTTCGGTAATCTGTCCACCAAAACGGGCAACTGCATTGACTTTTGCCTTACGCCAGAAAGGTTCGGAATCAACAAGCACTCCGTCCATATCAAAAATAATTGTATCTATCAAAATGGTTTCCTGTTCCTTAGATGTGAAAAATGATTTCTAAATGACTTTAAGATGCAGGATTCAGATTTCGCTGTCTCGACAGGTTAACCCAGTAGGGGCCATATCAGGAAGACAACTTAATAGCGAAGCATGTTGATACTTTTTTACTCATTAAGAACCCTCTGATTTTCCATTGCAGTATAACAAGCAATGTAACCGGTTACATTACATTAACTAACTATTTCAAAAAAGTGTGACGTCCAGCGTAAGATGACAACGTTACACACTAAACCAAGTTTCCTCCGGCTGTGAATGAACACCAGTTTATAGCTAAAACAAGACAACAATTTACTTTCGTTCAGACAAATAGTGTAAACTGACAAGCTGTTGTGTTTGAGAGTAGAAAAATGGCGACAATCAAAGACGTATGTAAAGCTGCAGGTGTATCGAAAGCGACCGTATCTAGAGTTATTAATGGAAGCGAATATGTTAAAGATCAGACCCGTGAGTCTGTATTAGCAGCAATGAAATCTTTAGGTTATCAACCTAATGCTTTTGCCCGCGCTCTGGCGACAAACAGCTACAATACATTCGGTTTAATTCTTCCTCATTTTGAAAGCCACTATTTTAGTTCCATGCTGACCGAAGCCGCACTGGATATGCAAAAAGCAGACAAGAAGTTATTTGTTATGAACAGTAGCGACAATGCAGAAGGGGAAGAAGACGCGGTTCGCTCGCTGAATGCCCATAACTGTGATGCCATTCTTGTTTATAGCCGCCATTTGTCCGAGCAGCAGCTTTCTACTCTTCAACAGGAAATCAAAACCCAGCTTATCGTTATCAACCGTGCTTTGGATGATGAGAAATTATTTAGTTTCGGTTTTGACCAAGAACAAGTCGCTCGCCTTGCAACCAACTACCTTTTGGACATTGGCCATAAACACGTCGCCTGTATAACTACACCAATGTCCAGCAGTACCGGTCATAAACGTCTTTCTGCCTACAAAGAAGCCCTGAAAGAGCATGGTGTCGAGGTCGTAGACTCACTTATTTTGGAAGGTGAGAGCACCACCAAAAGTGGTTATGACGCAACGATCAAACTCATTGATAGTGGCACACCTTTTAGCGCTATTTTTTCTTGTACCGACTCAATGGCCATCGGAGCTATCCGCGCATTGCATGATAGAGGCATAAAGGTTCCGGAAGATATCTCCGTCATCGGTATTGATGGCGATCCAACTGCCGATTATATCGTGCCACGCCTGTCTACCGTTACACTACCAGTTTCGGAGCTAACCCGAGATGCTGTCACCACGGCACTCACGCTTAATAATGAGCAACAAACTAAGCAAAAACACTTCCAGTATCAGGGCTCATTGCAAATAAAAGAATCCACTCAAAAAGTGAGCTAATATCGCTTTATCAGTTCAAAGACTAGAGCCTGTTGATCTTTCAATAGCACGGGCTCATTCAGTGAAAAACGTACCCAATTAGCCATTAATCATAAGACTATCTCGATCAATCTTTGCCCACAAGTCGAAGATAATCAGTTCACAGCCTCTTGTCAGAAAAAACCTAAAATACATAGACCTACCGATTTGACTTTCCATAATACATCTTTGTCGAGAAACGAGTGTCAGCGTTTTTTACATAAAAAAATGCGGCATTAAGGACGAATCTCAACCACACTTGTCGTTATTGATAAGAATTAAAACGACGAGGAGCAGATAAATGTGCCGATATTTTTAGCCATCAATTTCAAACCGTGGTTAAAAATAATAACAGGTCTAAGTGACCTGAGTATGGAATTTTAGGCCTCACTTCCGAGGGCAAAGAGCATCGGATTTTCAACAAGGAGAGTGTATGAGAGGCATTACTATGCATTTTACGTTGGAGGAATTCCAAGAACGTTTATCTAAAGTTCGACAATCGATGCTCGAACGAGAATTAGATGTACTCATCATTCATGACCCATCCAACATGTCTTGGTTGACCGGGTACGATGGATGGTCTTTTTATGTGCCACAGTGTGTGATAGTAGGTCCTGAAGGAGAACCTATCTGGTATGGACGCTACCACGACGCAAACGGCGCTTATCGAACCGCGTATATGTCGGCAGAAAACATCGCCTCCTACCCCGATCACTATGTGATGAACCCACCTCTGCATCCAATGGATTATCTGGTTGAGTCTGTGTTGACGCCCCGCTGCTGGGACCGTGGACGCATTGGTGTAGAAAAGGACAACTATTACTTCAGTGCGACCGCTTACGAATCGTTGATTGACCATTTGCCGAATGCGCAGTTACTCGATGCCACTGGTTTGGTTAACTGGTGTCGGGCGGTAAAGTCAGATCAAGAATTATCTTATATGTACCGCGCTGCGCGTATTGTAGAAAACATGCACCGTGTCGCGTTTGACATGATAGAACCGGGCTTACCTAAACATCATCTGGTTGCAGAAATAAACCGTCAGGCCGTCCTTGGCCACGAAGAACATTTTGGTGATTACACTGCTATTGTTCCGCTATTGCCTTCAGGTGCTGATGCATCTGCGCCACACTTAACGTGGGACGACAGACCGTTCAAAAAAGGAGAAGGGACTTTCTTTGAGATCGCAGGGGCGCACAGGCGTTACCACTGCCCTCTCTCCCGCACCATTTTCTTGGGTGAACCTGACGATAAATTTAAACGCGCAGATGAAGCACTGACTCGCGGGCTTGAGGCTGGCTTAGAGGCTGCAAAACCGGGAAATACTTGTGCTGATATTGCCAATGCGTTGAATAAGGTTCTCGATAAAGCAGGCTTTTCTCGCGAGGGTGCACGCTGCGGTTATCCGATTGGCCTGAGTTATCCACCCGATTGGGGCGAACGGACCATGAGTCTTCGCGACACCGACAAAACCGTTCTAAAAGAGGGCATGACGTTCCACTTTATGCCCGGCCTATGGTTTAAAGACTGGGGATTAGAGACGACTGAGAGTATTGTCATCACCCGACTTGGCGCGAAAACTCTGTGCGACTTTCCGCGCCATTTGTTTATTAAACATTAATGATGGATGTAAACCTAGAATACGCAGCAACGAAGAGGAAATGGCATGCAAAATAGCTCGATCACAGCCACCGTAGACTTTGACCGAGAAGGAACTCAACACGGATTTCTAACCCTCCCTCATTCCCATGACGATTCCGCATGGGGAAGCATTATGATCCCAATAACGGTGATTAAAAATGGCCCGGGTCCAACATCATTACTGACAGGGGGCAACCATGGTGACGAATATGAAGGGATCACCAGCCTCTTAAAGCTATCGAGTTCACTACAGCCGGAACAAATACGCGGCCGCGTCATTGTTGTACCAATGATGAATTTGCCAGCGGTTCAGAATGCCTCTCGTACTTCCCCTATCGACAAAGGCAACTTAAACCGAAGTTTTCCCGGCAACCCAGTAGGGACCACAACGGAAAAGATCGCCGATTATTTTACTCGTTATCTGGTACCTCTATGCGACTTCGCCCTGGACATTCACTCAGGGGGGAAAACGTTAGATATCGTCCCTTTTGCTGCCGCGCATCGCTTAGATAATCCACAACAGGAAGAAGCCTGCATACTGGGAGCGAAACTGTTTGGTGCCCCTTATACCATGATCATGCTCGAAATGGATGCCACCAGCTTGTATGACACCGCCGTTGAATCTCAGGACAAAGTGTTCGTTACAACAGAGCTTCGAGGGGGCGGAACCAGTACGCCACAAACTATTCAGTTTGCAGACCGCGGTATTCGCAACTTTTTGCGCTTTGCCGGCAACCTGCCCGGAGAATATGAGTCCCCCCTTCAGCTAACCCAATTACTCGATATGCCCGATGCAGACTGCTACGTGCAAAGTCAGCATAAAGGTATCACAGAGTACCTGTTTGAGCTTGGAGACATCATTGAGCAAGGCGATGTTATTGTCAGAATCTACTCCATCGAACGCACCGGCGAAGCGCCAATAGAATATCAAGCAGAGCGAGACGGTATTTTCGCCGCACGCCGTTTTCCTGCTATGGTGAATATTGGAGACACGCTCGCTGTCATTGCGAAGGATTGTGGCAAGTTCATTTAAACATCGTACATACTTTCGTCAGTATTTCGTCCCAATCAAGAGGAGACCAACCATGCGCCTCGATCGCTACGACGTCAAAATTTTACAGATTCTGCACGACAATGGTCGCATTACTAAATCTCATCTTGCAGAAGAAATAAACCTGTCCGTCAGTCCGTGCTGGGAACGGGTTAAAAAGCTCGAAGAAGCGGGCATTATCGAAGGTTATGGCGCAAAGGTGAATGCCGATGTGTTATTTAAACGTACGTCTGTCATGGTCGAGGTTTCACTCAAAGAACACAATGCGCAGGCGTTCAAACGCTTTGAGCAATTGGTCAGGCATACCCCTGAAGTGACCGATTGCTACGCCACAGGCGGCGGAGTTGATTATATTCTCAAGGTTCAATCCGAAGATATCGACCAATACCAAAGGCTTATCGACAACTGGCTGGATTCTGAAGTCGGCATTGAACGCTACTTTACTTATATCGTCACCAAAACCATCAAGCGAGATTCAGGTAATTTAGAGTTCAATCAAAACGCTTTGTTATAAAAGGGAAAGTTAAACCGATAGTGAACAGAAAAAACCGCCATTTTCTGTCTTTATAAAGAAAAATCTCCAACTACCAGCCCCTGCATCAGAAATAATTTATCCCTCTCCTCGATTAGAGTTTATCTATGGACAACGATGCTCGAGAGGGACTTATGGCAGCACTTCACCCGTTTCATAGCAACGAAATCAAACATGGCGACGAAGTTAAAGCTTCACACGACATGATGGCAATCATGGAAGACGTACGCTTAGTCAGAGGGTTAGCGTACGTTAATGGCAAATGGACCAGCGGTGATAACTTCCACCCGGTGAGTAATCCGGCCGATGATACGGTTATCGGTTACATCACCCGACTGTCTCAACAGCAGCTGTATAAAGCCATCGATGATGCTGATCGTGCCTTTCGTCAATGGCGACAAATGCAGGCAGAACAACGCGCTGAAATATTAATGCGCTGGCATGATCTGATTGTGCAATCCAAACCCGATCTTGCCCGCTTAATGGTAATGGAACAAGGCAAAACCTTAAACGATGCACTCGGAGAAATAGATTACGGCGCATCGTTTATCCGTTGGTTTGCTGAAGAAGCGCGTCGTAGCTACGGTGAAACGATTCCCAGCCATATACCCAATGCTCAGCTTTCGACAATACGCGAGCCTATTGGGGTTGCAGCCCTGATTACGCCATGGAATTTCCCCAATGCCATGGTCACGAGAAAAGCGGCCGCCGCATTAGCCATTGGCTGTCCAGTGATCATTAAGCCCGCCAGTGAAACCCCTTTCTCCTCCTTGGCATTGGCGGAATTAGCCGACCGAGCAGAATTTCCAGCAGGCGTATTTAACGTGGTCACTGGTGACGCTTCCATGGTTTCGCAGACGCTATGTCGCTCAGACAAGGTCAAAGCGCTCTCTTTCACTGGCTCCACTCGCGTTGGCAAACTGCTGCTTCGTGACGCTGCCCAAACCGTGAAGAAGTGCAGTATGGAACTGGGTGGCAATGCGCCCTTTATCGTACTACCGGATATGGAAGTTGAAGCCGCAGCCAAAGCAGCCGTAGACGCGAAATTCCAAACCGCCGGACAAGATTGTTTGGCCGCCAACCGAATTTTTGTGCCACAGGATAAATACGAGCCGTTCTTAGCAGCGTTTGCCAAACAGATGAGCATGATTGTGTTGGGGAACGGCTTAGACGACAAATCCACGATGGGACCGCTGATCAATCGAGCCGCTGTAGACAAAGCCCATGACCTCGTCCGTGACGCGCTGGATAAAGGTGCAAGATTAGTCGCGGGTTACCACGACGCAGTTCCGGGCGATAACTTCTTCGCTCCGACTCTACTCGCCGATGTAACGCCAGAAATGGCCGTGTACCGTGAAGAGAACTTTTGCCCGGTCGCAGGCGTGCTTCCTTATCAAGATTTAGACCGCGTTATAGAAATGAGTAACGACACCGAATATGGTCTTGCTGCCTATGTTTATGGCCATGATATTCGCCAAATCTGGCGATGTATGCGTGGGTTAGAGTTTGGCATGGTAAGCGTAAACTCCGTCAAGATGACTGGTCATCCAATCCCCTTTGGCGGCGTAAAACAGTCCGGATTAGGACGGGAGGGAAGCCTTCACGGCTTTGAAGAATACAGCGAGATTAAATATTGCTGCTTAGGTGCATTACCGACAGTCAGTGGCAGTTGAGACAGGAAATTACAATATCAACAGGAGAATGATTATGAGCACTAAAACCCAACAACTTCTAGAGATCGACCGTCAACGTGTATTTCATGCCTCAACGCATTTAAAGCAGTATGCGGCTGGTGAGCTTCCGGGAAGAATCATTTCTAACGGGCAAGGCATTCGAATCACGGATTCTGAGGGAAATGAACTGCTCGACGGCTTCGCTGGTTTGTACTGTGTGAATATCGGTTATGGCAGAACAGAGATGGCCGATGCGATCTATGAACAAGCGAAAGAACTTGCCTATTACCACACCTATGTCGGTCATACCAATGAGGCCTTGGTTAAACTCTCCGACCGTATCATCAAAATGTCTCCGGATGGCATGAGTAAAGTCTACTACGGCATGTCCGGTAGTGATGCCAACGAAACCCAACTAAAACTAGTGTGGTATTACAATAATGTTCGTGGTTTGCCAGAGAAGAAAAAGATCATCTCCCGTGATCGCGCTTACCATGGTTCAAGCATTGCCTCGGGTTCGATGACTGGCCTGCCACTGTTCCATGCCCACTTTGATCTTCCGCTTGAGCGTATAAAACATACTATGGCACCTTATTATTATCGCCGAGAAGATGACAGCATGTCGGAACTGGAATTCTCCCAATACTGCGCGGATCAGCTTGAGGCGATGATTCTTGCGGAGGGACCAGAAACCATCGCGGCAATGATCGCGGAACCTGTACTCGGGACAGGTGGCATTGTGCCGCCACCAGAAGGCTACTGGCAGGCAATTCGTAAAGTCCTAGATAAATACGATGTTCTGTTGATCGCTGATGAAGTAGTGTGTGGCTTTGGCCGTTTAGGTGCCGATTTTGGCTCCATCCATTATGACATGAAACCCGACCTTATCACTGTGGCAAAAGGGCTAACCTCCGCGTACCAGCCACTTTCTGGGGTGATTGTCGGCGAACGAGTATGGAATGTACTGGAAAATGGTACCGACCAGTGGGGCGCAATCGGCCATGGTTATACCTATTCAGGGCATCCAATGGGGGCGGCGGCGGCGAACTGCAACTTAGATATCATTGAGCGAGAAGGCTTGGTGCAAAACGCAGCAAACGTGGGGGCTTACTTGCAGCAACGTATGAGTGAAACCTTCAACGATCATCCGCTCGTCGGGGATTCTCGTGGTATTGGTTTACTGCATGCACTGGAGTTTTCACCAGACAAACTGCGTCGCGCGCACTTTGATCCTAATTTAAAAGTGGGCCCACAAGTCTCCGCTGCCTGTCTGGAAGTTGGCCTGATTGCACGGGCTATGCCCCATGGTGACATCCTGGGCTTCGCGCCAGCGCTCATCACCAGCCGCAACGATGTCGACACTATCGTGACTAAAGCTCATCGTGCGGTTAACAAAGTGATGGATAACCTGGTTACGTCTAAACAGTGGAACGCTAAGTAGTGACATAAAGACTAATGTTAATCGCTTTAGAACGTTATAGATTGAAACTGATCGGCTTTAACTTAATCGCAGTCATTCCAGCGAGCCATAGCGAGACTAGGAATCTAATATCAACATGCTGAAACGGTCTAGGAATTACCCTGGCAACAAAGCACACGGAAAGTAGATTCTGAATCTCGCTCGTACCTCGCGGTTCAGAATGACAGGACGCATGAATATGCCGGCTTTTACCTCAAGAGCCGGCATTTTGTTAGGATATTCACCCCTCTTCCCCTCCTCACCCTTTCCTTGCGGATCAGGACTGGTTAAAATAGCAAAAATTGCGTATTAACTGGATTAAACATGGCAAAACTAACCCTTCAAGAACAAATGTTAAAAGCTGGCTTGGTTAACGAGAAAAAACTCAAGAAAGCCAAAAAAGGCTCTAAAAAATCCCGCGTTCAGGCTCGTGAAGTCAAAGCGGCGGTTGAAGAAAGCAAACGCCAGCAGTTAGAACGAGATAAAGCGTTGAGCGAACAACAAAATGCTGAGCGTCTGAGTAAAGAGATCAAAGCGCAAATCAATCAACTGATCGAAATGAACAAGATTGATTTGAAAGATGGCGATATCAAATACAACTTCACCGACGGAACGTTGGTGAAATCACTGTACGTTGATTCACTCGTTCGTGAACAGTTGATCAAAGGTATTCTGGCGATCGCAATCGTAGGCGAGAGCTATCTGGTTATCCCACGTGGCGTAGCAAACAAAATCGCCCAGCGTGACGAATCTGTGATCATCGATCAGAAAGAACCTGAAGCCGACATTCCTGCAGAAGATGACCCATACGCAGAGTTCGTCGTTCCTGATGATCTGATGTGGTAAACAGACAACAAATATTTCGGCATAAGAAAGGGAAGCCCGCGCTTCCCTTGTAAAATCATTAGATTGAGGTGATTCCTGTACCACCCAATACTATTCTGTCAAGAAACCGCCTGTCTGATGTTTCCATAACTGAGCATAAACTCCGTTAAGCTTTAGAAGCTCCTGATGAGAGCCTTGTTCGATAACTTCGCCATTATCCATCACAATTAAACGATCCATCGCCGCGATGGTCGATAAACGGTGAGCAATCGCAATCACGGTCTTTCCTTCCATCAATACTTCAAGGTTCTCTTGAATCGCAGACTCCACTTCCGAATCCAGTGCCGATGTTGCTTCATCCATAATTAGAATCGGTGCATTTTTCAGCAGAACACGCGCGATAGCAACACGTTGACGCTGACCGCCAGAGAGTTTAACGCCACGCTCACCGACTTCAACATCGTAGCCAACATTACCTTGCTCATCTTTCAGAGTCTGGATAAATTCGTGTGCATGCGCTTTCTCAGCGGCGGCAATCACTGACTCCGTAGAGGCGTCTGGATCACCATACAGAATGTTTTCTCTGATCGAGCGGTGCAACAAAGAAGTATCCTGCGTAATCATTCCGATATGCTGACGCAAAGATTCTTGCTCTACTTGTGAAATATCCTGTCCGTCGATACAAATTTTACCGGAATTCACATCGTAAAAACGCAATAACAAGTTAACCAACGTTGATTTGCCCGCACCTGATCGACCAACGATACCGACTTTCTCACCCGCTTTAATCGTCAGGTTAAGGTTTTCAAATACCGCTTTTTCTTCGCTGTAATTGAACCCTACCGTATCGAAACAAATTTCACCTTGTTGAATTTGCAACGGTTTCGCATTCGGTACATCTTTTACTTCAACGTCATTAGAAATCGTGCTGATACCATCAACAACGGTACCAATGTTCTCAAATAGCGAACTAACTTCCCACATGATCCATTTCGACATGCCTTGTACGCGCAGTGCAATACTAATCCCGATTGCAATCGCACCAATCGTAACCGCCGCGTCCAGCCACAGGTAAACGGAAATCACACCAATAGACAGAAGCAACAAGTAGTTGATTGCATCGACACTCAACAGCAAGCAAGTCACCATGCGCATCTGACGGTATACCGTCACCAAAAACTGCTTCATGCTGCTTTCTGCATACTCGAGCTCACGCTGAGAATGCGCAAACAGCTTAACCGTCGAGATGTTGGTGTAAGAGTCAACAATACGGCCTGTCATCACAGAGCGAGCATCCGCCTGATCGGTCGCGACTCGTTTCATTTTCGGAATAAAGTAGAGCTGAATGACGACATACAGCGCAAGCCAGACAATGATAGGTAGCATGAGCAAACCATCGGCCTCACCCATCATCCATATCATCGACAAAAAATAGACACTGATGTAAACCAATACATCCAGCAGCTTCATCACGGTTTCTCGCACCGCCAAGGCACTTTGCATCACTTTTGTT
Source organism: Vibrio sp. STUT-A11 (assembly GCF_026000435.1). Taxonomy (NCBI): domain Bacteria; kingdom Pseudomonadati; phylum Pseudomonadota; class Gammaproteobacteria; order Vibrionales; family Vibrionaceae; genus Vibrio; species Vibrio sp. STUT-A11. Next base: position 827,531 of record NZ_AP026764.1, on the reverse strand, counting down.
GCAACGCGGCCAGCGAAATCTCTCTGGAAGAAACCAACCGCTTGCTTGAGTAAGTAACGATGAATCAGCCAGCGAATCGACATTGGGTAATTACCCAGCAATGTTTGGTGCATCACCATCGAATGCACAAAACCTAATGCGGGCATGACGACGACAACTAGAAACAGCATCATCAGCATTTGATCGCCCTGATCTTGCCAGAAAGTGGCTCGTTCTTGATTAGATAGTATGTCGACAAGCTCACCCATATAGCGCAATAGGGTGACTTCGGTGATCGCAATCAGCGCACTAAACACCGCCATGATAATAAGCGGCACTTCAAAACCACGAGTATAAAAACGACAAAAGCCAAACAATGTCTTGGGTGGCTTTTCGGTTTCATGCAAGGGGAACGGTTGGGTTAATTTTTCAAACCAATTAAACATAACAACTACTTTGGTACATCGATCAAATTTGCTGACGTTTTACTATCTTTTGATGCAAAAGTCAGTAAAATACCTAAACAATATATCAAATGATAATAATTACAATTTAGTTTTTTATTTTAGATAATTGTCGGGAATGTATTAATGACAAATCATAACTACCTCGCCATCGCTGTTCGTAAAGCGTTGGTTTGTGCTATCGCGCCAGCTGCAGTGGTATCGTTTATGGCACACGCACAAGATGATTCAACTGAGATGGAAACCATCACAGTCACCGCACAAGCACTTAAAGTCGAAACGCCAGCTAAAGAAACACCACGCAGTGTTTCCATTGTCTCTGAAGATGAATTGCGCGTCCGCGCACCGAAAAAATTAGATGAAGCATTACGTTATACATCTGGTGTCACGTCTCAACCTTACGGCTCTGATAACGACACGGATTGGTTTAAAGTACGTGGTTTCGATGCAGCGACTTACCTCAACGGTAACCGCTTGTTTCGCGACGGCTACTACACTTGGCTCGTTGAACCATATGGTCTGGAAAGTGTTGAAGTCGTAAAAGGCCCATCAGCGATTTTATTCGGTGAATCGGCACCGGGTGGCGTAGTAAACGCCGTGCAGAAAAAACCGACCTTCACACCACAAGGCGAAGTGAAAGTTGAAGTTGGCAACAATAATCATCAATCGGTTGGCTTTGATATCGCCGACGAAGCGAATGATTCCGGTACCATGCGTTACCGTCTGGTTGGTTTAATGAGCAGTCAGGATGGTGAACTGGACGATACAGAAAATGAACGTTTCTACATCGCACCGAGTCTGGAAATCGATGTTTCAGATCGTACTATGTTGACTCTGATGGCAACCTATCTAAAAGATGATGGTGTGCCTACTAACCCGTTCTTCCCGGCGGCAGGTACGCTTCTTAGCTCGGATTACGGCAAAGTCGACCCATCAACCAACTTGGGTCAACCAGATTACGATAAGTATGAGCGTACCCAATTCTCTCTAGGTTACATGCTTGAGCATGATATCAACGATACTTGGACATTCTCGCAGAACGCTAACTACGGCTCGAACGAGCTTTACCTAAGAAGCTCTTACGTTTTCCCTAACAGCGACGCCGCGACAGAAGAGTTAACTCAGGGTGTAGTGTTCCGTGATGGTAAAAACCAAAGTTTCACCTTCGACAACAATGCCGTTGGCAACTGGGCGACGGACAATGCCGAGCACACGGTGCTGGTTGGTGTTGATCTGCAATATCACAAGACAAAGGGTGATGAACAAGACAATTACGCCTTCGGTACGATTAACCCATTTAACCCAGTGTATGGCAACTACACACCACTAGACTCTGCGGACAACATCAAGCGTGAGATCGAGAAATCTCAGGCAAGTGTCTACTCACAATACCAACTTAAGTTCCACGAACAATGGATTGGTAATGTTGGTGCCCGTTATGACTGGGTGAAAACAGAAAACAGTGGTAAAGGTGCAAGCGTCGATCAGAGTGAGTCTCGCGATGATGGCGAACTGTCTCTAAGCGCTGGCCTAATGTACCTTGCGGACAACGGGCTTTCTCCATACGCCAACTACTCTCAGTCGTTTGAAGTGATCAGTACCATCGATACGGCAACGAATAAGCTCTACAAACCACTTGAGGGTGAGCAAGTTGAAGTCGGTGTTAAGTATGAGCCAAGCTTTATGGATGGCTTCGTTAACATCGCATGGTTCGATATCACACAGAAAAATGCACTGGTCACAAACCCATCAACTTGGGTTGCTACTCAGACGGGTGAAGTCACATCAACAGGTGTTGAAGTTGAAGGTGCCGCTCAGCTAACTGACGACGTTAAATTACTGGCAAGCTACACCTATACTAAAGCGGAAACTGACGAGACTTATGGCAAGGGCACGCAACAAGCGGGGCTTATTCCTAAGCACCAGGCGTCTGCATGGGTAGATTACAGCGCATACCGCTTAATTCCGGGTCTGAACGTTGGTACAGGTGTACGTTACGTAGGTGAATCTAAAGACAACCCGGCTAGCTCAGATCTCACCGTACCATCCGTGACACTATGGGATGCATCAGTGTCATACGACATCACGTCACAATGGCAGGCACAGCTTAATGTGAACAACATTCTGGATAAAGAGTTTATCTCTGGCTGCGATTACTACTGTTACTTCGGTCAGTCTCGCTCTGTGATGCTAAACGCTAACTACCGCTGGTAATTGTTCTTCCAACTCCCCTCACATGAGGGGAGTATCATCTTGAGACCTATCCATGTTTCAACTCTCTAATATTCAGATCGTTCGAGGTGGACGTAAGATCCTCACTATCGATCAACTTAATATCCCAACCAATGAACTCACCGTGGTGCTTGGTCATAATGGTTCAGGGAAATCGACCTTGGTTAACTTGCTTTCTGGGCAAATGGCACCAGACAAAGGCAGCGTCGAACTCAACGGTCAAAACCTCTCATCTCTCAAAACCAAACAACTGGCAAAACAAATCGCCTACTTGCCACAAAAGCTTCCGGCTTCTGCAGGTTTAACGGTTGAAGAACTGGTTCGTTTGGGCCGCTTTCCATGGCGTGGCGCTCTTGGCCGATGGAATGCAGAAGATAAACAGATCATTTCTCAAGCAATGCAGCGTACAGGGGTCACAGCATTCTCTAACGCGCTAGCTGACGACCTGTCTGGTGGTGAGCGTCAACGAGCCTGGGTCTCCATGCTGCTCGCTCAACAATCTCCAATTCTGATTCTCGATGAACCCACTTCAGCCCTAGACGTACACCATCAATTTCAGCTGATGGCATTACTGTCAGAGTTAAATAAAACCGAGAATGTCGGGATCATTGTTATCTTGCATGATTTGAACCTGGCGCTTCGCTACGCCACTCACATCGTGGCCCTGAAGAAAGGGCAAATCGCTTTTGAAGGTAAAGCAGAAATGCTTCTCGACGAAGCGCGTTTGTCGGATCTCTATGAGTCACCAATTTCGCTGATTGATCACCCAACTCCGGCAGACACTGTTGCCAGCCGTAAGGTCGCGGTTGTATGCGCTTAGTAGGTCGTTTTCTAGAACGCTTGGTGAGCACATCAATGGTGATTGCTAGTGTGCTGTGCCTCTCACCGGCACAGGCGGAAATAACCATCACTGATACTTACTCTACCCACACCTTTGAGCAAGTTCCTCAACGGGTGGTGGCATTAAACTGGGATATTCTCGAGCAGGTACTGGCGTTAGATGTTGAGCCGATTGCCGCACCAAATCTACCAGGTTATCGTCAATGGGTAGTCAACCCGTATGCTCCTGAATCTATTGAAGACATTGGCACACGTGCTGAGCCTAATTTAGAGAAAATCGCCAGCTTAAATCCCGATGTTATTTTAGCTGCGTCACCACAGCAGGATTTAATCCCACTCCTTTCACAAATTGCGCCTGTTGTTTATCTGCCAAACTTCTCAGAAAATGAAGCGGCCGCCGACACTGCCATCCGCCATTTTCGTACACTGGGAAAGTTGTTTGACAAGCAAGATCTTGTAGAACAGAAATTAACCGCATTAAACCAATCGTTCGATCAAATGCGTGCACGTATACAACAGCATTATACGGACCCATTAGAGGTATTAGTGATGCGCTTTTCTACTCCGAACGTTGTATTTTTGTCTACCGAAAACTCCACCACTGATTATGTTGTTAAGCAACTAGGGTTAATCCGTTCGATAGAAGAATCGCCTAGAGCCTGGGGAGTGAAACAAGCTCGTATCAATCGCCTACAGGATCTTGAAGACAGCTACATCTTATACGTTCAGCCTTTCCCACAAGAAGCCAAACTTAAAAGCTCGCCTCTTTGGCAAGCCATGCCTTTTGTGAAAAAGCACAGAGTTAATTCGGTCAGAGCCGTTTGGGCATATGGTGGGGCAATGTCTTTACAATACATGGCTGAAGCCATCACTGAGAGTTTAATTGAGTTGGCACCAGAACAATGAGAATAAAACAATACATCGGTTACTTAGCACTGATTCTGTTGCTCAGTATTTTTAGCCTTCAATTAGACACCAGCTTGTCATTAGGCGCGCAGTGGGGGCTACTGACTCAAGCAGATCTTGGCGGTGAGTTTCGTGACGTGTTCTTCCTTCAGTCTCAATTACCGAGACTGTGTATCACTCTGCTTGTCGGTGCAATGCTTGGACTCACCGGCAGTTTGATGCAACAGCTGACACAGAACCACTTAACCTCCCCTCTGACTCTGGGAACCTCCTCTGGTGCCTGGCTTGCACTGGTCGTAGTGAATATCTGGTTTGTAGATTGGGTGGCGGATTATTCTGCATTGGCAGCAATGGCTGGTGCACTTATTGCGTTTGGATTGATCGTTTCTATCGCAGGTATTCGAAATATGACCGGCTTACCGCTCGTGGTATCAGGCATGGTGATTAACATACTGCTTGGATCCGTTGCGACCGCGATTATCATCCTAAATGCCCAATTCGCGCAGAATATCTTCATGTGGGGTGCCGGGGATCTATCTCAATACAGTTGGGAGTGGTTTGAATGGCTATTACCGCGTTCTGCGATCGCAATCATCATTATTCTGATAGCACCACGCATATTAACACTGTTAAAACTGGGTCAGGAAGGCGCAGCAGCACGAGGTCTGGCCGTACTTCCCGCTTTTGGTGTTTTAATGGTTATGGGTATCTGGCTCGTCTCTGCTTCGATCACCGCAGTCGGCATCATCAGTTTTATCGGACTGCTCACACCCAATATCGCCCGTGCAATGGGAGCAAGAACGCCTCGTGATGAACTCATAAGTAGCCTGTTACTTGGCGCAACCTTGTTACTGGTTACCGACTCACTCGCCATCACACTAAGTTTATGGCTGGAAGAAACCATTCCTAGTGGCGTCGCAGCAGCCGCCATCGGGGCACCTGCTTTGATCTGGTTTACCCGTAAAAAGCTCACCGCAACCGATCAGCTCAACCTTTCCATGAGTCAGGGCAGAGCGCAACTATCAAAACTAACCGTCGTAAGCATAATCGTCCTGAGTTTCGCTGGCATGCTGGTCTATTCACTGATCACTCATGGCGCGAATGGTATCGAGATTACGCTACCAGGAGAGTTTCAATGGCAACTGCGCTGGCCACGCATGATAACTGCACTCGCGGTTGGTATCGCGCTCTCGGTTGCGGGCGTTATTTTACAACGAGTTGTTTATAACCCCTTAGCCAGCCCAGACATTCTTGGTGTGTCTGCGGGCGCAACGTTTGCCATTATTATCACTGGCGTGATTTCTGGCTCTTTACTGGCGTCCTTTAACTGGGGAGTAGCTTTTTTAGGCAGTTTGATCGTATTAATGCTGTTACTGATTATCGGTAAACGAAGCCAGTTCAATCCTTCCAACTTCATCTTATCGGGTATTGCGCTTTCCGCTCTACTCGAAGCATTAGTCCAGTTTGCCTTAGCCCAAGGCTCTGGTGAAAGTTATAAGATCTTGCTGTGGTTAACAGGTTCTATTTACCGTGTGACCTCCCAGACTGCGGTTATGTTGACGATTGCAGTATTAATCCTCTTCGTTAGCGTATTTGCTATATCCCGATGGTTAACTCTCATCTCTATTGGTCGTGCATTTTCGAATGCGAGAGGACTAAATCCTTCGCTTGCCAACACCATAATGCTAACGATGGTTGCCCTACTGTGTGCGTTTTCTACCGCTACAGTCGGCCCCGTTTCTTTTGTTGGTTTGGTCGCCCCTCATATGGCGATAATGCTGGGTGCAAGAAAGGTGAAAGAGCAACTGCTGGTCGGAAGTTTAATTGGTGCCACGCTAATGCTTTGGGCTGATTGGCTAGGTCAGATAGCCATCTATCCTAGTCAAGTCGCCGCAGGAACTTTGGTTGCGATTATCGGTAGTGCTTACTTCTTATTCCTGATGCTGAAAAGTAAATTCAACTAAATAAACAAAAACCGCTCTCAACATAGAAAGGCCGTTCGTTTAACAACGAACGGCCTATTTTTGTCTCTCGTCTTCCTGAACAGCGACGAAGGAGCGTGATTCAGGATCTACTTTCCGCACTCTTTATGGTCAACGTTATTTCTTTAACTTCTCAGCACACTATTATTAGATTCCTAGCCTCGCTAGAGCTCGCTGGAATGACGCAGATAAAATTCGTTAAGCGATTGGAATTTCTCTCACCATAGCAGGTTATGCTTTATCTAAATGGGTTATTTGATATCTAGCGGAAAGCGTTGTTCATAAAGGCCCATAAAATCCTGACGAATCAGATGTTCCAAGTGATTCGCTTTGTCCGTTGGGCAAAAGATCATAACATGTACATTCTGCTCACCCGTTGCGTTACTGGAAATATGAATATGTGGCTCAGCACCTGGCAAGTCGACACCTGCATGCTTTTCTATCATCGCGTTATAACGATGTGCAACCTCACTGAAGTAGCTACAATGCGCCTCAATTTTCTCAGTTAATAGTGTCAACAATGGGTACAAGTTGACAAAATCTCTCACTACAATTGAGAAATTATGATAAACATAGCGCTTCATAAAATTCAGGTTCTTTACCGGATAAGTAAAAAACATGCTGTTTGGTAGGGTGGCGGTTTTCCCTGTGTAATGATATTGGCCATGATGAAGATCGATTTCTTGAATCACTGTGGCCATCATGTTGTGTTCGATCACCTCACCACATAATTTCCCCACTTCGATCCAGTCTCCCACTCGAAAAGAGCGTGAACTGGCACGCTGGATAGAACCGGTAAAACAAAGAATAATTTCTTTTGAAGCCACCACGATTGCAACCGCGATTGCAGTCACACTTAATGCAAACTCACTGATTTCAGACTGCCAAAGAATAAAAAGAAGCAGAAGGGTGACAATAAACGTGCCATTTTTCGTTCTCGACATCCAACTACGTTGCTTTTCAGACAGAAACGCATGATCACCACGAATCATAGAAAGAATAAACCGACGCGTTAACCACACGGCAATAAGAATTAACGTGGTAAATAGCATTTTATGGGTCAGTAGAAAACTGACGACCAACTGCACTTTTTCCATTATCAACTTCCTGCTATTGATAAATATTTCTCAGAACAGGCAACAATAGCAAAAATAACTCGAACTTGTCCGATTCAGCTTCTCTAAATGATACAAAAACACCAAGAATTCGATACAGATGAATCGAACCCTAAGTGTAGGGAAGTGAAAACGTCTTTTGGAGAATTTAATCTTCTCGAAAAGCTCTATTCATACTATCTGTGACTGGTCTAACTAGGTAACTGAGTGGAGTGCGCGGTTCAGATAGGATAAGCACTTCAGCGTTCATTCCCGAAGTTAAGTGATATCTAGCAACATCATCTTGAGAAACGGCAATTCTCGCTAGATAGAAATCTTCTTGATCTTGCTGTGTGAGCTTATCGGCAGAAATGGTAAGAACGGTGCCGTCTAACGGTGCTAAGTTTCTCGCGTTTAATGCAGTGACTCTGATTCGAGCTTGCTGACCTGGGTTAACTAAATCAATATCCTGAGGGTTGACTCTCGCTTCAACCAGTAACTGGTCATTTTGAGGCACCAGTTCTAACAGCGTTTCTCCTGAGCCGATCACACCTCTTTCTGTAAACACCTGCATGTTGACGACCCGGCCAGAGATTGGCGCTTTGATAGATGTTCTGGTTACCACATCCTGTGCAGAGCGATACTCTTCACGAATGCTGACGATTTCCTTTTGGGTATTTCTCAGCTCTTCAACGACTTCATTCAATCTTTGCAGCTTTAACTCTTCTACCTTAGACTGGTTTTCTTCTAGCTGTTTATTCACCGTAAGCGATTGTCGATCCAGTTGACTAAGCGTACTTCTCACTTCTGCGGCGAGACGCTTAAGCTGGAGTAAAGTGGATTTGCCCGAAAACCCTTTTTGGACTAAAGCTTGGTTACTCGTGATCTCTTCTTCTATAAAGTTTAACCTTTCTCTTTCAATCACTTTAGTCTGCTGAAGGTTTTGCAGCTCTAAGTTCGCACCGGAAATGCTTTGTTCAATAATCCCTAGCTGACTTTGAAAGTAACGCTGCCTGGCTTCAAAGATCTTACTTTGCACTAGTTGTGCTTCTCGAACGATTTCAACGCGAGGTAGATTATTAAGATCGTCCGACCAGACAATGGAAGGTAATTCATCCAATTCAGTACTCAACCGATTTTCCTTCGCTAAGGTATGAATAAACTGCCCGCTTAAGGAATCTAATCTAGCCATGGCCTGATGTTTAGACAATTGGATCAACGGCTGACCCTTTTGAACCAAGTCGCCTTCTTGAACAAACAACTTTTCAATGATACCGCCCTCTAAATGTTGAATAGCTTGTCGGTTACTCAGGACCGAGAAATCTCCATAGGCGATTGCTGCGCTTTCCAGCTTTGCTGTTGCCGCCCAAAAACCAACACCACCTAAAAAAACGCAAGTGGCTACAACGGCCAGCAAAATGGGCTTTTTGAAACTCAGCTGGAGCTCGGGAGAAAAGCGATAAACACTGTCAGTGGCTGATTTATTGACTGTTGGCAGTTGATTGCTCATTGGTCACCCTTGGTATATCCGTTTTATCTTTACCCATTATGCGTTTTAGTACTTCATCACGAGCGCCGTATAACTTAACTCTCCCATCCGACAAATAAAGTAACCGATCCATCTGCCTCAGCGTACTCGCATTATGCGCGATCACAATAATGCTCGTTCCTTGCTGTTTTAAGTGTGCAATCAAACGTTGAAACGCAGCCTCACCTTCGCCATCAAGGTTCGCATTCGCTTCATCAAATACGACTACAGAAGGTTCACCGTAAATTGCCCGTGCAAGTGCAACTCTCTGACGCTCTCCGCCAGACAAACCACGCCCACGTTCTCCGATAACAAAGTCATAGCCTTTGTTCTTTTTTAGTATCAAATCGTGGCATCCAGCGAGTTGCGCAGCACGAATAACTTTAGAGGGGTCTTCATCTTTAAAACGCGCAATGTTTTCTCTGATGGTTCCAGGGAACAGCTCAACTTCTTGCGCAAGATAACCGAAATGTGCACCACGATCTTCCGCCGCCCAGGTAGAGACCTCCATCCCATCGAGCGTAACTTTACCTGCAGAAGGTTTGATATTTCCGAGCATCAGCCGAGCCAATGTCGACTTGCCCGTTCCAGAGGGGCCAATCAGACCAACCGAAATCCCAGCGGGAATAGACAACGAAACTGCCGAAAGTACGGGTTCTGTTGCTCCAAAGTGTCGGTATGTTAGCCCAATGAGTTCGTAATTCCCTTGCGGTTTCGGCAATGGCATATCAGATTCATCGAACTTTAAAACGGCGTCAATATCCTTTAACCGTTGATAGGAGTTTCTGGCCGACATTGCGCCTCTCCAGGTGCCAATCGCTTGTTCCATCGGAGATAATGCCCTGCTCATAAGAATAGAGCTGGCGATCATGGCTCCCGCGGTAATTTCGTGCTGAATCACCAGCCAGGCACCACCACCAAGCAGTGCAACCTGCAGTGTACTACGAACAAATTTAGACAGATTACTGATGTAAATCGTTTTTCCTGCCACGCTCTCTTCCAACGAATTGACTTGACTCATGCGTGATTGCCATTTTTCTAAAAACGCATTCATCATGCCCATGGCAAGAATAGAATTAGAGTTTTGTGTCGCCAGTTCCGCGTCATTAATTTGGGAGAGGGCTTTAACCTCGCTCTCTTGTATTGTTTTTCTGGCTAAAGCCTCATTAAGAATCCCCAACCCCAAAAGCACAATCGATCCTACCAGAGCAATATGACCCAACAAAGGGTGTAACAAATAGACGAACAAGATGAAAAGCGGAGTCCAAGGCGCATCTAACAGAGGATAAGGCGCTTGACTGCTTAAAAAGCCTTTAATATTTTGAATATCTCTGAGCACTTGAGGCGTAAAGCTTGTGCCGGTAAGAGACTGATATTGGATACTGCGCTTAAGCATAAACACGGAAAGTTTCGTATCCATCCAGTATCCAAACGATTTACTCACCTGAGCACGGGCGATATCAATAATAGACATCGTAAAAAGCGCCGCCACGACAATGACACTAAGTAAAGCGAGTGTGTCTATTGAATATGATGAGAGGACACGGTTGTACACTTGCAACATGTACAAAGGTATAGAAAGAACAAGTAAGTTGATGAAGAGACTAAAACCAATTAGCAGCCCCATAAGCGCAAATAGTTTTTTCCGCACTTGTTTGAAAACTGTTTTCTGCACGATAACTTCCGTTTAATCGACAATGCAGGCGCTAGGCGACTTTGCCTAACGCCTGGATTGGCTGCCTATTTAAAATGTTTAGAAAACAAATAAATCTGCACCATGAGTGGTGATGTCTGTCTCAGTAATACCAACGAGCTTAACAGTTAAGTCAGCACCATCGGTAAAGATTGCATTACCCGCATTATCGTAACTAAAGCACAAGTCAGAGAAATCATTCACTGAACAGCTATTAATACGAATCAGATCTTCACCGATAGTAAAGTCAGCAACTTTTGCCTCACCGTGTCCATCATAATTATCGGTGAATACAAATACGTCATCGCCTTCCCCACCAACCATAAAGTTGTTACCAGAGCCAGCAACCAGTACGTCGTTGCCGGTGCTACCATTTAGCGTGTTATCGCCCTGCAACCCATAAAGGATATCATCCCCATGGCCACCAGCTAGGTAGTCATCACCTGTACCACCTCTGATAACATCGTTACCTGCGCCACCAACCAAGTGGTCATTACCGGCCCCGCCGATCAAGAGGTCATCGCCGCCGCCACCAACAAAAACATCATCTCCGTCATATCCAACGAACAGATCATCTCCACCTTCGAAATCAGAGATTACATCCGCTTCTGGTGTACCATAATAGTCAGTCATTTCTTCACTCCCTTTGTTTCGGCTTAACAATCGAGCACCTCTATTAATATTATCTCTATTGTATTCAGCCTGATTACATTGCTTACTCGTACTGCCACCGAAATTCTAGTAGGCAACTGCGTATGTAATAGTGTGAATAAGGAATGATATTTAAATCTAATACTAATTTAATATAAAACTATCGTATTAGTTTACTTAGTATGAGTTTCACCTCATATTTGACGACTTAATATCTCGCTAGAACTATAAATTCCGCTTTGCCCAATTCGTCGCTTGAGTTCTATTTTTTACATCTAACTTTCTAAAAATATTATATAGATGAGACTTAATAGTATGTTCGCTGATAAATAATGAATCAGCAATCTCCATGTTTGAGCCACCATCTTTTAATATTTTCAAAACTTGTATCTCGCGTCTAGTAAGTTCAACCTCGACCGTAGGTTCGACAATGGGTAAGGTTTCCTTTTCTTTGTAGTAACACACCATCTGCTCTAAAAGCCGACGAGGTAACCAGTTGTCCCCTTGCATGATGGCAATAACGCCTTGGCACACCATATCCATCGAATCCCGCGGACCAAAGATACCTTTTACCGCAGGCCAAGACGTGAGTTCTTCGACGTTGAGCTCGTGTCCCCGATTGATCATAATTGTACCTAGCACTTTACTACTATTTTTTAGGTGAGCTAAAGTGTCAAAGTTCATATCAACCGAAAAATCAACCAGTAAAAAATAACGAGTTGGAGTGCATTCATGATAACTCTGGTTCTTAGAATCTAAGATCGTTATTTTTGTTTCAGTATTTTTAGAAAGCATTTGCTTAAAGTTTTCACTTTGTAAGCTCTGCTTCGTTATCATTAGGACCTCAGGCTTTTCCATGTTCTGTTCCATAATGTTTCTCAAACTTTCATTGACTAAATACTCACTAATTAGTTGTGAGTCATTAGCTATCTAATTCATCCCTAAGTATTAAGAAATTAGATTACGGGTATTTTTATTTTTTTAAAATGACAAAACAGTTAAAAACTTAAACAAAAAAAGTGTTTCTCATAAAAGAAACACTTTTCTCATTATTTAAATTACGTTCAACAATATCCACAATTGAAATATTGGCATTAACTTTTATGGGTTTAAATAGGTATAGAATACTCAGAAATATTTTCCTTTGCCCAAATGAGTGCCTGAACTCTATTCTTTACTTCTATTTTTTTAAAGATGTTGTGCAAGTGAGTCTTCACGGTATTTTCACTAACAAACAACTGTTTAGCGATTTGTTGATTCGACGCTCCCATGGCAAGAAAAGTGATTATTTGCAGTTCTCTTTTAGTTAATATACTTGGGGCTTGTTTGTATACTGGCTTGCTGTTCTGACGAAGATGAGTAATGTATTGCTGAGAAAATTTACGGCTGAACCACATGTCACCCTGTAAGATCTTATCAATACCCGTTTGTAGCATTTGAACATCATCAGAAGTATAAAAAATGCCCACTAGCGTGTTCCAAAGAAAAAGCTCTTCCGTAGAGATCGCCCTATCGCAGTTAATCAGAATTTCTCGAATACCCGCAAACTCTGACTCTTTAAAGTTCCGGTATAGCAAAAGCGTTTCATCGGTCAGAATACTGAAGTCTAAGATAATGGCTGAAATGGGCTGATCTTGAAGCGATCGGCTAGTAAGGTTTTCGGGCGTTAGCAAAATAACGCTTATGCCGAGTTTGGTTTCCAAAACATCCTTCAATAAAGATGATTGTAAACTTCCCTCAGTAACTAAAATGATATTCCCTGTCGTGTGATACTCCATCCCGCAAACATTCCTCTAACCGTATAGATTGAACTGCACAATAGAGTTGGTTAGAGCGCAAATAATGTCAAGTATGAAAATGACTAATACGAGTCAACTAACATATTGATATAGAATGGTTTTATTCGTAAACAAACCAATAAGAATGAAAAAGGGAGTAAACACTCCCTTTAAGTCGTAAATTTAGTGAATTGGCACTGCATTCTTTTGGTTAAACTTGCCGAAATACTGTTCTAGAATCTCTGGCGTCAATTTGCCTTCTGCTTCTAGCTTTTTCAGTTCTGCGGCTATTGCCTTCTGCTCTTCTAGCGAAGGTAGCTTCACTTCTTCTTCCTGAGAGACCTCTTGGGAGATTTGCTCTAGCTCTTGTTCGAAATCATTCATAGTACTTACCTAAATATAACCATTGAACTTTTAACTCCCTCTATTCTATCCAAGTCTATCGCTTCACGCTACCAAGCATCTAATAAGGTCTAATACTCTGCTTTTCTCACCCACCATAAAGGCTTGTAAAACGAGTCAATGACCCAATATTGAAAAGATAGTTTTTAAGTTCGTACTGGGAACTTTTTCTACCAAGTAAATGACCAATACGGATAATCAACTCAAATGGATATCGAGAGTCCACATCATGCATAAATCTAACTTCGAAACGCTTCAACGATACCTCGAGTCTCAAATCATTGGCCAACAGGACTTGGTCAAACAATTGTTGATCGCCCTTCTTGCTGACGGACACATTTTGGTTGAAGGACCGCCAGGGCTGGCAAAAACCCGAGCCGTTAAATCACTCTCAGACTGCGTTGAAGGTGATTTCCACCGTATTCAGTTCACTCCCGATTTGCTGCCTGCCGATTTAACTGGTACGGATATCTTCCGACCAGAAACTGGAGAATTTACGTTTCAGTCTGGTCCTATCTTCAACTCACTCATTCTGGCCGACGAGATCAACCGTGCGCCCGCTAAAGTTCAGGCAGCCATGCTTGAAGCCATGGCCGAGAAACAAGTAACCGCCGGGCGCCACACCTATGCTTTGCCAGAACTATTCTTAGTCATGGCAACGCAGAACCCGATCGAACAAGAAGGGACTTACCCACTTCCGGAAGCCCAGTTAGACCGCTTTTTGTTGCATTTAGAAGTGAATTATCCGGATGCCGAACACGAACTGGCAATATTGCGTATCAACCGTGGGGAAGCAAAAGGCGAAGCCGCAATCGAACGTCCAAGTATCAGCCAACAAGATATCTTCACCGCGCGTAAAGAGGTGCTTGATATTCATATGGCAGAAACTATCGAGCAATACATCGTGCGTCTGGTGATGGCGACACGTCAAGCCAGCGAGTATGACAGCGAACTGGATAAGTGGTTAGCAATGGGTGTCAGCCCCCGAGCGACGATCGCGTTAGACCGATGTGCTCGAGCTCACGCTTGGCTCAAAGGGCGTGACTTTGTTTCACCAGAAGACGTACAGACCATGGCATACCCAGTGCTGCGTCACCGTTTGCTGCTGAGCTACCACGCACAAGCCGAAGGCATCAGTGCCAATCAAGTCATTGATAAGCTACTTAACCTTGTTGGCAGCGCATAAATATGGGTGAGTAATATGTCAGCAAAAGAGCCATTGCCACCTCATGCGAATGGGGTGACATTAACCTTAGAAGAACTGCTGCATCATCGGACCCAATCGATCCGATGGTTACCACCAGCGCAAAGTATTTGGTCACAGATGAGCGGTAGCCATACCAGTCGGCAGAAAGGTCGTGGTATGGACTTTATGGAAGTACGCCAATATCAGGCCGGAGATGACATTCGCAGTATTGATTGGCGCGTCACCGCACGCACGGGCAAAGCGCACACTAAATTGTTCGCTGAAGACAAAGAGCAAGCGGTGATTTTATACATCGACTTGAGTTCAAGTCTTTACTTTGGCTCAAAGTATGTACTGAAGTCCGTTCAACTGGCCCATTTTGCCAGTGTATTAATCTGGCTAACGCTGGCGAAGAAAGACCGCATTGGGGCTGTCATTGACGACGGGCATCAATGCCTGGAGTTTCGTCCGTCTTCCCTTCAAAAACAGGGCTTGCGTATCCTACATGCCATACTAAACATACATAATGAACAGCTGTCGCTCTTAGCAGAAAATGGAAGCCGTTCGATGCCTTATTCACAAGTATTCGAAACACTCCACACGCTCACACCTAAGGGCAGTGAGCTAATTTTGCTGAGTGATTTCTCACAAACGGGTGAAAAAGAGCTGACTCAATTGCGTCGGCTGAAACAACACAACTCTGTTCGAGCCATTCAGTTTTTTGACCCATTAGAAAAGGGAGAAACGGACTTTCGAGGACAAGTAAAAGCGTCTGATGGTCGTCGTAGTCAGTGGTTCAACTTTGGTTCCAAAGGAGAGAGAAGTGAGCTCGAATCGCACTTTGCAGCTCATCAGGAATCCATCAAACAACTATGCCATTCGATGGCGATTCCATTTAACAGCCTAACTAGTGGCTCTCCATTAATCCAGCAACTAAGCTAGCAGCCTTATTCTAATAGCAGTAATAACAATGACAACAAATAACCAAAGCTTAAACCTAGAACCTCTAATTTTACCTAATGCTCCCGATTGGTTGCCACTCGCTTGGGGGTGGTGGGCGCTGATGACAGGCATTGTGTTAACGATTTTGGGCGTATATCTCTATTTCAAATGGCGTACTAAGCGTCTGCTCGCCAAACGTACCGCACTGAAGCTTCTGACAAACTCAGTCTCGCCTCATACCCCTTCTTCTGCTTTAGAGATCTTACGTCAGGCAGCGTTGAGTTACTTTCCTCGCCAAGATATTGCACCGCTTACTGGCGCAGCTTGGTATGAATTTCTTGATTACCATACCGAAGAGAGTCGATTCTTAGATAAACAACAACAGTGGCAGGCCGCCTTGTATCAGAAATCCCCTCAGGGAGAGCACCAGGATTTAATTGAAGACTGTGTTTTTTGGGTCAGCCACGCTTTGCCACCGAAGAAAAAGGCCAACACCCGTGACTGAGCAAACCTTAGCAACCAGCCTTAGCCAATGGTTGAATATTGAATTTGTCTGGTGGTGGGCACTGATTTTACTGCCCCTACCCTTGCTTGTTTACAAGCTGCTGCCACAAGAAAGCCAGCAAGCAGAGATTAAACTAGCTTATTTGCCAGACAATACACACAGCAACAAGCCGAAACAAAAGCTGCAAAAAACCTTGTCCATTGCTATATGGACGTTATTAATCATCGCCTGTGCACGACCAGTTTGGTTTGGCGATCCAATAGAGTTTCAACCAAAATACCGAGACTTAATGCTGGTCGTTGACCTTTCAGGTTCAATGCAAAAAGAAGACATGAATTTGGACGGTGAGTTTACCGACCGGCTTACCGCTGTAAAAAAAGTCTTATCTGATTTCGTCGCGAAGCGTAAAGGCGATCGCTTAGGTGTTGTATTGTTTGGCAATCATGCCTATTTACAGACACCCCTTACCGCAGATCGACAAGCAGTCATACAACAGATCAATCAAACCGTTATTGGCTTAGTTGGGCAAAGCACCGCAATGGGTGACGGCATTGGTTTAGGCACCAAAACATTTGTCGATAGTAACGCACCTCAGCGAGTGATGGTTTTGCTCAGTGACGGCGGAAATACCGCAGGCGTATTGGACCCTATTGAGGCGGCAGAAATCGCTAAGAAATACAACGCGACGATTTATACCGTGGGCGTGGGTGCCGGTGAAATGATGGTCAAAGAGTTTTTTATGACTCGAAAAGTCGATACCGCAGCCGATCTCGATGAAAAGACGCTGACCAAAATTGCCGAAGTCACGGGTGGTCAATATTTCCGCGCCAGAGATGCCGAGCAGCTTGAGGCCATCTACGAAACGATTAATCAATTAGAACCTGTCTCTAGCGACACCCAAACGTGGCGCCCTCAATCCGAATGGTTCCGCTACCCGTTAAGTGCTGCATTGGGACTGTCCGTGTTGTTATTCTTGCTAAGGAGAAAACATGGCTGAGTTTATTTTCCTCCACCCGCTTTGGCTTATTGGCCTGATCGCTATCCCCATCGCGCTCACTGTGAATAAGAAATTGACGGGCAAAAGATCGGCACTTATTGCTCCTCACTTAGCGAAAGTGTTAGGGAATTCAGCGCAATCAAAGCACTACTTTGCTCTTTGGGGGATCTCATGGGCGTTAGCTTGCATTGCACTGGCTGGGCCAAGTTGGCAATCGAATCAACGACCAAGCTTCAAGTTGAGTCAGAATCGTATCTTAGTGCTCGATATGTCTCGCTCCATGTACGCGACAGATATCAAGCCAAACCGCTTAGCACAAACACGCTATAAGGCACTGGATTTACTACCGAACTGGAAAGAAGGCTCTACAGGGCTTATCGCCTACGCTGGTGATGCGTATAACTTGAGTCCTCTCACGACAGACTCAAACACGTTAGCTGGCATTATCGAGAACTTATCCCCTGACTTGATGCCTTTTCAAGGATCTAATCTGCCATCTGCAATTCAGTTGGCGTTAAATCAGTTTTCGCAAGCAGGAACCAATCAAGGTGACATTATTGTATTAGCCGATGATCTTGAGGATTCTGAACTAACCAACTCACTTAACCTGCTAAAAGGTAAAAAATTCCGTGTATCTGTCCTTGCAATAGGCACAGCAAATGGTGCACCGATTACGCTACCGAGTGGCTCCCAGCTCAAGAACAATCAAGGGGCAACGGTAATCGCGAAAACCAATTTAAAAAACCTACAGAAGCTTGCTAATGAAACGGATGGCCTGTTTATCCCGATTCAATATAGCAATCGTGATGTGGAATCCATCGCCTCTTTTACCAATAATTCCGGTAATAACTTTTCAGCGAAACAAAACGACGAAGTGCAAACTGGATCGAGAATGAATAATGGTTTTTGGTTATTGCCGTTACTGTTACTTCCTGCGGCTTTGCTTTTCCGTCGCGGCGTCATTTGGCTATTTATCGCCGGACTTACGCCAATGACCTGGACTGTTAAGGTTGAAGCAAACCCATTCTTAAATGAAAACCAGCAAGGTGCCGAGCTCTATCAACAAGGCGAATTTGAGAAGGCCAAAAGCGTGTTTACCGATCCAAATTGGAAAGGTGCAGCGAGTTACCAAAGCGGAGATTATGAAATGGCAATCAAAGCGTTTTCTGACAATCCATCATTTGAAGGGCGTTATAACCTCGCTAATTCTCTGGCGAAAAATGGTCAGCTCGAAGAAGCCGCGGACCTATACAAAGAATTGATCAAAGAAAAACCGGATTTCGACTCAGCGAAGAAAAACCTCTCGGTAGTAGAGGAGAAACTGAAGCAACAGCAGCAACAGCAGCAACAGCAGCAACAGCAGCAACAGCAGCAACAGCAGCAACAGCAGCAACAGCAGCAACAGCAGCAACAGCAGCAACAGCAGCAACAGCAGCAACAGCAGCAACAGCAGCAACAGCAGCAACAGCAGCAACAGCAGCAACAGCAGCAACAGCAGCAACAGCAGCAACAGCAGCAACAGCAGCAACAGCAGCAACAGCAGCAACAGCAGCAACAGCAGCAACAGCAGCAACAGCAGCAACAGCAGCAACAGCAGCAACAGCAGCAACAGCAGCAACAGCAGCAACAGCAGCAACAGCAGCAACAGTCTCAAAACGATCAGGATCAAGAGCAAGGACAACAGTCACAAAACCAGCAAGATTCTGAAAAGAAGCAAGAAAACCAAAAAAGTGAACCAGAACGCAACCATCAAAAAGACGACAATACGTCTGAGGAAGACGGTCAGCCGATGAAGGTACAGGCTCAACCAGACCAATCACAGCAGGATGATCCTGAATTCCGCCGTCTGGAAGCAGTAGAAAGCGCGCGAGATCCAAGCTTTCTGATTCGTGCACAAATGCAGCTGCAAGCGCAGCAAAAACAACGTCCGCAACAATCGCAAAAGGAGTGGTAAGCCTGTGATGAAAAAAGGCGTAATGCTGGTCTTTATTTTTTTGACCAGCCTGTTATTGAGTATGTCGGCAACGGCTCAAAATCTCGAAGCAAGTGTCAACAAAACTCAAGCCGTGAAAAACGAAGTCATCAACCTGAGAATCATGGCTGACACGGAGTTGAGTTCCGATGCGATCGATTTCAGTGTATTAGATAAAGACTTTTTCTTAGGGCAACCTCGCTATGGCCGATCCAGCAATAATATTAATGGGCGTAAATATTTACGTACCGAGTGGAGCATTTCTATCGCTCCGATGAAAGAAGGGGTGTTAACCATTCCTAGCTTTAGCGTGGACGGAATGAGTACTGAACCAATTAAATTGCGAGTAACCGCGAGTCAAACGGAACCTGATCTCGACGATCTGTTCAACTTCTCAATGAGCGTCGACAACCATACTTTATATCCGCAGCAATCGGCGAACCTGCGTATGCAGCTTATTATCAAGGCAGATACTCGTCGCTTGGACAACCCTAAGATCATTCCTCCCAGCATTGAAGGGATGAAACTCGAACCCGTTGGAGAAATGCAACAAGGTCAGCAAGTCATGGCTGGGCTTGAAGTGACGGTTGTAGAGCAATCTTTTCGTTTGACCGCGGATACTGCCGGCACTTACACGTTAAATGGTCCACAGCTGACAGGTTCGTACATTTACGGTGATAGCCTGACGGGTTCGACCAAGGTCATGCCAATCAAAACCAACATTGAACAAATGCCGATTACGGTCAAAGCCATTCCTGCGGAGTTTCAGGGGAAATGGTTGCCTGCCTCAGCGTTAGAGATGACGCAAAGTTGGCAAGACGACGAGGGTAACAAGTTATCGCCAAATGAACTGAATAAAGTAAAGCAAGGCTCTTCCATCACTCGCACTATTCAAATCAAGGCGCGTGGAACCCAAGCAGAGTTCTTACCTCGCATTGATATGGATTACCCAACGTCACTGCGTGTGTACCCAGAACAACCGCAGTTTGCAACAACGCGTGATGGCACGCTGGCCATGACAGTGAAACAAGTGATCATACCAACAGAAGTAGGCACTTTTACTCTGCCTGGCTATACCCTTAACTGGTGGAACAGTAGCCAGGACGCAGCCAAACAGGCAACACTATCGGCCATTGAGCTGGATGTAGAACAAAGTGATATGGGCTTGATCACCTTGCCAGAAACGACTCTGCCACAAGCGCCAGCAACGACAGAATCCCCGGTTCCTCAAAGTGGCGTCAGTGAACTATGGCGAGTGCTCACTTTTGTCTTTGCAGGACTGTGGGTAATAACATCCATCATCACGGTTGTGGTTTGGAAAAAGCGTCCGCAAGAAAGTAAAAATCGAGAGATAAATTCGCAAACTCAGCTAAACGTTGACGGACTTAAGGCTGTTATCAAGCAAGGCGATGCTGCCAAAATCGAAAGAGCCATTAACGAATATTTAGATGCAAACCGTGAATCGTTGAATTCAGAAGTCGTGGAAGCAGTAAAACACGATCTTGAAGTGATGAATCAGGCTCGTTTCAGCGCTCAACAACAGCCTTGGAGCTCAGATTCCCTGCTGGCCAATATCAGCAAGTTGTCCAAGACGAAAAGAACTCAATCTAATCCTCAGCTTGAAAAACTATAAAAAAAAGCCCCTCGTAAAGAGGGGCAAAGTTACCATCGCTTATAGTTATGTATTTATGCCAATATATATACCCAAATGACTTCAAGATGCCGGATTCAGAGCGTTGTCACTGATGCTAGTTCAAGGAAAATAACGCAGCGGAATAGCAAGCTCTTTCCAAGTTATTTGACGCAGAAATTGTGTCAGTGACACGCTCCCGAAGGGCGAGTTGTCTTGACTCACAGTCTTTGTTAACGATTTTTGATTTAGAACCACTAGATCTTCAAATCGTTGCCGCGTCTGAGAGCCAAGTCATTCTCGCTGAACCAAGCATCTCGAGGTTATTTGGGTATACTGTTGATTAACCAAAGTCACCGTTTACGTAACCTTGAGTTCGGTCATCTTGTGGGTTGCTGAAGATCACTTGCGTCTCGTTATGCTCAACCAGTTCACCCATAAGGAAGAATGCAGTACGGTCAGAGATACGACGCGCCTGTTGCATTGAGTGGGTTACGATAACGATGGTGTAGTCCTTCTTCAACTCTTCCATCAGTTCTTCAATTTTGTGTGTCGCAATTGGGTCCAGTGCCGATGTTGGCTCATCCATTAGGATTACATCCGGTTCCATTGCAATTGTACGAGCGATACACAGACGCTGTTGCTGACCACCAGAAAGCCCAAATGCATGCGACTTAAGACGATCTTTCACTTCATCCCAAAGTGCTGCGCCACGAAGTGAACGTTCAACCACTTCATCAATGTGCTTTTTGTCTTTCACGCCTTGAGCACGTAAGCCGTAAGCCACGTTCTCGTAAATGCTCATTGGGAATGGGTTCGGTTTTTGGAATACCATACCGACTTTGATACGAAGATCCGCGACATCAATGTTGCCGTAAATGTCTTCGCCATCCATTGCCAGTTTTCCGGTGATCTTAACGCCTTCGATAAGATCGTTCATGCGGTTCAAACAACGTAGCAATGTTGACTTACCACAGCCTGACGGGCCGATAAGCGCCGTTACCTGGCGAACAGGAATAGGCAGGTGAATGGATTTCAGTGCTTGGTTTTCGCCGTAGAATAGGTCTAGGTTTTCAATGTCAAACTTGTTCATGTTCTTAATCTCTTAAATCTTGAATTCGTGTCTTTTAACGTGCGTTCTTAATTTATTTAGTTAGTAAGTTGCGGTGTTAAAACGTCTTGCAATCAGTTTAGTTACCATGTTGATCAAAAGCACAACCACGATAAGTACTGTTGCGGTACCGTATGCCTGATTCCATTCTTCAACGGTAAACAGTTCGGTAGTTAGTTTGTATAGGTGAACGGTTAACGTACGACCTGAATCGAATAGAGAATCAGGAATACGAGCCACCATACCTGCTGTCAAAAATACTGGAGCAGACTCACCAATGACACGACCAATACTTAGAATGACCGAGGTTAAGATACCTGGCATTGCGCTCGGAAGAATCAAACGCCAGATAGTGTAAATTTTAGAAGCGCCAAGGCCGTAAGAACCTTCACGATACGTTTGTGGTACTGCCATTAGTGCTTCTTCCGTTGTACGGATGATAACGGGCAGAATCAGAATACTTAGTGTCAGTGCGCCCGATAGAATCGAGAAACCAAGACCAAGAATGGCCACGAAGAAAGTCATACCAAACAGGCCGAAGATAATCGACGGGATACCTGCCAGGGATTCGGTACAGAATCGAATCACTTTCACCAAGCGGCTGCCCACTTTTGCGTATTCAGTCAGGTAAATTGCCGTCATGATACCCAATGGTGCTGCTACTGCGATTGATGCGATAACCATGTAGATGGTTGACACAATCATCGGGAAGATACCGTGCTCATCACCGGTACGTGTGTAGTCGTCAGTAATGAAGTTCCAGTCTACGTGTTGTAGACCGTTTGATAGGATGTACCAGATAATCCAGAACAAAAAACCTACCGTTAATCCAGCCGAGATCCAAACGAAAGCGTTAAAGACGTTATCTTTGAACTGGCGAGCTTGTTTTAATTTTGCGCGATCCATAATTGTCACCATTAACGAGCGATTACTTCGCTTTTTCTCGGTTTAGGTAAAGAAGTACAGCGTTCAACGTCATGATGAAGACCAGCAGTACCACACCTGTAGCGTAAAGTGCGTTTGCGTGAACACCACTTGCGTAAGACATTTCAATCGCAATGTTCGCCGTTAGTGTACGTGCAGAGTCCAGAATGCCTTCTGGCATAGCTGGTGCGTTACCCATTACCATGATGATTGCCATCGTCTCGCCTAAAGCACGACCGATACCAAGAATCACACCCGTCATAATTCCTGAACGAGCCGCAGGCACAAGTAATTTGAAGATGGTGTAAATCTTTGAAGCGCCAAGTGCCAGTGAACCTTCTTTGTATGCGCGAGGTACAGCACGGATAGAGGTTTCAGAGACCGTAATAACCGTCGGTAGAATCATCACACCAAGAACGATGATACCGGCAAGAATCGTGTTACCTGCTGGCACGTTGAAGATATTTTGAATCAATGGAACGATGATAACCAAACCAAAGAAGCCATAAACCACCGAAGGGATCCCCGCCAACAGCTCTACAGCCGGACGAATGACGTCAGCTAAACGCTTAGGCGCGATTTCAGCGATAAAGATTGCAGTCAAAACACCAACCGGAACACCGACCATTACCGCGCCAGCGGTTGAAACGATGGAGGCCACAATCATGGTTGCTACGCCGTAAAGCGCAGGTGGGAGCCAGTTTTGACCTAAAACGATGCCCGAAACCCCAACTTCTTGAAAGGCGGGAATACTTTCTCGAACAATAAAGTAGGCAATTACTGCTAATGATACGATGCCGATAACGGCACTGGTGAGAAACAAGCTGTGGAAGATACGCTCTTTCCAGTCAATGCTACGTTTTTCTCGTAGTCGTGGCTTGCTGATAGCTTTAGCGTCAGTATTCATAAGCTTTTCACTATTTGTCGCGATGGTCATTTTAAAATCTCACGGTTCTGGGCAATGGCCAGTGAACACTATGGATAGAAAGGCTCAGCCCTAAACGGCGGGCTGAGCAAATTTAAGCGTCTCGATGGGATTAGTGAACTGAGATGTAACCGTTTTGGTCAACTAGCTTTTGAGCATCTTCAGTTAGCATCCAATCTAGGAATTTTTGCGTTTCAGCAGATGGCTTGCCTTCTTTGTAAAGAACAAGGAAAGGACGAGCTACTTTGTAAGAACCGTTCTTAACGTTAGCCACTGTCGCATCTACGCTGTCGATTGCTAGCGCGTGAACTGTGTTGTCAACAGTACCTAGAGAGATGTAGCCGATTGCGTATGGGTTAGAAGCAACCATCGTTTTTAGAGCACCGTTACCGTTAGCAACTTGCGCACGTTGAGAGATTGCAGAAACTTTCTTACCAGAAACTTTCATTTTAAGAGACATGATGTCTTCGAATGCACCACGAGTACCAGAAGCAGTGTCACGAGTGATAGCTACGATTGGCTTGTCTTCACCGCCCACTTCTTTCCAGTTTGATACTTCACCCTTGTAGATAGAAGTTACTTGTTCCGCAGTAAGACCTTTTAGGTTGTTCTGTGGGTTAACGACAACCGCGATACCGTCGCGTGCAACCACTTCTTCAATAAGCGTTGCTTCTTTTTCAGAGTCTTTCAGGTTACGAGAAGACATACCTAGGTCAGCCGAACCATTTTTTGCTGCTTTAACACCAGCAGAAGAACCAGGACCCTGAACTTCGATAAATACTTCTGGGTTTGTCTTCATGTACGTTTCAGAGAAAACTTCCATCAGTGGAGTTACGCTGCTAGAACCCACTGCAGAGATAGTTTCTTTAGCAGAAACAGGAGTCACTGCCATTGCGCCTAGAAGTGCGATTGCACCGATTACTGTCTTTTTCATCACAATTTCCTTAAAGTGGCTTTATTGCCGTTGTGTTTCACTTGAACGGTGCTCACTTTAGAACTCGAATGTGACAGTTGTGTTTCACTTAGTTGAAGCCTCTATGACACATTACCTATCCAGCATGGAAATTGACCGATTAATCTGACGCTTACACATTTCCTCTCTATTCATTTTTACCACTTACTTACATTTCCCTTACAACTTGCATAGCCAATTAAAATTTAAACGTTTTTTATAACTACAGACCATAAGGATATAACTCTAACCTATTGATTTAAAAAAGAGATTGATTAGAATTCAAATCTAGAATAAAACACATAATAATTCATTCAGTTTGAGGGTAATCATGCGTCAATTTTTAAGCACGCTATCTATTAAATTACAGGTCTTTTTGCCTGTTTTGTTTACTGTTATTTTACTTGTTATAGGACTCACTGTCGGAATAAATAAGTTAGATCAAGCATTTAATAAGGTTTCAGTATCCACTCAAAGTCTTATCGTTCATAAAGATGAACTGAGCGCCATTGTCGATAATACCTATGCGATGCGCATTAAAGCCATTTACAGCCTTTTTCAAGCCGAGGATGTGCAATCGTTAAATCAAGAGTTATCGCAAAGACAAACAGAAAGCCGTGAATTCTTAGATTCCATTAATGATCTGCCTGGAGTTCAGTCAGAAGTCACCGCCATGCGAGAAGCAATGAACCATTATGTTGATTTCACACGTATCACCATGACGCCATTACTTGCTCAAAAGCACGCAAGTCAAACCACCACAGCTAGCTTTGATCAAAAATTCGAAATTGCCATGGAAAATTATCGAGTCGCGGGCGAGGAAATGATTACCGCTATTGATACCCTGTCTGAAAAGCTGAATCAGACTGTAATGAGCGACGTCCAAGCCAACGGAAAGGTGCATTCTGACACCTTGGCTCACAGTGCAATATCCATTGCAATTATTCTGTTAGCCGCATCCTTGATTAGTTGGATCTTAGCCAACTATATTGTGACTCCAATTCGTAACTTGCAAAACACCATGCGTGAGGTCGCGAAAGGAAACCTGTTAGTTACCGCTGAAGAAATCGGAAAAAACGAAGTATCCCAACTTTCTCATGATGTGAACCAGACTATCGTTCAGCTGCGTAGCACCGTAGGCTCACTGGTTCGTATCAGCGAAGATGTCGCTTCTGCTTCCACCGAGCTTGCAACGGTCATGACCCAGAGCAGTGCCAATTCCGATCAAGAAAAGCAGGAAGTCGAACAAGTGGCTTCTGCGATCAATCAAATGGAGTCTGCAGCGACAGAAGTTTCCAATAATGCTCAACTCGCAGACGGCGCTTCGACAGAGGCTAGACAGATCGCAACAGAAAGCTTAAACATGTTCGAAGAGAGTACTCGAGCAAGCGCGAAAATGGCCGAGCAGCTTAATGCAGCCGCAGTGGTTGTCACTTCATTAAAAGAACAATCTGAGCAAATTGGCCGTGTCATTGACGTTATTGAAGGCATTTCTGAGCAAACGAATTTGCTGGCTCTCAACGCAGCAATAGAAGCGGCTCGCGCAGGTGAAAGTGGTCGTGGCTTTGCTGTTGTGGCAGATGAAGTGCGTATGCTCGCGGCCAGAACTCAAGAATCCACCAAAGAAATCCAGGTCATCATTGAGGAGCTTCAGCAACAATCAGGGACAGCAAATGAAAGCATGCACTCTAGCCTGGCTATGTTGAAAGACAACCAAGCCATCGCAGAACAAGTCAGCCTTTCACTCAATAATATCAGTCAGTCTATTTCTGATTTGAATGCCATGAATACCCAGGTAGCCACAGCCTCAGAAGAGCAAAAGCAGGTCACTACAGACATCAACAATAACTTGTCAAACATCTATCAGCTGGTCAGCGAGAACGTTACAGGCATTACTCAATCAGCAGCTGCCGCGCAAGAACTGTCTGGCTTGGCAGAAAAACAGCAGCAGGAACTGAAGCAATTCCAGATTTAGTCACTTGTGCTTTCAAATTCGTAATATAAAAAAGCTCCGCGATTTTTGCGGAGCTTTTTTCTTGGTTAAAACAGGGTAACTATTCTAGAAATTAATCTTCTGCTTTCGGTTCTGCTGGCTTCTTTTTAGGGATGAAAACATCATCACCAACAGACACAGTTTTGTAGAAGGTCTTGTCTCGCTTAACTGGCTTCTTCGCAACTTTCTTAGCTTGAGGACGTGCTTTTTTCGGCTCGCCTTTCTTATTACGCATATCCGGCTTGCGTGGCTTCAGACCTTTGAACTTGCCTTTTAAGTCTTCGAAAACGGAGAACGACAGATCTTGCTGCAGGTATGCTTCAACACGTTTAAAGCTATCCCAGTCTTTTGGACCAACAAGAGAAATCGCGTCACCTTTATTACCCGCACGACCAGTACGGCCAACACGGTGAACGTACTCTTCCGTATGCTTCGGCATATCAAAGTTAATAACGTGCGTCACTGTCGCGATATCCAACCCACGAGAGGCGACGTCGGTGGTGACAAGAATCTTAAACACCGCGCGCTCAAACTGACTCATGATGGTATTACGTTGAGTCTGGTTTAAGTTACCGCTCAGAGCTACTGCCTTGAGTTTTTTCTCGTTCAGCTTCGCGGTCAAACGCTCAGTATCGTCTCGTGTTGCGGTAAAGATAATCACCTGACGGTATTCAGCTTCAGCCAGAACGCGATCTAGAATCGCTTCTTTATGATCAAGGTGATCACACAAGTAGAATTTCTGCGTGATATCTTTGTGCTCTTCGTTAGAAACACCGATAGAAATGCGTTTTGGCGCATTCAGCATCTCAGAGGCAATACTATTCACTTCCGCGTGATCGAGCGTTGCCGAGAACATCAACGTCTGACGACGGCGGTGTTTAGCAGCGTTGTGAATACGACGAAGCTCAGGTGCGAAGCCCAAATCCAACATACGGTCAGCTTCATCCAGAACCAGAGTTTCTAGTCCGTCAAGAAATAGAGAGCGGTGCTCCAGATGGTCCGCTAAACGTCCTGGTGTTGCCACGATGAATTTAGGGTAACGACGTAATGCTTTGACTTGATCGTTAAAGTTTTCGCCGCCAAGAATCAAAGTTGCTTCGTAAGACAAACCGACCAGCATCGAGCGCAGTTCACCATAGACTTGTTTGGCCAATTCACGCGTTGGCGCCAGAATGACCGCTCGAGGATCTTTCGCAGAAAACGATTTTGTCTTAAGTGACTTGTGAAGCATCGGCAATACAAACGCCAAAGTCTTGCCCGAACCCGTTTTCGAAGATGCCAATAGATCCTTGCCTGCAATCGCAACAGGAATTGCTTGCTGTTGGATCTCAGTCGCTTTTTTGAAATCGTAGTGTTTTAGGTTCTTCAACAATCGGTTGTCTAGGCCTAGATCTTTAAATTGCAAAGTATTCTCCAATAAATCAGTCAATATGAGCGCTGTGTAATGTCATTCCGCTCTAACGTAGCAAAAAATAAAAGCCCGCTATAATACCGCAAATCATAGGAGTATAGATAGAGATCACACAAACTAATTATTGAAGATAAGATAAAGGTACTTTTTAGGCTCAATTAAGTTAAAGCTGCACAGCAGCGAACTATGCCCTAAACTTAAGTGCATCAATACATGGCTGTGATATTGATAGCGCAGATTTTTCGGACTGATCCATGCATATTGCGTTTATTTGCGGATAGAAGCTTTCATTTGCGTCAATATCGTCTAAATTATTGATATCAGGAAGGTGGCAAAAATACCTGCTAAATGGACTGTTGTGGGAGCCAATGAAAGGTTGACTATTGCTTTTTGTTAGGCTCAGGTAAAAGTTAACGTCAGGTACTCCATGAAATTCTTGGATTTTTTTGACTTTTGCTACATCATGTACTGATACAATGTTTCCACTTTTAACCTCGCCTCTAATAAAAACTGTGGAGCGAGACTTTAACTATAAGCAAGGAGTTCTTATATGAACAAAACGTTGATCGCAGCTGCAGCAACTTCAGTACTTTTACTAGCAGGTTGTGCTTCTTCTGATGATGCAGCAACAGCTACTAAACTAGACGAGCTAAGCAACCAGGTTAGTATGCTAAACCAAGATGTACAATCTCTTAAATCTGACGTTCGCATGTCTAAAGACGCTGCAATGTCTGCACAAGAAGAAGCAGCACGTGCAAATGAGCGTATCGACAACATCGCTCAATCTTACACTAAGTAAGACGAATAAGTATAATAAACCATTATTTATCAAATACTTAAATATTTGATGCGGTTTAAATGGCGATAAAGTGGCGACATAAATTTATGTCGCCACTTTTGTTTTATGGGTACTGTCAGTTAGCCCCACAAACTATGGCCACTTAACGAGCGGTGGTTTCTGCTCACTCGCATCATCTCATCAATCAGTTTTTCAAGTTCTTGCTGTTGCATTTCTAATCTGGCTTGGAAGCTTTGATAGTCTGACTCATTAACCAAACGTAAACCTTTGAGCTTTGCCATTGCCAGTAAATGACGCATGTCTGGAGATGTGTTTTCCAATTCTGCCTGCATATCTCTACGGAGCACTGTTCGTGCGGCAGCTGCAATTAACTCGTTTTCTTTTGTCCAGTTTTGAGAATTAAACACGTTGCTATAATGGATACGAACCTGTTCAGTGCTAACGCCACGTAGTTGCGCGATTTCGTAGATTAGATCGTTGATTGGGATGTTACGGTCTGGCTTGTAATCGAGTAGCTGAGGTTCTTGGTCTTGCTGAAATACGATTTGGTCAAACGCGCGAATTACTTGGAGGTGAAATTTAGGGCTAATCCACATGGCATATGAGTAAACCAGTTCTTTGCATACCCAAGTTCCAGCATTTGCCCCACCACGCTTTGTCTTAACTGCAAAGTAAGAATTCTTACTTTGCTCAATCTCATCAACTAATTCTTGGGTTTGTTTGTTCTTTAGGAAATGAACAGGCTTATGTGTTTGCTTGCCACCGCTTGCTTTATGTAAATCATTTAATGAATACAAACCGTCGAACGAGCGAACATCGTTTGAAAGAATAGTTAGATTAGACATGATAGCCTCCTTTGTGATTTTTAAATCACCACTCAAAGGTACCAATCAATGGGTGGTGAACTGAACAGGGTTGGTACTACCGTCACAAAGGAACCGGCCAGCCGAAGCTGCCCCGCCCAGCCCACCATAATTCAGATAGTACGGTTTCTACGCGAAACGTCTATGTTCAGATGTGCTGAAGCCACACATAAAAAAAACCAGCAAAACGCTGGCACTTATGTGCCTTTGTGAATAATTCGGGGTACCAATCCCATCACTGGATTTTGCCAGTGAGTTTGTAGCGTAGGTCATAGCCCGTTTTGTGTCAATGGGTTATATTGGTGTGCATTGACTGTGTGGCAAGTTCGGGAAACGGGAATGTATATAAATAAGGCGATTAGCTTTCATGGTGGTTGGGAGTTGTTACGGAATAAAACTGGAGCAATTGATGAAATAAAGCAATTGCTCGACAAAGTCTCCTACTATTCCTTAAGTGAGTTGCAAAATAAAAGCAGTAATTCTAGCTCAGTTAATCGGGAAAACATAAGAAGTACGACAGTAAGCAGACAACTAAGAGTTGCAACTCGCCGTTCTGGTTGGTATCAAGCGAACAAAGACAGAAAAACAGCACTAGTACCTGATATTCCTTTGTTAAAATATGGAATTTCTCTAGCCTTTTCATTTGGCTCGGGACCAGCTCTGGAAAAGCACGTTGACCGTTGGTGCCTCGTTGAGACAGTAAGAGATCAGAACTATGACGAATGCGACATCAATCTACTTATAGTATTAGACGCGGTTCCTCAATGGCTTCATATCCCTCTATATCAGAGAGAAACCAATCCAGAATATAACAGTCAAACACTCATTCACTACATTGAGAGTAAAGTTCTTCCTCTGTATCACAAAAAACCTATGGTGATATTTACTGTATCTGAAGAAGACTCATCAATAGAAGTTATTGAGTTGAAGAGTAACTCTGAAACACCCACTTTCGAACGAGTACTGGAGTTCACTCCTGAAAACTATCAAGCAGGTGTTGGGATTTTGTCGTATTTCGGTGAAATTCTTAAGCAAAAATACCCTGATATAGATGCAAAGGTTCGGATTGAACAAGATGGTTGTCTTGTTCGGATGATCATTGACACTCCTGATGGTAATCAAGAAATCGTTGAAGAAGCATTGGATACCTATACACAAGTTGTTATTCGAGAGAAGGAACCTGAAGAGTTACTCGACAACAAAATTCAAATTAGTGAGCTCAAAATGCAACTTACTATGATTGAAACTCAGCTCGAGCATAAGAAAGAACTACTGATGTTAGCTGATGAACGTTACAAAAATGATGTAGTAGCCACTCGAAATGAAGTCGAATTCCTGCGCCAGTGTTTGAGTAATCAAATGCAACTCACACATGGTTCTCAAGTTCTTATTGGAAAACAGATAGACAAAGAAGAAAAAATCACACTAGCCCAACTGAACTGCTTCGACAACACTATACAATCCCTTGTTGACCAATCTTCTGGTAATCAAAAGCTTGCCGATGCACTTGGCCAGATCCAAAGCTTGTTGGATAACGGTGTTAGTGATAAGGATGAACAAGCTTCTAAAGAAGCTCTTGAGGTAATTCAAAAAGAGTCACCCAACACCTACAGCCAATTGTCAGAACTACTGAAAAATTCGATGTACGGCGTTAGTGGAAATATAATTTTCAATTGGATGACAGAACTAAGCAAAGTTCTGAGTTAGTTTATTTAAATGTAATAATTGAAATTTTTGAAAAGGCCTGAAGATCCCCTTTAGGCCTTATTCCATCTGGCTTCACCACAAATAAGTTAGATCTTTCATTCTACACACCAGATCTTCAAAAACCTGAAAAAAATCACAACACCCCATATAATTCAATCGGTTACAATTCAAACCAAGATCTTTTCTGATCATCATTTTTTCAGTTCATCGAAAAAAAGCGCAATTGTTGAAATTCTATCAGACACAATATAAGCCCTTTTCAGCGGATTTCCGTGTCTCTCGAAGCCCAGACAGCAAAAGGCTTTAGAGCGTGTTCTACGTCTATCTTAACCCAGTAGATTTTCACTAAATCAAAATTGCGAAAAAACCAGATCGAAAACGTCGCAGGTGGGGAGGAGGAGTGCGGATTCCGTCACCTATCGGTCGCCTTCCGTCACTGGATGCTCCTATTTGTGGTTTAGCCGCATCGGGCGCGTAATTGCTGCAGATGTTCGAGGTAAAAGAAAAGCGCCCTAAATAGGCGCTTACTTTGATAATTGTTATGGGCTGGAAGCTAAAGCTTTGATAGCTCGTTGATAATCAGAATAGAGGTATGAATTATTCCTAGGTATATCAGTAGGTCGTTTGGTGAAATGTTCAAGTTTCTTTGCTCCTATAGATTGGTTGATTTATCTATAGGGCAACGTAAAGATGTCTAACGCTGTGAGACAAGGTGTTAGGTGACTTGATAAGTACCAGCAGAGCTACCGCCAGTCACGGGAACCTCGGCGTTTTGCGTGATTTCGTCATACACAGCATTGGCGATTGCTTCTGCCATCTTCCCTGCCATGGCGAATTCGCCTGTAAGAACGAACCCTTGTGCTTTCAGCTCGTTCTCTAACTTCTCTTTGAGTGATGCTTTACTCATTGCCATGTTATTTACCTGCCTTAACTGTTGATGACAAATCAGAGTGAGGTTTGCCTGTGTAAGCACAAATGCAGTCACCTTGCACAACCCCTTTACCGCCATTCATGGTGATGAGGTCAGCGACTTCTATGATCTTCTTAGCAGTAGTGGTTTTGTTGTTTGTGATTTCTTCTATTTTGTCTTCCAACACTTTGATGCGTTGGTTTAAACATTCGGTGACGTTGTCTTTGTCTGTCTTGCTTTCGAAGTTGCCCGCTTCATCTACCAGGTGGTAAACACCTTGGCGTTGTTGGTAGCGGCTTTCACCTTGCTTAATCGCTGGTAACTTGAATCCCAATGGCAGAACACAACGAATGAAAGGCTTATCCGGTTGGCCGAACATAAAGCCTATTTCCACAATGCTACCGATTGCAGGCGGCTCAAGTCTTCCAGCATATTCGCCCACACCTGGTATCGGAAGCGGAACGGCCTGAAGTGGTGATTTGTCTTTGAACTCCACGCCCTTCTCATCAAGCAGCTGAACGTCCACCGCGTAATGCGGGTAAAATCGATCAGAGATGTCGCCCTCTTCTGGCAGCTCAGGTAACGCAACCACCTTACCCCAACGCGGTAAATGCCAGCGTCCGGTCAGCTCAGGAAACAGTCGGAAGATGATCCGCTTAATTGCATTTACGTCCATGTCAGCTTTACCTCTGTTCCTTGAAAATCAACGCCAACCAAGCGCAAGCCATTGACGATTGCACCCGGTCTTAGCTTAGGGCTCGCGGGTATTTTCACTGACTTGGCCGTGGTGTGCCCGGTCATCAAGTTATCTGGAATGGTAACCAGCTTATCTGCCCAGTAAGAGTCTTTCCAAGTGCCCACATAGATTTGGCCGTTGCCCTGTTGCTGCCAAAATAGATCATCAATACCGAAGGCTTGAGACAGCTCATCCATCACTCGATATCCATTACCATCACTGTAAAAGCAAGGGATTGATGTTTTACTGTAGGCCGCTTCTGGTACCACAAACTGCAGTCCGGTTTTGTTGGTCACATCGCTGAGTAATTGCATTAACGTTGGGTGGCGAAGCGTGATATCGATCGGCTTAAACAACAATGCCGCCAACTCGCGACAAAACAGTTCTGACCACCCTTTTTCTGATGCTTGAACCCGTTCGATGTAACCAAGAAATACCCGCGAAATGCTGTCACCCCACCCGATATCCACCGAGATAATGGTATTAACCTTCGGAGAACCTTCAACAGAAATCGAGCAGCGACCAGGTGTATTCACATCAAAGAGAATGCGATGGTTCTTTGCTTTAACCTTTTGACTACCAAGATAGGCTCGGCAAACAAACTTATGGTTTGGTTCCATAACCTCCCCTATGACAATATTTCGTCTAGTGATTTGAGAAATTTCATGATGCCCGTGAGTTCGACGCTGGTATCCGGTGGAACGTCTTCACTTTGCCCCGTTTCAACCGGAGTGGTTACCCCTTGCACCTGCTGTTGAGTTGCTGGCTTATCTTCCTGTCGCTGTTCAACACGCTCAGGAACGGACAAGTGCTCAACCAACTCGAAAGCGACGTTCCATTGTCGGTTGCTCTCTTGTTCATCGGCTCGAATCGTGCCTTGGAACTTTACCTGGCGAATTTTGAGTGCCGCGGCCGTGTTGTTGCTGATGCGGTAAATCTGGCGGGCACTGTTATCTTGCCCGCCAGCCATGGTGAAAAGGTTACTTAGGGTTTCACTCTTATTGAATGGGATCACGCCACTGACGGACAACACTTTGCCTTTGTTGCCCGTTTCGGCTTGGTCAGTCGATGAAGACTGGCCGGACATATCTTGTCCAGCAAGCTGCTGGCGAACGCTAATGCGCAGGTTCTTAAGTGAGATTTGAGTGCCGTTAAGGGTTAGCATGATGACCTCTATATACTACTCGACATAATAGAGTTCAGTTTTTGCATTGAAGCCCATTGCATCGCATATAGCAGCTCAATGTGGCGAATATTCCAAATCTCCTTAGGGTTACCAGCTTCATCTTTAATTGGCTTCGATTCATAGATTGGAGAATAGGTGCCATCTTCATTTTTTTGCTCACCGACTTTCACCATCTCCGTGACAGGGTCTTTACCAACAAAGCCATATTGAAACGCATCAATACCAATAGCTTCGAACTTACGATAGACTTCTTGTGCGGTTGGGCCCACATGATACCGAGCTTTGTCACCTTTTTTGGCGATTGCAGTAATCCAGCGCCAAATTCCTACATCATCTGCAATTTCACAAAGTGCATCGACGTACTCTATAGGAATGGCTTTGAAATCTGTTTTCTGAGTTTCATCGGAAGTCCCGGCAGGTGAGTCGACAAAGAATCCCCCTTTCCATCGCAAAGATGGGGTACCTAAGTCACTTTGACCATCCGTACCACCCGTTGTCGCATTCATTGATATCTTGAAAGCGACTTCAGCATTACCTCTCGGCAAGACTTCAACCGCTTTGCTATTGTCATAAGCGGATGAAGCATTGTATCGAATCGTCGCAAACTGATTGGACGAACCATCTCGTGGGTCTCGAATTGTTACCGCTGAACCAGACAAACCCATAGTTTGGCATTGAGACCTAAACGGATCAGGCATACTGTTACCGCCACTATCCGAATCATTGCCAAACTGATCATGCTCTGGATTGGGGATAGATATGTTAGGGCACTTCTCAAACTTCACTAATTCATTTTTGTTGGCTGATTTTGGAGTACCAACAATTTTTACTGCGCCGTATTCTCCCGTTAAGTCTGGGTTAAACCATAAGCCTGTGATTTTTTCGCCACGCGTACTCGAACCTTCGCCATCATGCCAAACTTCCCAATACCTACTGCTCACTCCATCAATTTTAGCTTCATTACAGTTGCGTTCTACATAACCGCCACTACTGATGAGACCACGGGTATCTGAGCCGCCGGCATTGGTTCGATAAATTCCTGGGCCATAGTTGTGCTCACTATTCGGATTCGTCTGCTTATAGCCGTGAACAAAACCGATGCCAATCCCCCAGTTAGCAACTCTTCCTTCAAATTCGTTAAATCGACGAGCCTCCCACTCCAACTGACTTTCATCCGGTAACTTACGGCCGTTAGAATGCGCTCTTGGACGTTGTATCTCAAATCCATTGACATCTAACCTCTCTGTCGTATCTGGTATCAAATTATCAAGAGGAATGCCAAAAGACAGCCCCGAACCATAGTTTTTGTAGGCAACAATATCTTTGAGCTTGTTGTACCAAGACTTAACAACATGCACACCACGGTATCTCGCGTTGACGACTACAATGTTTTCAGCCGAAGAATCATCACTGGCATAGTTTTCATACAAGCCAAATCCGCATCGAGCGTTACAATCCAACTTAAAGTTCTTTGCTTGATAATTTCTCGAATTGTTGGTGTCATAACCTATAGTTGCTCTAGAAAGCTTTAGCAGTGCAAAGACATCGATGATTTGGCCGATATACCTTAAAATCGTATGACCTGTTTCGCCCCCCCAACTAAAGCCAACCCCCTCATGGGTGGTTCTATCTCGTGAAGGAGAAAAACCCTGCGGATGTTCCGGATGATTACCTACGGCATAAATTACCGGACGATATTTAATATGGCGACTTGGAGACGATTTATCCGCACTTGATATAGCAAATATATCGTCGGACACGCCATCACCCTGAGCGCCCCACATTTCTGGTGTTTCATAGTTAGTTAGTTTCCTAACAAAACACCCCATACCGTCGGGGTCACTCTCTTCAACACCCCCAAGGAAGCTAGGTAACTGCTCTAAACTGCCATCAAATGGAACCGTTGGTGAAATGACAATACCGCCATCATGCTGACTCTTAGGCTTATTGGCATCATAAATGTATTCGCCTGCGCCAAGCTTGCTCTGCTCATCATCAACGATTAAATAAGCCTGAGTACTCCAAGTTTGACCATGCTTAAACTCAACAACTCCCAAGCCTGCTGAGTGTCCTTTAATCATGTCCGAAATTGTTTTGGTTGCTAAGTATGTTCCATCAGATATGCTTTTTTTAACATACATCTTCCCTTCATCTTCTGGTCGCAAATCACTCACACTGCCATCCGCCAACACCTCGGCAATCTTGCACACGAAATGCGGGATATATTTACCTGTTGATGAATCGATGTAATCGTCTTTCTCTTCGGCCGTGATAACAAAATCAAAAAGCGTAACCTGCTCACCTGTTGGTGTACCTTCACGGTGTGCATCGATGTAAATAAACGATGGTTTGTTGGGTACCTGAATGCTGCGGTCAAACTCCAAGCTCACACGATTGCCGGAAACATAACCGGCACCCGCTTTGATGTTGTAAGCGCTGCCTGATGGTGTAACCAGAAAGCCATCTTCGATAAACCAGTCTTTACCGTTCTGGTCGATGATGGATTGCGCCACATCGCTGTCCATCTTCTTCATACGGTCAGTGGCGTTATATTGCCAGCTGGATGCATCCACCGTGATGTTGGTGATTTCCGCGATGTCTTTATATTCAAGAACGACCGAACGCACCAAGGTATTACCCGCAACACCCGGCTCATCGGCTGTTTTAGGTGTAAGCGCGTGATGGTCAATCGTGACTAATACGCCATATTCAGAGCAGTAAGCACCCGTCCAGTTAAACTCAAACGGACCAACATCGCTGGTCAAGGTCGTGCTGTAAATCACCGAGTCTGCAGAAAGTCTGCCACGTTGTTCAACCTGCTCTTGATGAACAATGTCATCAGTTGGTACCACATCATCTGGCTGTGGGAACTCTGGGCGGTTTGGTACATTCGCGAATATCATCTTGTCGATGATTAGTGGTTTTTCTTCAGCGTTGAGCTGTGCCAACAGTGCTTTACCTGCGGCGGTTAAAATTGACTTGTCAGTGGTATTTGCCATTTTTAGTAATTCCTTAACCCTTCACTGTGGCTTGGTAATATTCGCAGTCGACGTTCAGCACACTTGGAAGCATGCCAACGTTGAGCCTGGTCTTAACGTGAGACGTGGTGTATTGCGCTTCGACGTTCTTGCTTCGCGCGGCCAACGGCATTTCGACATAACTGGTGTATTGATAGCGGCGGCAGGTTCTGCCGTA
Organism: Vibrio sp. STUT-A11; assembly: GCF_026000435.1. NCBI lineage: Bacteria > Pseudomonadati > Pseudomonadota > Gammaproteobacteria > Vibrionales > Vibrionaceae > Vibrio > Vibrio sp. STUT-A11. The sequence goes on along the minus strand of NZ_AP026764.1, from coordinate 790,038 downwards.
TTGTCTGATTACTGTATCTAGCAGCTTGGGAACGTTGGTTAAATCGCCGTCGCGGATTTTTAGACTGATTACATCCCAATCCACATTGGCCAAACGCTCGTCTTGCCCAATGTGCGGATAACCCAACTTGGCGAACATATCTTCCCAGCCAGCTATCGTGCCTGCGTCACGCGCGAAGCCATAAGCGTGAGCTACACGGATTCGAAATAACTCTTCCGGCTCTTGCCCTAAGCGTTCTATCTCTCGTTGCCACGCTAAAATATTCACCAGTGCCATTGGGGCGGTTAACGGTTCATGCTGCTGCAGTGGCATTTCGAATGCAGCTCTCACATGTTCCCAGTAGTTACACATGGCTCTGGCGAACTTTGCCAGCTCGCCTCGGCCCATCCAGTAACGCAGGTTAATCTCAGGAATTTTCAATCGTCACCCCCAGAGTATTAATTCGCGGTACCGTTAGATTGTTAATGATGTCAGCGTTATCAAACTCGAGGGATTCAATCTCTGAGAACTGCGCATGCAGCTCCTGCCCTAACCTTGAGAAACTGAATCGAAGAACAGGATTGGTCACTGTTGGGGAGTAATCAGTGTTCTCACGGAAAGCAGCACCAATGAACTGCTCCACTTTTACGCGTAGTGCGTCTCGGTCTTCCATCGTTAGTGAACGCAGCGGCCAAACCCGGCAGACAATATCGTGGGTCGTTTCTGGCATGGCGAGCACCTGCAGATCATCACCATGACCGTGCTGACCTTCGACACGGATGTACTCATTCAAATCCGCTAACATTTCTGCAGATGGTTCACCCGTGTCTAAAAGGATGAGCGCGTTTGCAGTACCTGGTCCACGCGGTGCGTTGTGCTCAAAATAGACATTGTCGTCGTTGATGCCTGCGCGACTGGTGAGCAGTGAGCGATAAGCTGCATCGATGTGCCATCTTGCTACTGCGCTCCACTGGTTACGAATACGTAGGCGGAGTTCGTCATTGCTCTCTTTGTCTGCCCCTGCTTCATTCAACCATTCGGCAGGGTTGGTCACCGCGCCAATGCCCGGAATTGCAGTAGGCAAAATGTGGTAATAACCTTCACCTAAGTTGTAGGCCGCACCCTCGTTCTCCGCCTCCACTTCTGCCATTACCATGGTTTCGTTCTCTGGCATCGTGGTATCAGCAAGCACCTTCACTCGGTAAATCGTGCCGTTAATCGGTTCGGTTTGAACCCATGTATCTTTGGGGATCACTAACGCAGGGCCTTTAGCTGCGGAACGTTGAAAGGCGATCATGCCTTTGGCTTTGGTTGCGCCTTTTCGGGTGAGTTTGCATTGCCACGCCAACAAATCGAGCCATTGGTCAACGGCGGTTGCGACAAACATGTTCGGCAAGACATAGCCAACCAATAAGGTATTGATGAGCCACATCGTGACTTTCACTACCGTGGCTTCAATGAGTCGCCAAAATGGAGAGAACGGTGAGTCATTTGAGATGATGGAACCTTCTTTGTCCATTTCCTCTTTGAGTACTTTCTTCCATCCTGCTTCATCGGTTGGGATACCGGATTGCTTCACCAGTTCGGAATAATCTGGTTTTGGAATATCAGTCATTAACGCTCTCCGTTATTCACTATCTTTAATTGCAACTCGCCAAAGTCCATGGTGTCGGCGAACACGTAAATCGTGCCCTCGGTTGGTTCATCCAAACGAACGGTACCTGGTACCAATCGAACGTCTTCTTCAACGAGCAATTCCAGCTTGGTGCGGATATCGGCTTTCTTTGACGGGCTTCGCTCAGCGATTAAATCCACCGCTAAGTTGCTCTCGATGATGGCATGTTTGATGTCTTGGGCGATCACCGCTCGGTCTTGAATCAAGATTGGGTTGCGGCCTGCATCGAGCACCACATCCCCGTTCTCAATCAAAATGTCTTGGTATTTGTAATCCGCCATTAGCCTGCCGCCATTTCTATTTCACTCGCCATGTCTTGCGGGCTGTTCATGTAGGTTGGATAAATCGCCACTCCACCGTAGTTGGTCGAGCTGGTTTGGTAGCTGGCAATATTCTTGGCTGCGCCACCTGGTTGAATTTGTGCACGAGGCGTAGCGCTTTGAACAGACTTCGATTTCACTTGAGTAGATTCATCATCACCGCCGAAGCCAGGTATCCAATCAATGAGCCCTTTCACTGAGTCCCAAATTCCCGCCAGTCTCTGGGTAATCCAATTAAACACTCCGGAAAAAACTTCCTTCATTGAGTTGGCCATATCACCGATAAAGGCAAAACCACTGGTGTCGGTAAAGCCGCTCATAACCCATTGCCAACCTGCCTTGATGAACTCAAACATCGCTCTGAATGGGAGTGTGATTAAAGTGATCGCCCCTTCGAGTACTTGGAACCATGTTGTGTCACCAAACGAGGCTTTCAGGTCATCCCAGTAGAAAATCAGCGCACCAACTGCGGCGATTGCGGCAACGACAGCACCAACAATGAATCCAATGGGGTTCGCCATCATTGCGATATTTGCCGCTAACATTGCAACTCGAAGCGCTGCCATTCCTTTGGTTAGTAAAAAGTTCACCCCTGTAAACATCTTCATGGTGAGCATATAAGTCGCCATGGCTTGTTTACCGACACCCATCATTAAGGTAAAAGCACCACCTGCAGCAGCTGCACCTAAAATCGCCATGGCAGCAAAACCAATGTACTTTGTCAGGTTCGGGAACATCTCTGTCCATTCGATGATTTCCACCGCCCCATCGGCCAAGCTCGAAATCACTGGCAAGAGAGAAGGCAACAACGCCGCACCGAAAGCAGTGCGAACCGCAAATACCCCCTGTTCGAGTCGTTCCCATTGGTCGGTCATTGCTCCGGCCATATCAATTGCCGTATTTAGGTTACTGGCATCATTTAACTCTTTTACACTCGATTGCAGGTCACCCGTTTTATTGATCAAATCAGCGACAAGTAGCACTGCCTCATCAGATCCAAAAGCATCTTTTATCTGTCCAACTTCAAGAGAGTCTAAGTCACCAAATTTGTTACGCAGTTTCGACATAATGTCGAACATTGGCAGCATCTTCCCGTTGCTGTCGGTAAACGCCATGCCTAGCTTGTCTTGCGCTTTTACCACGCCGCTCATAAAGGCTTTATAACGAGTCCCCGCTTCACTTCCCGTCATAGAGCCTTGCAGCAGGCCAAGAACTGCCATTTGCTCTTGAATAGCCACGCCGTGAGTTTTACCTAACGCGCCTACTCCCTTAAACGCATCTGACATGCCTTGCCCCGTCGTTTTGAACATCTCGACGGATTTTGCGGTCATACCTGCTACTTGTTCAGCCCAGTTGTCTTTACCAATCCGCTCTGCTTGGTCTTTAAACACCGAGTACATGGTACCCATGTAGTTGGTAATGGTGGCCGTATCTGCTTTAGTCGCAGCGGCTAAAATAGCCGAGCTTCTTGTGACACCCGCCAGTTCATCACCTGTCATATCCCCCATCGCAGATTTGATATCATACGAAGCCGCCACGAATTCCGTTGCCGACTTACCGTACTCAACCGAAAACTTCATTGCAGTTTGGGTTAGGGTTTTTAGTTGATCATTAGCAACGCCAAGAGATTTCACTTCACCTAACGTCCTGTCCATTTCAATCGCTGGCATCAAGGCTTGTTGCAATGCAAAGCCAGCACCCACCATGCCTGCCGCTCCTGCCATCATGGTATGAGTACCCTGACGGTAGGTATTGGTGACATCATTCAAATTGCGTTGAATATTGCCCAGAGGTTTAGAAATCTGGTCAATCAATCCAACTTGAAATCTGAGTGCTTCTGGTAACATCGTGTTCCTTATCAGCTAAACGCCTTGGCAACCCCGTTAGCGGTGGCAGCTTGCATGTTTTCCCAATACTGACGCTCTAACCAAATTGCCCTTGCAAGGTTCTCTTCGCTGTCTGCCTCACCCGGCAACCACTTACGGCGCCAGGTGAGCATTTGTTCGAGCTCGTTGGAGTCCATAGCCCGAACAAGGGCATCTATTTTTTTACTTTGATTTGCAGCTTCGGCGTGTATTCCTTGAGAACTTCACCCACAACCTGAATCGCTGCACCTGGGTTATCGTTCGTCAATTCACGGAAGGCTTCTTTGCTTTCTTCTGTAACGGTGTTCATCAAAAAGTTATGCGCAGAGTTCACGATTTCACCCTGTGCCAACGCGTTCATGTAGTCGTTGTAATCCGCTTCTGTTGGTACGAACGTGATATCTGCATCACTGACCGTTAGTACAATTGATTTGCTCATGCTGCTTCTCGCTTTAGTGTTTCGTAAATTCGTGTGAGGCCATTTTCCAACTGACGTTCCAGACGCTCGAAGCCGTCATTCACTTCGTCTTTTTTGGCGTAGTACTCGGCCACATGGGTTTTGTATTCAGCAAGCTCTTTAGAAAGTGAAAACAGCTTGCTGATAAGAGCACCGGTTAACATCACCAAAAGGGTGGCAAGCGCAACCAGTGCTGATAACCAGGTTGGGTCCATCGCTATTCCTTCTGTGGAATTTCTTTCAAGCGTTTGCCTTGTAATGCATTGATGATGTCGTCCACGGTTTCTTGCAGAACATCGTTTGTGCTAAGGCTTTTCAAGGTTTCCAAGCCCCATACCACAAGGCGCGTGGCGAAACGTTCAAGGATGATTGACCAACCAATTTGAAAGAACAGGCCTTTCAGTACTTCCAACAATGTCTTGCCAACGATTCCAGTTAAGAAATTCATGTCACTAGTCCTTTAGAATTGTCAGGCTTGCAGGCTCACCGCCCAGCTCAGCCATTAGGTTGTTAAATGCAGCGGTTGAGTTCATAACTGCCCATTCGTCACCCACAAAGCCAAAATCAACACCGGGTGCTAAACAGCCTTGAAGCTGCTTTGGTGAATTCGCTTTATGGATCAAAATATGAGTTCGAAGGCTTGGCCCGTATCGAGTTACTCCAAGGTTTTTGCTTTCCAACGCGTAGCACTCACCAAACTTTGGCGATTGGTGTAGGTAAAGCGTGTAGTTACCTTCTGGGATACACGATTGAGATGGTTTGTTGTTTAGCCAAGGACGCTCAACTACACAACAAACCTGGCTACCATCGGCACGGTGCAGTGTTGAGTAGGTGCCGTGTTCAAAGTAACGGCGTTTCATCAAAAAATTCTTCATCGGGTCATTCGCTCCATTTCGCTTTGACAATGGGTGCAGTAGACGCAACCTGGTACTTTTTGGCGGCGTTCTTCTGGGATTGGGTCGCCACATTCGCCGCATTCATGTGCGCTTTCCCGTTTTTCAATTCGCTTAGCCCTTGCCAATTGGTTGGCAAGCGCCACTTCTGTGAACTGGGTTTCAAGACCGCAGGCATGGTCGATAACATCTGCCATCATGCCTCCTTGTTATTGAACCAAGTCTTCAGTTTCATCCGGACGCAGGTACGGCACACCGTTGATGCTGACAAAGTCCGGGCTGGTCACTTCGAACGGAAGCTTGTGAACTAATGCACTACCTCCATTCGAATCGGCATCAAGTAGATCAGAGATTTTGATACGGCATCCGAAGGCTTCAATTTTGAGCTCGTCTTTATCAATCTTGCCGTAGAACAGCGCGTCAAAATCAGGCATTCCACGCCAAGATCCGGCTTGTTTCGCTGCTTTGCTTAACAGGTTGAATTGCTGCGTGGTCAGCTCCATTTCACCACTAGCCTCAACATCCCCGTCAACGTAACCATCTGGCACACCAGAGGTTTTATTGATGGCGGAATTGTCGGTAATGGATAACGTGACTTTTTGTGCTTTGAGCTTGTAGTCACCCAAAGAGAAATGCATGTTCTTGCCAGAAATTCTCATGGATTACGCCTCCGAATCTGCAGGGTTAGTAAGATCAAGCGCGATGTTGACCACGATATGTTTCGGGCAGTTATGAGGGCGAACCATCAAACCGATCACTACTTTGGTTTTAGTCATCCACTGAATAGTCACATCACCATCTTCTGGCGGCATGATTTCACCAGGGAACGTAATCCCGCCAATCTCAGTGGTCTTCGACATATCACGCATGTCTTTGCGGAAGTAAGTGCGGTTCAGCTCAATACTCGGTGGCGTTGAGTTGAGAATGCGGTCGGCAATACGGCGAATCGCTTTGATACGTACACGGCGGTTAAGCTTGTGAACCGGGCGAACGTATTCGAGGTACTGATAATCACCACCTTTGGCTTCTAAGGTGGATGCATCTGACCAATACACTCCTTCTAAGTCGGCATACCATTGCGGCAGTGAGTAACGGGCGTCGGCCAACGTAGCGATGGTGCTCATCTGTAACGCTTTACCTGCACTGTCCGTTGGCATGTCACCCAAACTCAATACTGAGCCAGTTGCCACGCGCATTGGGCTGTCTGCTACTGTGACGCTTCGGTCACACAAACGACCAGCCAACACACCTAGGTTATTGCCGTTAAGCTGAGGAACGGGTGTCACGAGGTTGGCAGAAACATCTTTCACCAGATCAAGCATGGCGGTTTCGTACTCTGCCCACGTTTGGCCTGTATCAGGCGTTGAATCGATACCCGCACAAGCGGCAAGGAAGAACACCCAACGACCAAGTTTGCTGGTCAGCTCGGTTGCTTTCGACTGCATATCGTTGAATTCAGTTTTAACTGCGACCGGGTCACAAATGGCGATGCCTTCGAAAGAGTCGCTCAGGTTCGCTAACTCAACGGCGGCTTGCCAGGTATCATCGACACCTAAGCCGACAATCGCACCCGTCCAGTTTTGTTTGCCGTTAAGTTGGGCGGCTTTCACGTTCAGACCAAGCGCATCATCAGCGACAACTTCGTCAAGGTTGGTCATGTTATTAATGCGGGTAACCTGGCCTTGCAACTCTGCCTTGTCAGTACGCCCGATGAAAAGCACGTGACGTTCTATCTCAGGGATACCGCCTTGTGCCAAATTGAGATTGTTAACCTCTACCTTTCCGGTTGCCATTGGTTATTTCCTCTGTTTTGCCTGCTCAAATATCTTGATGAGCTGGCGGTTCACTTCACGTTCTTTACTACCGAGAATCTGACGCTCTGCTAATGGAATATCCCAACTGGTGATATTTGGCTGATTAGAGAGTTCTCGAATAAGTTGTCCTGCTTGTCCATGGGTGATGGTTGCCATCAACTCACGTAAACTGGGTTTCTTTCGTCCTTTACCGCTTTTTCTCGGTACCGTGTAACCCAGTTCTCTTAGCTTTCTCGCTTGCCCTTTGGTACAAGGCGCTGAGTAATCCGGTTTGCCCCATCGCTTTTGCATTTGGCGCTTGGTCATTTTTTGCTTTTGACCAAGGTGGTGCCTTGCTGCTATTTTTGCGGTTAACTTGTTACTCCAAGTCAAATCAAGCTGGTTGGCGTTTCTTACATAAGGCGTTAAGCCCTTTGCCATCCGCTTTAAAACTTTGCCTTTCTTTTTTCCTTTCCTTGGCTGCAGAGCGCTTCCGTTAATGTCTTTTTGGGAGCGAATGCGTTTGCGTGTATTGGCTTTTTCCCAACGGCCAAGGGTTTTCAGTATCCAAACTCGCTTTTTAGGTGGCAGAGCCAGCATGGCCAGCTTTTCCTGCATATTGAGCACATCGCGCTCATTGACCTTAATTTGCGGCTTCATTCACCAACTCCGCTTCTTCTGCGGTGTAGATTTCAACTGCCTGCACTCGGTAGGTTTCCCCTCGCCAAGTGATCATTCCCGCTGGGTCAGGAATTAGCTCTATCGGCTCCATCATTTCCAGTTCAATGGCAACGTCGGCGACTTCACTGCTGATCACATCAACCGAAAGGTCTGGGTCGCCTAACTCATCTTCATTACGCGTGGTGTCGTAATCGCTCAGCCAACAGGCAACCAATGCCAGCAGACAACGAGGGTCTAACAGACGATGCGGAAACTCTTCAATGCTGATCACTGCGTTGTACTTCCAGTGACAAGCGATGTAACCGCCGTTCCCTCGGTCTTCACCGTTTGGCACGATGGTGCCGTTTTCCTGCCAAGCGTCGATTTTGTTATCGAGCACATTGGAATTCAGGTGACTGACGATGTAATCCGTCAGGTGTTCCAGCTTGGTTTTGTTGTAAGTGGTTTCGCTCATATCGAGTCAATCCCATTAGCACTGCGGCCAAGTAGCGCCCGCACATCTTTGTTACTCTGGGCGAGAAAACGTGCCTCTTGTTCCGGTTCATCCGTTGCTACGCTTTCACCCTCTTTTCGGCGGTCTTGGGTCGCAAACTCTTTCAGCAGCTCAGCATGAGCCCGACCATAAACCGCACGTTTGTAGAGCATGGTTTTCGGTGCGCTCAGCACTGGCTTTTCGCCGTCGATGATCATGCTTTCTAATCGTTCTTGAATGTTCAGCGCGGCGATGGTCATCGCATAGTTCAAAGAGTCGTTATCAAACGTATGGGGAACACGGCGTAAACTGCGGAATTCAGCCGTGGATAAATCCGGCCACCCTTCACCTGGTATGGCGATATCGACTGCGCTGTTAACATTTCCGCCAAAGCTCATAACGGTTCCTTGCTTATTTAAATTAGGGCGCCTCTAAGCCACTGGGTCGACGGTATCGAGTTAGCCTATTGGCTTCTCTTACCTCACCAGCCGAGGCGCGGTGGCGTAGGAGTCTTTACAGGTTCTTGCCTTCGTTAATGGCGCGAATACGGGCTTCAATCTTCTTGATTTGGGTAGCCACCCCCACTTTGCTGTTCTTATCGTGCGCGTGTTGAAGTAGAGTCAATGCTTTTTCCAACGTTTCTACGTTGCCAACAGCTGTAGCTTGCGGCTGGCCTTCTTCATTTCGAATCAGGTATAAACCCGCGAACTTGTACCACTTAGCGTGAACCTTCTCGTGCAAGCGCCAATCTTTCTCTACCTTTTCGAATACCTGGGAGAAATAAGGCTCGATGGAATGACCACGTTCAGATTCTTGCTCCGCCCATGCCAACACTTCGTCAGCACAGAATGTCGGCCAATCACGGCGAAAGTTTTCTGGTGTTGGCAAGTCCAACTCAATGGCTTTCATGCACCACTCAATCGCGGAATCCAGCTCTTTAACGTCGAATAGCCAAACCACCAAGTTGGTAAAGATTGGGTTTTCGAACGCTTCGCCACTTTCTAAGTAGGCCTGAACATACGGCTTGTACTTCGGTACCAGCACTTCACGCTTGTGCTTAATTCGATCAGCGATGGCATTTAATGAGCGCAAATACTTGCGGTCTTCTTCAAATTCAATCAGCTTGATGTGCAGGCTGTCGGTATCTGCACCGGAAACGGCTTCCGGTGCAGACTGGTTAGCTTGCTTTTCAATGAGCTGTCGACGCTGTCTTGCTAATGGGCTAACCATGCATCACTCCTTAAGCTGCAGGCTCAACAACGGTCACCGCTTCAATCGCAGCGAACTTGTTCAGGTTGCCGATTGCATAACCTTCCATACGGATATGGTTTTGCTTGAAGCGAAGTGTGTCTTCATCGTTCTTTTGCTTGCGCCACTGCGTACCTTCCTGCGTGAGTACTTGCAGGTTTTTAGTGTTGGTGACCAAAACCATATCGGCAGGGAAGAAAGGCGGCGTATAGGCCTGTTTACCCGCAATGGTTTTAGCTAACTGCTGTGCGGCTTTGTGTTCCGTTGGTGTATTTGCCGCTTCCAATAGACGGTGCTGTTCTGCTGCAACCAGGTTAGAACCAACCATCACGACCAAATCAGGATCTTGACGATGCTCTGGTGCAATCGTGGTATTGATCAGGTCTTGAACCAACGAATCTAGGTTCTTGTAGGAATCCGCGGTTGCGCCAGTTGGGTCGAGTTGCGCCGAGGCAAGGACTTGGCTCGCTTTCTTCTCTTTGGCGATGGTCAGCCAGCCTTTGTTAACATCCTGACCAAGCGGATTAGCCACTGGGTCTGTTACCGCTGCAGCCGATGTACCATTGAAACCAACGCGCAGAATATCGAGAGCGAAACGGCGCGAGATGGCATTTTGCATCATCTTCAACCATTCATTTTTAGAGCCTGAGTTCGCCCATTGAGTCATGGTTTCCCAAAGAATGTGCGCGCCAGAGTCAGTTTTAACCAACTCGTAAGTGTTACCGCTTTGGCCTACTTCTACGCTAAAGCGCTCATTGTTGCCGCGACCTGTTGATAGACCATCGTTACCGACATCAACAACCTGGCCTTTGATTTGCTGTACAGGCAGCAACGCGATCATGCCTAAGAAGGCATCTGACTGCATGATTGCCTGACGCAGCTTGGTTTCCATTGGCGGCGTTAGGTTAAACATGTTTTGACCTGCTGACGCGCCTGCACTTGTCAACATGGTTGCAGAGAACTCTTGTAGGTATTGAGTTGAAATCGCATTCAGCATTACATCATGTCCTTAATAGAGAATTTATCGTCAGCACCAGAACCGTCTGGTTCTTGCCCCGGAACTTCTTTCGAAAGTTCAGCGAATTGGTTTTCAAGACCGTTCACTTTCTCAGCCAACGGTTTTAGTTTTTCGTCCAGAGTGGCAGAGAACAGCTCAACGCTTGTTCCCTTCTCTTCTGGCTCTGGCGTTTCTGGTTCGTCTTGCAAGTTGAACTCTTCTTTCAGCTCTTGCTTGAACTCGCCTTTGAATGCAGCAAACTGTTCTTTCAGTGCTGCTTTAAGTTGCTCTTCGGTCACGTCGGTGTCCTCTACTTTTGATGGAGTTTCTGGCACTTCATCGCCAGAAGAGAAAAATTCATTGAATGCCGCGAAAAAGCGGTCTTTGCGTGTGAAGCACTCGGAAAAATCGACTTCTTCCAACACGCTGCACTCTAATTCGGTGGTTTCACCAGATTGGCGAGAGAATTGAAGGAGCGAGGTACCTGTGGAGGCTGGGGAGTCAGTCGCAGCTAGGCCCGTTAAATAGCAACGCCCTTCACCCTTGTAATCGGGATTTGGCTCGATGGATGTGAACAACTTTTGCTTTTTGCGGTTGGCTTCCAGCATAAATTCGTTTGGCTCAAGCTTCGCAAACAGACGCATCTTGCCGCTTTCTTCTTCCGCTTTAAGCTCAACAACTTTGCCCCAGTTTTCACCGTAGCCATAAAATCGACGGTGCTCTGGCCAGATTAGCGCGGTGTACTCTTTCGGGTCATAGCTTGCCGCCATTTGCTCAATCCAATCACGGGTAATCTTGCGCCCGTCTACGGTTGGCCCCTCAGTAGCAATGATTTTCCAGTCACTAATCTTTGGCATTTTCGTACTCAAATTTGTCATTCACATATCGGTGTGAGCAAACAATACGCCTTTGAATAACGGCTTTCAGCCACTTCATTTCCTAAGAATTCGGATTTAGCCAAAATCCGAATTCATCCGAATTTTAGTTAGTCATTTGCGAGTTTTCGGCGCGTATGATGCAGCTATGGCATATTCAGATGAAATAAGAGAAGCCGCGAAAAAGCTCTATTTACGCGGTGTTCCTCCAAAAGAAATTGCAGCGCAACTGAACCTCAATAGTGAGCGCATCCTTTATACCTGGGCGGATAAATTCGGCTGGGCTTTGTTGCTGGATGAATTGTCTGTAGAGCAGATGATTAACCGCCGACTGGCGGTGCTGATAGATAAAGATGAGAAAACCGATCAGCAGCTCAAGGAAATGGACAAGCTTATCGATCACCACGTTAAGCTGTTAAAAGCTCAAGCTGATGCAAAAGCCAAAGCAGAGCGACACCTTTCGCAAGGCAGCTCACCAAAGAGTGATGGAGACTCATCAAAGCAAGGCAGCAGTAACGGCAACCGTAAAAGAAGCCGTAAGAAAAACAGCATTGAGCACCTGACAGAAGATGACTTTAAAGGCTGGCACGAATCTCTGTTCGAATACCAGCACACGATGCGCAATAACATCAAACAGCGTATTCGTAATATTCTCAAATCTCGCCAGATTGGTGCTACTTACTATTTCAGTGGTGAAGCCTTAGAAGATGCGATTCTGACTGGTGACAACCAAATCTTTCTTTCTGCATCACGCGCGCAGGCTGAAGTTTTTCGCAGCTACATCATTGCGATTGGTAAAGAGTTTTTAGACATCGAGTTAACCGGCAACCCTATCATTCTCTCCAATGGTGCCGAACTTCGCTTTTTGTCCACCAACAGCAAAACCGCGCAGAGTTATCACGGCCACGTTTATGTCGATGAATATTTCTGGATCCCTAAGTTCGACGAGCTGAACAAACTTGCCTCGGCAATGGCAACACATAAGAAGTGGCGTAAAACCTACTTTTCTACGCCATCGTCGAAAATGCATCAGTCTTACCCGTTCTGGACTGGCGACCAGTGGCGCAAAGGTAAAGACTCCCGCGCCCACATCGAATTCCCGACTTTTGATGAATTTCGAGATGGCGGGCGACTCTGTCCAGACAAACAGTGGCGTTATGTTGTCACCATTGAAGATGCGGCAAACGGTGGTTGTGACCTATTCGACATTGACGAACTGCGTGAAGAATACAGCGATGATGACTTCAAAAACCTGTTTATGTGTGTGTTTGTCGATGGTTCACTGTCTGTCTTCAAATTCTCTGACCTCGAAAAAGGCATGGTGGATGCCACTCACTGGCAAGACTTCAAACCAAATAACAAACGACCTTTTGCCACTCGGGAAGTTTGGTTGGGTTACGACCCAAGCCGAACCCGAGACAATGCCTGTTTGGTGGTTGTCGCTCCGCCTGTCGTAGCGGGTGAACGTTTCCGTGTATTAGAAAAGCATTATTGGAAAGGCCTGAACTTCCAATATCACGTTGCTGAAATAGATAAAGTCTTTCAGCGCTACAAAGTGACGTACATCGGAGTAGACACCACGGGCATTGGTGGCGGTGTTTGGGACTTAATTTCGAAGAAATATCCACGTGAAGATCACGCCATCCACTACAGCAACGAAAACAAAAACCGCTTGGTAATGAAGATGATTGATGTAGTAGAAGCCAAACGCCTGCAGTTTGATGCCGAACACAAAGACATTGCTATGGCGTTTATGGCGATTAAGCGCGTGCCAACGGCCAGCGGTAACGCCATGACCTTTAAAGCAGAGCGTAGTGAAACGACCGGACACGCCGATGCATTCTGGGCAATCTCTCACGCCATCATCAACGAGCCGTTAGATCACTCTAATCCAACTAAATCAACCTGGGCCACTGCAGCATGACCGAGCAAATGAACACTTTAGTCAAACAAGAAGAACACGCGCCAGAGTCGGTCTATCACATCGACTCCTCACCAGAGGCCATCGACTCAAACAGTTGGATGACCACCTATTCAGATTTGTTTTACAACGATGGTGACGACTATTGGGAGCCACCTATTTCACGTAGTGGTTTAGCAGATATCGCTCGGGCCAACGCCTATCACGGCTCACTGTTGATTGCTCGGGCAAACTACGTAGCCGGGCGTTTCCAAAGTGGAGGCGCAACACGCCGCCGTCATATCCAAGCTTTTTGCCGTGATTACTTCACCTTTGGTGATGCTGCTTTTCTTAAAATCCGCGATGGTTTCAAACGTGTGGTTCGCTTGCATCCATTACCTGGCATGTACCTGCGCCGACGCAAAAACGGCAATTTCGTCATTCTGGAACGCGACAACCAGCAGCGGGAATATAAAAAGGAAGATGTGATTTTCTTGCCTCAGTACGACCCGCAGCAACAAATCTACGGTTTGGCGGATTATTTGGGTAGCATTCAGAGCAGCTTGCTAAATAAAGACGCGACCTTGTTCCGCCGCCGCTACTACAAGAACGGCGCACACATGGGCTTTATCTTCTATGCAACGGACCCAAACCTTAGCGAAGACGATGAAGAAATGTTGAAGCAGAAAATTGCCAGCTCTAAAGGCGTGGGTAACTTCCGCAGTATGTTTGTGAACATTCCCAATGGTAAAGAGAAAGGGATTCAATTGATTCCGGTTGGCGATATCGCCACCAAAGATGAGTTTGAGCGCATCAAGAATATTACCGCGCAGGACATTCTTGTCGGCCACCGCTTCCCAGTAGATAAAGCAGGGATTATTCCGCAGGGCACGACCAGTTTAGGCGACCCAACGAAGATAGGCAGTGAATACGCCAAGGATGAGATCATTCCTGTATGTGAGCTGATTATGGACGAGGTGAACTCAGACCCAGAGGTACCTATGCATTTACGCCTTAATTTCAATTTAATACATGGAGATACGGCCTAAACCCTTACCCAAAACTGTATAAAAATACAGCCTTTTGACGTATGATTATTAAGTCAGTCAATAAGCTAGGTGTATTATATGAGAGTGTTGTGCCCAGAGTGCGGCGAAAAAAGTCGCATCCAGAAATCAAATAGAATGAGCACAAAATATGCTGATTTATATTGTTCGTGCAGTGACCCGGAATGTGGGCACACCTTTGTGATGAATTTATCTTATAGTCATACTCTAAGCCCCAGTGCCAAAACCACCTCGCAATTAGCTTTTAATATAGTTAAAGCCCTAGCACCAGAACATAGAGAAGAATTAAAGCAGCAGCTTTCGATTCTATAACTTAAAAGTAGGGCTCTCTGCCTCATCAGCCATCCCAATTATCGACTGGATGGCTTTTATTTTTTCGTCATCCAGTAAGTGAGAAAACCGCGGTAATATCCCCTCTAGTAAAACTCGCCCCGCTTCCTCTCTTCCCTCACCTACAGCACTGACGGCCACCCCATCAATGATTATATCCAGAGCGGATTGAAACAACTGCTTTTCTTTAGACATATCAACACCCTTACCAATTACAAGTGAAATATACTGTATATCCATACAGTTTTCCACAGTGGTTTTTAGACATAATTCACTCATTAGAATTTTCCTTTGTTACTTTGAGTTAATAGAAATCACGCTGCCACATCATTTAAACGAGCGGTAATGCATTTCCTAAATGGGCAAATGCGTTAATTACCAAACCAAGCTAACTTAGGTTCCTGATCGCGCAAGGCCTTAGAAAGTTGATACAACTCACAAAAACAATCTAGAAATCGAGCTTGCGGAATTTGGTACCCGTGTTAAAGACGGAGCTACCCTTTCCTTAAGAAAATTCACATGGGGGAGTTCGGGATGGAGTGTGTATTTATACTGCCAAATCAGTTTTACGAGTCAACAGCATTTTTTTAGCCGAAATTTAAAAATACAAAAAGTCTATTATTTTCAATTAATTAAAAGTTGACATTATAATGCCACAGTCATTTTTGTGAAGACAATCACAAAGGCGTCACATCATAGTGACGCCTCTTTCTTACTTACGATGCTATCGGTTCGACACCAAAAGCGATGTATTTATAGTAGTGGTTGAAGAAGTTGAACCTTAAAAGGTTCCATTCCGTACGAAGTGAGGTAGACCAGTTTGAATACTGTTTGATGATTGCTGTGTGGTGTATTGGTAGGGCGACTTGGTAAATAAATACAGATCCTACGCCCAGTATTGGATTTTGCCAATGTCGTCGATTAGCTGATGTGAACTATACTAGACTATTATATGCGATGGATATTGGTGAACACTGGTGCATATTGGTTAAGTTTTGACAATGCGACGATTGTGTGAGTTTAGCAATTGAGTTATATTCTCGTGCACTAACCTTAATTTGACTATTTTCTTAGCATTGTCCAACACATCAAGCAAATGGAGGCTATATGAACAGCACAGCAGCTAAAGCAAATGCCGCCATGCGTAGCGGCAAAAAGCTATCGTCTTACGACTTACCTACAGAGCTAAAAAGAAAAATAGCTTCACGTCGTTACTCTCAAGAAGAAATCAACGTGAAGTTCGCAGCTTACCGAGCAGCTAAGGCTGCTAGTTAGGAATGTGGACCCATAACTCTTTTGGTGACATTGTAGAGGGAGACGGCGATTTCGTTGGGTACGTCGCATATTCCCTCTACAAAGACGAAAAGGTTAAATGGATACATAATTTTAAAGCCCAAAATGGCGACTACCCAACGCCAACTCAAATAGATTGTTACTTCACCTCTTACAATTCTTCCCCTGAACGCATTGAGAAGTATCGTGATGATGCAGAAAGAATGCTCAACGACTATTTTGACTTCTCTTTTTCAGAAGAGCTGAATGCGTACAAAGAAGATCTAAAAGAAGAAGCTATCATCAAAGCAGTACATAAACCATTCAGAAAGGCTGTCTGGGAAAGTTTAGCATCTGGTCTTATCGCTTCATTTATAATAGCTGTATTATCTATTTTGCTCTGGCTGTACTCTGAAATGAAGTCAGCAGAAAGAAGAGCTGACTTAATTGACCGCATCCCAGTCGCAGAAGAAGTTAAAGACATATTAAAAGATAGCGACGAATAACCATTCACACCAACGGCCAGTCGTCCCCATCTGGGAAGAACGACAGGTCTGGTTGTTGATACTCTTGCTTTTCTGGTTGGGTAAATAGATTGTCCCACCCTTCAAAATCCATCCATTTCAGATCATCTGCAGGTGCACGGCTTACTTCGACCAGTTGCGCCGAACGTTTATTGCCTTGTTCGTCCACCTCCGCAGGACGGATTTGAATACTGGTTGCATCGTCGATGCGAATTGAGCTGCCTTTTAGCAGTGCGGCCAGTGCCGTTTCATCAATATGTGGCGGATTATTCGCCCGACTATTAACAGTGTCTAAAATTCGGGTTAGCTGATCGCTGACCTGTACCTCGCGATGCTCCGTACAGTTATTGACAGAACTCCGAGAGGAGCCGGAGGCTCCAATAGCGGTCGCTGCGCTCCCTTGGGTGATCGCTTCAGCTTCTTCGTTAACCTTTGATTTCTTCTGAATCGTCCAGACCTTAGTGCGAGTTTTCACAATCGCTTCCGGTGTTTGAAAACCTTCCACCTTACGCACGTCTTCACCGTGAGGTGATGCGAATGGAAGTACTTGATATGAATTGGTGATCAGCAAATCTTCGCGCTTAACGAATGGCCCACCCTGCCCCATGATGTAGCCTTGCCAGTTACCATGGTCTGCGGCTTTCATCGTGTCTACTATGCAAGCTTCATCAGATTGGATTCGTGCCTGGTAGTTTTTGCCGATCACTTCCACCAATTCTTTGTTGGTTAGGAGGTGATCAGGTTTTACCGGGCCAACGACATGGCGGTGCAGCATGTGGTACATATCCAACAGGTCAGCGCGTTCTTGCATGAACACGTATTCCATAAACGCTTTTTTGTTTTGGCTAGCAAAACGGCGCAGCTCTCTATAAGTCGTAACTGGCGCACCACCGAAGAATTGAAACTGACGGATTGCCCAGCGGCTTTTCCAAGCGCTGACGTTCTTCGCCATGTCTTTGACTGATTTGCCTGTTTCGTCGGACACTTCATCGTCCATAGCAAAGCCGTCGATGTTCTTAGAAATGTATTTAGCGATGTAGCCTGTTGCTGTGCCTTTCTCTGGGTCGATATAGCCAAAGTCACAACGTGGGCGGTAATCCATAGGACCAACATAAGTGCACTTACGAAATGGCTTTTGCTTTTCCTTTTCGTATTGCGGGTGCAGTTCTGCGCGGTCTTCTTGGGTAGCGTATGAAATAAAGATGTCACGCACTTGCGCCACTTCTTCCGGCTTTACCCAGATCAGCAAATGCCAGTGTGGTGTGCCATCGTGATGAGGCTCAGCAACACGTACGCCAAACCAGCGGATTTCTTCACGGCCTAACTTGGCGCGGATACGCTGCCAAGCATTGTTCAAGTACGCTTGCGCCTCGCGTGGGCTTGCCCCGTTCCAATGGTCGATGAAACCGCCTTTCTTGTAGGAGTTGTGGTATTTCGACGGCGTGGTCAGCGTCAGGAACAAGCCTTGCAAACCAAGTTCATTGCCGATGTCTTCACAACCACGACAACGCACCATCAACTCATGACGGCGAATCGCAGGGTTAGACACGCTTTTCAGAACCATTTCGGCTAGGTCTGCTTTCTCTTCGGTTTCTTCGTCGAAGAGTTCACACTGCTTGATGTATTCCCAGTTGCGCTTTTGTTGCTCTTGGTGCTCACGAACACAATCCCAAGACGCATAGGCAGAAGCTTTTGAAGACACTTGCCCCATTGCAATCGCAAGGTGCTCGCGCATAATTTTGCGAGCTTTAACCAAACGACCAAGCCACCACTTTTCGCTAATCATGCGAGAGATATCTTGCAGAGCGGAAAGCTCATTTTGCTTCTTGTATTTACAAGGCGGCTTGATGCCAAACTGAGAAGTGAATGCAGCTAGCTGATGGTAGCCTTCAACGACAGGACAGAATGTATCGTCCTTTTCCAACTCAGCTTCGGTAATGCTTGCCAACTTAGAAGAGATGATTTGGAAACGCGCATTCATGATTTTGCCAATCTTGAACGCCATTTCTTTGAGTTCGTCTTGTTCTAGCTCTGCCAAGATACGGTTCTTCACTGGCTTACGATTTTTCTCCGCTTGCTCAAAATCAAACGAAACTTGTTTACGCTGAATGTCTTCAGGGTTGCCATATTCTGTAAAGAACACGGGATGAAATGGATCTTCATCGTCTCCAAGTTCTTTAGACAATAGAGCAATTTTTTGTGTAGTTGGCAGGTCGTTATACTTTTGCATCACCAGGCGAACACGCTCGGTCGCAGGTTGCATTTTTTGACGCAAGAATGTGTTCGCGTCATTTGCACCTGTTTTTTCAAAAATATCTATGTATCGCTTTGCAAAGTATTTTGCTAGGTAAGCAGGTACATCATGGAAGAACTGTTTTCGCCATTCATGATCACGAGGGTTAGCTTCAAATAGCTTACGTTCCAGAACATTAAGATCATCAGGTTCTTGCGACTCATCAAAACGTCTTGCACCAAAGCAAGCATCCGCAATGTTTTTTGGCGCTTGCGGAAAAACGTGCAAACTTCCCCAACTTTGACAAGCCAGAGAAGCAGCACGTTTGTAGTCATGGTCAAAACCGAACTTGTCTAAGTTTAGTAGTTCGATTTCGGTGGGTTCGGTTAACGATTTCAATGTGTTAATCTCAAAATATTACAATGACAAAGGCTGACATATGAAAACTGCTCTTTTGAACGACTCATTTAACCTCAACTATTTCGATGGATTGCTTGAAGATTTCATCGAAGACAATTCAAACTCACTTGGCGGAAAAGAAATGACAATCGCAATCCTCCCGCCTATAGAACCAAAGAAATATCTCAATCCCATTCGCCCATATAGAACAATTACTACTACTGGGTTGAATGAGTTCGTATCAATCACTAACTTTCTCGAAGAACTAGAACTGTTTTGCATCAATAAAAACGCTGACTCTATTGAAGGTTTCGACTGTGTATTTATAATCCCCGAAGAAGAGTTTTATGAGTTATATCCAGAAAATGACCCTAACTATGAGCAAAAAATAGAAGCCCTTAGAGCCATGTTTAAAAAGTAGATTTACTGTGCTTGCCTTCTTCGGCTATAAGATAGCTTGCTGCGATTTCTTTTTTAACCGCCGTGACAGAAGGCAAATCCCCATGTTTAATTTGCTTTCGAATATATTTTTTTGCATAAGCAGTTAACTTCTTCATACCGCCTCCAACTCTTGTGTCGTTACCAACATAAAACCGCCTTTCCCGTTGCCTTTACTCAAAACACCTTTGGTTAGATGAGTGCAACTAAGGGAAACACATGCCTGTTCGATCGCTTGGTCTAGTGATTCGAAGTCGCCAACCATTACATTGGCAACTTCTTGCGTGTCTTCATGGCGAACAACACCGCCATCAGGACAAAGCATGATTGCTGCGTATTCCATTAGCCCACCTCCACTACACTTGGGCCATCGACTACGGTAAGCTCCCCTTCATCATCGAACTGAAACAACTGACCGCGATACAAAACACCTTCTTCAGTGAAAAAATGATTCGCTACTTGATCGCATTTTCCTGCCTCTTCGTGCAGATAAGCAGAGATTACGTCTTGTGCTGTTTGATATTTCTGCGATGCTTTCACTACGGCTTGACGCGCTTCTTTTTGCGCGTTACCGCTATCAATAACGTTGTCTAGTAAGTGCTTGATATTTTCTGAAATGGTTACTGAACACATGGATTACCCCTTAAATTTCGCTAGTGCATTGTTGTATTGAGCTGCATCAACCCAAACGATAAGAGCGGTCTTTTCGCCATCCGCTAGTTCGGTAGCACCAAGACCATCGGTTTTGAATTTGATTGTGGTGCGCCCTTTGTTGTATTGGGCTGAGTCCATACACTGGTGAAGCGCTTGAACCGTTACGTTCTCGTCACCAATTTCATTAAGTAGCTGAGTGAGTGATGCCATATCAAATTGCCTCCAACGTTGGGTAGCCATGCAGTGGTTCGCAGTCGCGCCACCACGTTTGCATGGTGGTGTTTTGGCTTGTGCTCTTGGTGCATGCAGAGATAAAGAAAAGTGCGCGGATGGCGCCGATTGCTTGATGATGCGTTGCGTTGTCTGTGGATTGGTTGAATACCACCACCCAGTAAACCCACCATGCGGTGATGAAATCTTCCAGACACAAGCCTTGCTCAGTGCCGTTCACGTTCACCAACATGGCGCGAGTAGAATCCAGCTCTAGCATGTTGCCTTGGCTTGATTCCACCGGATTGAATACACGAATAAACTGCTCGATTTTTCGCGAAGTAAAGCCTTCATGACGAAGGCCAAACTCTAGGTCTTTGCGATAGATAGTCAGAATGCTCATGCTCCCACCTCTGCTTTCGCTTCGGCTTCTTCACGGGCTTGAATGACGAGTTCTGTTATCTCGCTTTCGACTGCTAATAGTTGGGCAAAAGCATCTTCTTCACCGAGTCGAACTCGCTTCTGAAACAACCTATTTGCACCCGGTTCGTACTGGCATCCTTTCACATAAGCAATTGTCTCGAACCAATTTACGTTGGCTACAAAGCCGGTGTGAATTTCAATTACATCCTGATTACTGATCGCCAGCGCATTAATAGCGTTCACAATGTCTAACACTTCACGGTTGGTGTTCGGGCCACTAAATAGCTTTTGCTTTTGAGCCAGTGCTTCCGCTGGTAAATCTGCATGCCCAATCGTGCCGACATTACGGTTGAGAACTTGGTCTATGAGGCTTCTTGCTTCGGTTAACTTTTGATTGGTATTCATCTCTCTGCTCCTACGCTTAGACAAAAAAAAGCCCCCTTTCCTAGAGGAATACCGCGGGGGCAAGGCTGGCTTGGTGATTAATGGGTATTACTGAATTGGTAGTGTTTGAGGCGACGTACATCGCCGAGCGTGTTGTCAAAGCCCACGATCATTTCCTTTAGGTACTGCATGCCTGAACGGATTTTTTGCAGCTCTAAATCATCGAACGACTCGAACTCACGTTGATAATCTTTAGGTGACATACCGCCAGCGATAAGAACCAAACCACGGCTTTTGTCTGGCAGCTCGTTGAACATTTTTCTCAGCTTGCCGCGTGTTGCGGAACCATTGAAAAGCGCTTTGCATGCGGCAATGCTTTCGTTGGCGTTGGGAGCTTGTTGTAATTGTTCTTGTTGAATAGCTAACTGACTCATGGTTACTCCTTAAGCTAATCCAGGAAGTGGTGCACCGTTGGCAAGGAAATCTGAGCCCATTTGCATTAATGGCTGTAAGCCTGTGGTGCGGTTTTCGAGGTCATTGATAAGCAAGACCAAATTGCCTAAAGCCGCCTGTGCTTTGGCGAGTGTTTTGCGTTTGGTAGATCGCGGTAAACGCTCTGCGGTGCACATTGCCAACGCATCGCTAGAAAGCTCACCGGAATGGGAATTTAGTTTTAGAAATCGTTCAAGCAGGTTCAGATCATCTTCTGCTTTTGGTAGTGGGATAGTCACCACCCCATCATCGGCAAATAACGTGTTTACGATTGAATAGTCACCAGAAACACGGCTGATAGAAGCAAGCACAACTGGTTTAAGTACGTGCGATTGATTTGGGTTCAGCATGTTGCGAAGCATCGTGCCGTTAAGTTCTAGCTTTCGTGCAATCGCTTCTACATCGTGATTGACAACAAAATCACAGCAAGCTGCATCAAAAGCTTGTTGTTTGCGTTCACGCAATCCGCACATTGAGTTATTTGCGCCCATAACTAATACTC
The DNA here is from genome assembly GCF_026000435.1 of Vibrio sp. STUT-A11. NCBI lineage: Bacteria > Pseudomonadati > Pseudomonadota > Gammaproteobacteria > Vibrionales > Vibrionaceae > Vibrio > Vibrio sp. STUT-A11. The sequence continues at coordinate 767,955 of NZ_AP026764.1, read as the reverse complement.
AAATAAAGAATAAAGGTACGAAAACAAATGCCCAGCCAAGGATATTTAGCCAGAGTGGGCACTTGTTCGGATATTTATCTTCCCAAGACTCACTCATCGCATCTTGCTGGGTGAGTTTGGTTTTAGGTAGGACAGCGAAGCTCATACTTGTTGCTCCGCTGCACGTTGGTAAACCTTTACGAGGTTAATAAGAACACTGCCGCGCTCTCCCTTCTTCTCTAGAATTGGGATTTCGCCAGCAGCAATAGCTCGGTCTAATGATGAACCTGACCAACCAGTGCGACGAAGAAACTCTTTTTTGGTACAAAAAGGTGCGTCAACCGCTATTTGAATACTTGCCATAAGTGGTATCCTACAGGTTTGAGTTTTGTTGATGCTTATTGGTAGCACATGACAGCATCAACTCGTATATGACATATTCTTGATCGTAAAAGTGAGCTGGTCAACTTTTAAATTCGACCAACTTCGTTAAAAGCGAGTGGAAAACACCATAAATGTGATCAGGAACGCACTAAATGTGCGCTAAAAGAATGAGTAAATATCGAAATGAGCAAAATCCCTGCAAAAGTACCCGCTTTCGACTACTTAAAAGGTAGAGATTTCACGGAAAAGCTTAAGGAAGTGACAGGTTGTTCTACATTTGACTTAGTAGCAGATCACTATGGCGTTCCTAAATCCACATTTTTCACTTGGCACACGCATAATCGAACTGGCTTTGAGTTGATTATTCGAGAACATTTAGCATCTGGCGCTTCAGTTCGTTACCTAGCGCTAGGTCAAGGCGAACCATTCCCAAAGAGTGAAACACCGTCAACAACAAACAGCATTGAAAAGTTTTCAATCGTAAACGGCGAACTAGAAAAAACAGGAACGGTTGAACTCGGCCTATCTACTCTAAATGAGTTCGGCCTTGTTAAAGAAAACCTAATCATCATTGAGCAGAATGGATGCCACTTGTATATAAACAAAGCTGAGTCTCAACCTGCGTCCGGTGACTACTTGCTAGATATTGATGGCGTTCTATCAGTTAACTATCTGCAACGATTACCTGGCAAAAAGTTAGCAATCGCATTCGACACATCAACGATTGAAGTATCCGAACAAGACATCAAGGTACTTGGGCGTGTGGCGATGGAAATGAAGAAGAGATAATTCTTTAAACCCATATTGAACTATATTCGTGTATCATTACCCTCAGAAGTAACTAACTAATTTTTTTTATGCTCGATAATTACAAGATTGTAGATTTATTCTGTGGCTGCGGCGGTTTTGGTTTAGGTGCAGAACTGGCGGGCTTCAACTCAATCGCTGCAGTAGATGTAGATGAAACCCTGCAGTCAGCATACAAGCTCAACTTTCCAAACGCGCGTGTTATCAAAGGTGACTTAGCTACTATGGATAAGGATAGTTGGAAGCTAATTCTACAAGATCAGCAAATAGATGGTGTCATCGGCGGGCCTCCTTGCCAAGGCTATAGTCGCATGGGTAAAAGAGAACTAGGCGACCCTCGTAACGAGCTACTTCACCATTACTTCAGACACATAAACATACTAAGGCCTAAATTCTTTGTTATGGAGAACGTTGAGGGCTTACTTGACGAGTGTTACCGCGACTCCTTTTTCGCCGCACTGGATTCAGTTACAGATAACTACACGGTCCTAGAGCCGGTCTTAATTGACGCATCCGATTACGGCGCAGCTACAAAACGCAAGCGTGTGATTGTTTTTGGGTATAAGCCAGAGTTCTTTGGTGAACTGACTCATAAAGACATTTTTTCACCAGTAAATGAAAACCTTAACGCTACTGTAAAAGATGCTATCGCTGATTTGCCTGAGCCGATATTGCAATCCAAAGACAAAACAGATTTTGGTTGGGCAAAATATAATCGGAAAAGAAATCTATCTGCCTACGCGCGAAAAATGAGAGCACTACCACCAGAGCATTTAGGTTCGCAATTAGCAGTCAATAATTTAAAGAAAAAAATGCTGTCAGGTTTTTTTGATACTGTTCATACAAAAAACGTGATGGACCGATATCTTGCTCTTGAGCCAGATTCTGTAGATAAGATTAGCCGCTCAAAGAAACTTGCATGGGATGGTGTTTGCCCAACTCTTAGGGCCGGAACTGGTTCAGACAAAGGCAGCTATCAAGCTGTTCGCCCTATACATCCAAGTAGCCCAAGAGTAATCACAGTACGTGAAGCTGCCAGACTCCAAGGCTTTCCTGATTGGTTCTGCTTCCACCCAACAAAATGGCATAGCTTTAGAATGATTGGCAACAGTGTATCGCCACTTGTATCTGAAAATATAATGACAAACATCAAAAATCATTTGGATGGAGTTAGACAAGAGCAAGAGGCTTTGTTAAATAACTAATAATAAAAGAGTTAAGGGTAGATACAGTCTACCCTTTTTATTTGGCTAGGATGAAATATGACTCAAGAAGAACAAAAGAAATTAAAGGTTATCGAAGCATTTCCTGCAAAACGTTTTTTTGTAGAAATGTTGACGAAAGATATAGAGCTACTCGATGCTGTACTCGATCTAATTGATAACTCCTTAGACGGTGCGATGCGAGAAATCACTCGCCTCAAAAAAAATCAACAAGATCGCAAGTACGAAGGTTATCAAGTTGAAATCACCTTTGATGATACACATTTTAAGATTAAAGATAATTGTGGCGGTATACCTAGAGACGTCGCTATCAATTCTGCATTTAGAATGGGACGCCCATCTACAGATATAGATAAAGATCTACCCACCGTTGGTGTTTACGGTATAGGAATGAAACGCTCTATATTCAAGATGGGGAGAAGCTGTAAAATAATCAGTAAGACTCCGGATACTACACTACACGTAGATATGACTCCAGAATGGATGTCTAATGACCAAGATTGGAGTCTTCCATATGAAGAACAAGCCGCCACTCCTGAAGACACCGGGACTGAAATACTAATTAATGACCTAGTCTCGGGAATAAAACACAGCTTCAGTGGGGGTCCTACTTTCTCTAACGATTTAAAAGAAGCAACAGAAGTATATTACTCTTCATTCATCGAGCAGGGATTTAAAATAGTAATAAATACTAAGACTATAAAACCTAACGCAAATGTTTTGGCAATAGAAGATAATTTTGCTTCGAAAGATGAAGCAATATCACCTTTCGTTTACATAGATAAAGTTGATGGCGTTGATATTTCAGTCGTCATTGGTTTTTACCGAAACTTTGTATCGATCGAAGAAGAAGAAAAAGAGCTACAAGGAACTAGTAGTAAAGCAAGCTCATCAAAAGCAGGTATCACCGTCATCTGTAATGACCGTGTGGTAATACATGCCGATAAAACACGGATGACTGGTTGGGGAGAAGCTGGTGTCCCAAGTTACCACACACAATTTATATCGATCACTGGTATCGTCAAGTTTCAAAGTACAGACCCTTCAAAGCTCCCCTTAACTACTACTAAACGTGGCATCGAGGGTAATTCAGAGCTTTATTTAAAAGTGAAAGATCGGATTAGAGAAGGTATTAAAACTTTCACTAGCTTTACTAACCGTTGGAAAAGCCGCGATGACAAAGGACAGCTTAGTATCCAAACAGGAAAGTCAAAAAACATCGCTCCAACAGAAGTTGTAACAAGCATTCCTGAGGACAAATGGGTTCAGATGAGGGGTGAGGCCAATGCCAAGAAGTTCGTCCCTAATCTTCCGATGCCTCCTAAAGACTCAACAAATCGCCGCATAACCTTCACTAGGCCAATCGAAGAGATCAAAACAATTTCTGAGTTTTACTTTGAAACGGGCTCCACTTCCCCTCAAGAAGTAGGAGAAAGATGTTTTGATGAGGCGCTACGGAGGGCGAAGTAATGTCAACTGGTTCAAGCATTCCGTATCATCTAAGACAAAATAAAGCTGTAGAGCGTATTCTTTTTGAAGAGCAATTGAAATTATTAGAACCGTGGATCGAACAAACAAACAATAAACCTATCAAAGATTATAGGTACATTAGTTTCGGCGGACCTTTTTTAGAGGACTTCAAAAGCATTCATCGAAACCTAAACATTAATGATATGACATCAATTGAAAATGATGAAAATACATTAATGAGACAAGAATTTAATAAGCCTATTTCTTGTATTAAGTTGCTAGATGATCCGATGGACTCAACAGACTTTATAGATCATGATCAGTTTCAGAAGGAAACAATTCTCTGGCTAGACTATGTTAATACTGAGTACGTATCCCAGCTAAATGATATCAAGAATGCAGTAGAAAAAATGGGAGAATTTGACATTTTAAAAGTCACGTTCAATGCTAATGTTGCTAACATTCGAGTAGAAGAAGGTAGTAACCTTCAGTTGCAACGGTATGAATTTTTTCAGAACTTGATACCAAATGACTACCTTCCGACGGATCTCGACCCAGACGATTTCACATACAAGAATTTCCACAAAGTGCTTGTTAAAACCATTAAAAATGCTTTTGATAGTGGAAACTATAATAAGTCGGGCATGACAGCTAAAATACTGAGTTCATTCCTATATAAGGACGGCCAGCCAATGTTAACTGTAAGCTGTATATTGTTGTCACATAAAAACCTACTCAATTTTGATCAAAACGCCAAATTAAAAGAGTGGGAATTTTATTACAACGATGACAGCTCAGTATTTGACATTTCACTACCATCTTTGTCCGCGCGGGAAAGGATCGAGATTGAACGGCTGTTACCAGAAGGGGACTTGGATGCGATAAAACAGCACCTGGGATATAGAATAACCAACAAAAAAGCAGAGAATGACTTGCTGCTAAAAAACTTTATCGACTACCATGCTCGCTTCCCTTGGTTCGGAAAAATCGCAATCTAATACACTCAAACGGTCTTATAATAGGCCGTTTTTTCTTGCTCATAGATTGTTCGCACATATTGATTTTATACATTGCACGTTTAGTTACATCGACGCACTATTTGTCAACACAACCAAACTAAAACCACTTAGATGATACTTAGCAGTAATCAAAAATAGTCAACGAACTATTATGACCATTCGAAACCTGAAAGACGGAAACAAAAAATCCTGGCTCTGTGAGTGTTACCCGCAGGGTCGCAACGGTGCCAGAAAACGTAAGCGCTTCGCCACCAAAGGTGAGGCAATTGCTTACGAAAAATTTCTGATGAAAGAGGTGGATGATAAGCCCTGGCTTGGCGACAGGAAGGATTTGCGCACACTTCAAGACTTAGTCGAACTCTGGTACAAGCTACACGGCCAGCACCTCAAATCCGCTGAAAAAGTTTACCCTCGCCTTTGCACAATAGTTGAAGAACTAGGGAACCCGTTTGCAATCAAGTTTACGGCAAAAGACTTTGTTCACTGGCGTTCTAGCCGAATAACGAAAGACCGATACGGGAAAGAGACTAATGCAGGTAAATTGATTTCTGCGCCAACCAACAATCTCGACTTGAGATATCTGCGGGCGGTTTTCAATGAGTTAACATCTCTTGGAGAGTGGACTCAACCAAACCCACTTGCCAGCGTTAAATCGATTCCCGTGACTGAATCTGAAATGGGCTTCTTCTCAAATGAAGATATTACTACGCTCTTTGACCGGATCAGCAAAAGCAAGAGAGCCAAAGAGTTCGAACTCGTGTGCAAAATTTGCTTATCGACAGGAGCACGAATTTCAGAAGCGAATAATCTTCGTCTTCCGCAGATTACGAAATACAAGATCACGTTTCTTGATACCAAGAGCAAAAAGAACCGTACTGTGCCAATCACGGAGAAGCTCTATAACGAGCTGATGGCGTTTGAGCGAACGGGAGAAAAGGACAAGTTGTTTAAGAATTGCGTCCATGGCATTACATATATAGTGAATCGGACATTTCCGGACTTACCGGATGGTCAAAGCACCCACGTCTTTCGTCATACGTTCGCAAGTCGGTTTATGGAGGCCGGAGGAAACATTCTGGTACTGCAAAAAATCCTTGGTCATAGCGATATCAAAATGACCATGCGTTATTCCCATTTTTCACCCGATCACCTCATCCAGGCGGCTGAGTTAAACCCTATTTCGAGCTTGGGGTTGTAGCCATAATTCCATAGATAAATGGCGACAAAATGGCGGCAAATTTTCTTAATATTGATGAATATTGAATAGAATTGACGAAACAGGCATTTTATAAGGCATTGAAATAGCTCGGGAAGCCTTGATTTTACTGGGTTGTAGAGATAGCTACTGATTACACTAAGTAAGTGATCGTGTTATGCCGCGCCTCACGGCGCGGTTATTTCTACCGGTACTCCATTCTGCGCGGCAATCACAGCTTTTGCCTTCACATCTTTTATACCAAATTCACTCAACCACCAGCCCAGCTCTTTGGGTAATTCCAGTTCATCTTTCTTACCGTTACTTCGAGTTAATGGTTCGTGTGCTTCAATGAAAACGCTTCTGTCTGGCTCTAATGCCACTTTAACCGGTTGGTTAATCACCCTGACTTTTTCGCCTCGGCGTACTTGTTCAAACAGCCATTCAATGTCACTCGGTTCCATACGGATACAGCCCGCACTGACGCGCATACCAATACCAAAATCTTTGTTGGTACCATGAATCAGGTATTCGCCATTCCCGTAGGCCAAACGCAGCGCGAACATACCTAATGGATTATCAGGACCAGCAGGAACAACCGCCGGTAAGTCGATGCCTTTTGCTTTGTATTCAGCACGAATAGAAGCTGGCGGTGTCCATGTCGGATTAGGACGCTTCTGACTGACACTGGTTGACATCACCGGAGTGTCACGCCCGATACGGCCTATACCAACCGGGAATACGTGCACGATGTTTTCGTCAGACGGGAAGTAGTACAAACGTAGCTCGGCCAGATTGATAACGATACCTTGATGAGCAACATCCGGCAGAATGAGTTGGGTAGGAACAGTAAGAACATGCCCTTCTTGAGGAAGAAAAGGGTCTACACCTTTATTCGCAGCCATTAAACCCAGCATACCAACGTCATAGAGCTTAGCAATATTGGCCATGGTTTCCCCGTCTTGCACAACGTGGTTTTCAATACGACCAATGATACGACTGCTGTCTGAGGGCAAGTCGTACATCTTAGCAAATGACAATCCACTCACTAATGACAATGATACTGATAACAGGGTTCGTTTCGCGATACTCATCGTTCGCCTTTTCCTAAGCATCTCACTCTATTCCTTGGCACTTTTGAAGAGTTGTAAGGTTATCTCTCTTTCTGCTTTATGATCAACCATCGGAGTGTGATAATCCAGTAAAGAAAACCCTTCCCAAGTCCATGGTTTGTGGAGGAACTTGTTCGGTACAGTTTTTATTTCTGGCACCCAATGACGTACAAAGCTGCCGTCTGGGTCAAACTTTTCTCCCTGACTAACGGGATTAAAAATTCGAAAGTAAGGCTGGCCATCACACCCCGTCGACGCAGACCATTGCCACCCTCCATTATTGGCGGCAAAATCACCATCGACCAGTTTACTCATAAAGTAAGTTTCACCCCAACGCCAATCGATGTGAAGATCTTTAGTAAGGAAGCTTGCGACTATCATGCGCAAGCGATTGTGCATCCAGCCCGTTTGGTTTAGCTGGCGCATAGCAGCATCAACAATTGGATAACCCGTGGTCCCGGTTGTCCAGCGCTCAAACGCTGTCTCATCGTAAGACCACTGAATCTTTTCTTCCCAATCAATAAACCCCTTGCCTTTAACTAGCTTTGGTTCAAACACCAACAAGTGTTGATAGAACTCACGCCAAATAATTTCACTTAACCAGGTTGCTTTGCCTTCCGTTAAATCCGATTGCTCATTCTCAGCGAACAACCTAGCAATACATTGTCTCGGTGACAAAGCGCCAATGGCTAAATAAGGAGAGAGCTGACTGGTACCGTCAGTGGCCGGGAAGTCACGCTGATCGCGGTATTCATTACTTCGCTCACGGGCAAACTCTCTTAACTGATTGAGAATATCACTCGTTGATGCCAACCAATGCTCACTGGATTCTCGCGGATAGCTGAATGTGAAATTGTCATCAAAACACTTCCCTTCTATCGCTTTCAACGTTTGTCGCGAAAGCATTTGTTGTGGATGAGGTTTTGTTACTATTGGTAATTGAAACTTCTTCAGCCAGGCTCGTTTGAAGGGAGTAAATACCTTAAAGTATTCACCCTGCTTATTCAGAACTGTCGTCGGCGCATGAACGCACTTGTCATGAAGTAACTCAAAGCTTGCACCAGACTTATTTAAAGCGTCAGAGACTTTTCGATCAAGCGCTTGCTCGTTCACTTCGTAGTGGATGTTAGCCATAACACTCTTCGCGTTTAGTAACTGCGCCCACTGACTTATCACCGCAGTGCAATCGGAGAATTCATCGACTTCATCATACAAAAATGGAATATTCAGTTCGGTGAGTTCTTGATTGAGGTGCGCTAAGCGACGAGCAATCAGATCCGCTTGCATCGGAGCCATATGATGCGCTTGCCACTGCTGCGGGGTTGCAATAAAACAGGCGACGACAGGTTGCCCTGTGTTTAAAGCGGCTTGTAATGCCGTGTGGTCTAACGTTCTTAAGTCGCGTCGGAACCATACCAGAACCATGATGCCTCCTTAGCTGTTCTCTACTGGATCAAGATGAAGTTTCTTTATCACCTCAGAACATTGAGCCTGGTCGGGAAATCGCGTTTGCATCGCTTTCAAGACCTCAACCTGTTTGGCTGGTAGCGCTTTATTCGAAAACAAAAAAATACGCTGATAGTGTTCGATGACCGGATGATCCGCCAAACCGGAAATATCATTCACGTTATCAATTAAAGTCGTGTGATAACCTTGCTCACAAAGTAATGCCGCCTGAATCCAGCTTTCTGCTTCTCGGGTTTGTTCAAAGCAAACCAGCAAACACTTCCCTTTAGAAGATGCCTTGTTTTCAGAATCAACAATAAGAGCTAGCCGTTTAATAAGACACGTCTGAAAAAGCCCCATCTGTATTGAACGAAGCGGCCCTTTGACGAGATCCAATGCGTCAAAAACTGGCTCGATAAACTGCTCAACCACTAGATTTAGGGGATACTCTTTCATCACCGATGACAGTACACTTTCTGTCTTGGCATGATTAAGATCGGATAGCGCGGAAAGCAGTGTTTCAACCTCTTCCAAAGCAGGTGCCTCATCGCCGATTTCTAACTCGTCACCTTTACCTAGCAAGCCTTTAACCTTACCAATGGCGATGCCTTTCGCCAGCCAGCTTTGTACCTCTTTAATCGTATCAATGTCCTGCTGGCGATACAGACGATGACCTTTCTCTGTTCGCTGAGGTTGAATCAGATTGTATCGCCTCTGCCATGCTCGCAGGGTGACGGGCTTTACCCCGGTTATCTCGGCAACATCTCTAATTGCGTACAGTTTTTCTTCTGAACTACAAGCCATAACGTAATCTCATCTCCTGCGGGTGTGGCTCTAAGTATTTTTGCTTCTGTAAATACTCATCTGGGTAAGTATTCAAATAGTGTTTGATGAGGGTTAGCGGGGCAAGTAGCGGCAGCACTCCGGTACGATAATCATGAATAACCGTTGCTAACTCTTCTTTCTCATCTTTGGATAATGCACGTTTAAAATAGCCCTGCAGATGCATCAATACATTGGTATTATTTTTGCGGCTCGCTCGATTTGAAAGAGCTTTCATTAGTCCCAGACGATACTCTGCATAAAAGTCTTCAATCTCGTAGCTTGCAACATCCGCAACTAAACGGCCTAACTCTCGGTATGATTCTGGATGATGCGCCATTAGCGTTAATTTATAACGAGAGTGAAAATCAATAATTTTGCCACGGGTTGGCTCTCCTGACATCGATTGATAAAAGTCATTCAGACAGTAGACGCGAGTAATAAAATTCTCTTTCAGAACTGGGTCATTTAAACGACCATCTTCTTCAACTGGCAGCCATGGCATCTTTTGCATCAGTGTTTGCGTATACAGCCCCACTCCTTCCTTAGAAGCATGGTGCTTGCTGTATACTTTTACGCGCTCCATGCCACACGTTGGCGACTTAGCACACACTATATAGCCACACAGCTGCTGCTCCTGCAGCTCATCCACTTTATCAGCAGAGTAAGCCAACATGTTATCCGTGTGGTCATTCTCGGGGTTTTTAGTCTCTACGAGAGCTATCCGTTCCTCATCAGAAATCAGACGAATGGTAGGTCTAGGAACTGGCATACCAACCCCGACTTCTGGACAAACAGAAACGAAGTCGAAGTAATTGCTGAGCTCCTTGGTCACAAAGTTGCTGACCTTATGACCAGAATCAAATCGAACACGCTCACCGAGTACACAAGAACTGATACCAACTTTGATTAAAGATTCCATAATAACGCCACCCCTATACAAAATTTTTACATGTATAACTTATAGCAAGTCAATCCAAATTGTACAAGAAATTAAATTGTACAATTTAATCGTTTTACTTCGCCATCGTGGATGTCGATCACCGAGAGTTTAAAAATAATTTCCGTTCACACCACCGATTCTGTGTGCGCGATCAACAAACCTACCTCAAGCAAATCGATTGCCTTTTCGTTTTCAACAGATTTGGTTATAATCATTGCCATTAGTTTCCATAAGGGTGTTTTTTGTGACCAACCTCTCAAGGGAATGGTGTACTCCCCGATACTATTGCCTCAACGAAAACGAACGAATTCAACAGAATTGGTAACAAGCATCTATACTAGATGCGTTTTATCAAACAAAACTTTGGAGAGCACTTATGGCAACCCCACACATCAACGCACAACCAGGTGATTTCGCTGAAACAGTTCTAATGCCTGGCGATCCTTTGCGAGCGAAATACATCGCAGAAACTTTCTTGGAAGATGTGCAGCAAGTTTGTGACGTTCGCAACATGTTCGGCTTTACTGGCACTTACAAAGGTAAAAAAGTATCAGTTATGGGCCACGGCATGGGTATCCCATCATGCTGCATCTACGTACACGAGTTGATCGCTGAGTACGGCGTGAAAAACGTTATCCGTGTTGGTAGCTGTGGCGCTGTGCGTGACGACGTAAAACTGATGGACGTTGTTATCGGCATGGGTGCTTCTACAGACTCAAAAGTAAACCGTATCCGTTTCAATAACCACGACTTCGCAGCAATCGCTGACTTCGGTCTTCTAGAAGAAGCTGTGAAACAAGCACGTGTACAAGAAGTTCCAGTAAAAGTGGGTAACGTATTCTCTGCCGACTTGTTCTACTCACCAGAAGCAGACCTGTTTGAGAAGATGGAAAAACTGGGCATTCTGGGTGTCGATATGGAAGCCGCAGGTATCTACGGTGTTGCTGCTGACCTAGGTGCAAAAGCACTGACTATCCTGACCGTTTCTGACCACATCATCCGTGGTGAAAAACTAAGTTCTGAAGAGCGTCAAAAGTCGTTCAACGACATGATGAAAGTTGCACTAGAAACCGCAATCAACATCTAAGCAATTAATTATCTGCAGCCAATGCCTGACTGGCTGCCCGAATTACCCAGAGGGGGCGATCGTGTCTAACGGCGAACTGCCAAAAGATGCAGATGGGTTACAACTCAACTTTTGTAAAACATTGGCGTGTGACAACTTTGGATTGAGTGATGCAAAACGTTACGTTCTGCAACGTGCTAACCCTAAGCGTCCGGCGATGGTATGCCGTGAATGTGGAGCTTTCCCCCCCTTACTTAACAACCGCGATGTCGTGAATGAACTTCATCGTCTACGTCACCTTCATAGTGACGGATTGCCTGCCTGTCGTAATAACGACTGCGAAAACTTTGGCCTTTCTGTCCACACACACAAACACCTCTACCACGCGTTTGGTTACAGTGGCGATCGCCAACGTTACCGTTGTAAAGCGTGTCAAAGTACTTTTGTTGACAAGTGGTCTGGTGCAAATAAAAAGCTTCTGTTCCAAGAGAACCTGATGGCATTATTGTTCACGGGTTACTCCGTGCGCGAGATCTGCCGCAAGCTCAGTATTAACCCAAAAACGTTTTACGACCATGTGGACCATATTGCCAGTCGCTGTCGGCGTAAATTAGCGACTATTGATGCGCGCTGGGTAAACCATGCGAGTCAGTATGAGTTAGCGTCAAACTACATCGCTTTGCAGCCAAAGAGTAACAATGGCGTTTACTGGATCGTTTCGGGCGAAGCACACTCTGGTTATATTCTTTGTCAGCACGTAAACTACGCTTCTGATGAAGAACCAACAGGCTCGCTTGATCACAACCCTTACGACCAGGTTTCTCGCTTTGTCTCTCAAGAGTACACCGCAGAAGCCAGCGAACCACCAGCTGCGCCTTCAAGCAAACTTCGCGAACGCATCGACCAGAAATACCAAACTATTTTGGCTCGCGGGAATGTGGAAGACCCGCTTGGAAATCTAGCCACCTTTCACTATCCATCCAAAGGGGCGCTTATTCGTCCTCCTTATACCTCATACGCGCATTATTTGCATGTTCTTGATATGTGTAGTCCGAGCAAGCGCGTGTCTATCTACATGCCTCAAGATCCACTGCTTCGCTCTGCGGCATTGAGCGTCTGTCTAGCTCGTATCAAAGAGAAAAATATCGACCTAATGTATGTAGACGAAGACCCAGCATGGGACATGAACTTACCATTGGGTAAAATTGATATCGCTTACATGAGTTGGTGGCGCGATCGCTGGGCAATTTCCAACCAAGGCAACAACAGCAAAGGAATTTGTTACCTAGCCGGTGATCACAATGAATCTGAAAAATGGTTCAATGTAGCAACAACACGTCAAGTACAGTTCTACCAACATAGATTCCAGCTACTTTTTGAAAGCTTCATCAACGAGCCGCGTCGCAAATTAAGACCTGGAGGTTTGTTGCCTCTTTTAGACATCTTCAGAGCTTGGCATAATTTGTGCTATCAAGATAAAGAAGGTCTCACTGCGGCTCAAAGGCTCGAAGTTACTGACGCTCCTTTGACGATTAAACAGCTCCTATCCTAACAGCCAGAATTATTAGGAGCCATGACGCTATCGATGAGATCTCAGATGATTTATGATGTAGTACTTGATCTGCTCTCGTCATGAAATGCGCACCTAACAGTGCAGTAAGGTGTAAATTCCAGTTCGGTAGTCATGGATATAAACGTTGGATAGAAGCAAAACTCAGCTAGAAAATGAACTAGCACGGCTTAAAAAGCAAATTAGATCTCAACCTGAATCCACTTTGTGCAAAGCAGAGCAGTTGCGTGCTAGAGCAGAACAAATGTTGTTTATCGAAGGAGAGATCCAGGCCCTTCTTATCATGGCACACTGCTGCTGGTGCGCCATGGATTATCGCCAAGGGTTAAAGCTGATCAAGATAGCCAACGATAAACAAAGCCAGCTCGATAGCGATGACCACCTTCCAGAGATTCTTCACACATCTGCGCTCCAGTATTGGGGACTAGCCAAATATTTTTCAGCTCAACAATTCTGGATTAACGCCCTCGAACAGTCCGCCCTTGTCGATAATATCGAAATCCAACTTGAATCACTGATCGGGCTTGGTAACGTTTGGCGTATCACCAATGAACATAAACTTGCCGCCTCAACCCATGAGTTAGCCGTCAAGGTGGCAAACAACCTCCGTATTTCCTGTCTGGAAGGTAAAGCCCGTATCTTACTAGCGTGGGATTACTACCTACTGAAGGATTACGTCAAAATGTTGACTGTTCTAGATGGCGCAACCGAAGCACTTAAAGATCATGAAGATTCGACATGGCAAGCAGAAATATGGGATTTCAGAGGGCTGGCTCTACTTGGATTAGAGCGACTAGACGCAGCAGAAGTTGCGACGAAAAAAGCGCATCAGATTGTGATGGAGCATGATCTCACCTGGATGAAAGCACATTCGTTCATCAGCAGGGCTCGCCTGGAACTCCTGCGTAACAATCCCGAAAGTGCAACAAGGTTGTTAGTGGCAGCAGAAGAGTCTGCGCGACATTTTGATCACGGTGAGCTACTTAGTCAGATTTGCTACCAACAATCACGTGTCGCAGAGGAACAAGGTCACTATGAAGTTGCATTCCACGCTTTCAAAAAATACCGAAAACACTCGCTTAAAATGCTAAAAGAGCAAAGGCATCAACTCAGTCAGGATAAAGCACAAAGTTCCAAGCGCAAACTGGAGCAACGCGCTCGTAAACTGATTAACCATATTCGTTCTCAGCATGAATATGACCCTGAGAAGCACCTCTCAAACCTTGTTTCAGAAACCTACTGGTGGGAGCAGCTAGTTCTGTTCAAAAGTGAGCTTAAACAGTCAAATCATGCGATTATCATGATCCGTCACGCCGAACCGGATTTTTTGGATGCCTGTACCGAACTCGTCCACGCTTTAACCGCACCAAAGGATTTAGTGTCCCGCCTTTCTACTGACAGACTTGCGATGTTGATAGCGGACAAAGGTCAGGCTGCTGAAACGATGTATAAAACGGTCCAGTCGATGGTTGAAATTTATCCATGGGAAAGGCAAGGCCTGAAAGGACCAGCACCCACACTGTATTTACAAGATATTCTGACTTTCCCGTTCACATTAGAGCAATTAGAACAAAGCCATAGAGAGGTAGCGAAAAATGGAGCAATTGCTTAATAAAGTGACTCAGGCTGGTATTGATCCATCTTCTGTAACTGGTGAAGAAGCGGTTGCACTGTGGAAACATATCCGAGTACACATTGCAGAGACTCGTATCGAAAAAGCACATTGTTATATCATCAGTGCAGAGTATCGCAGAGAGATAAGACAGCTAAACGACAGTATCACTGAACTGAGACAAGCCCTGGAACATCTCACCCTCCCAGAGAATGCGGACGATATTTTATCGGTTAAGTCGAGTTTGTGTGAACATCTCGTTGAGATCGGGGATTATGATTCAGCGATGGCAGTGTATGTTAAATCAACCAACATCGCGGTGGACTACGGCTTCATAGACGAATATGTGCTAGCCATCATCGGTATGGGTAACTTGTGTGATGCTTATGGTGATCACGAACGTGCACTACGATTTTACAAAAAAATCGAGTCGATAGATCATGCGATCAGCAGCCGATCGTTGCGTTTACGCTACAAACTATACATGCTCTCGTGTTATATCAGCCTCAAACATACCGATCAGGCCATGGAGCTACTCACTGAATGTGAAGAGCTCAGTATTTTGGTCAGTGATAAAAACCTCGCAGGTCAAATTCATCTTTACCAAGCTAAACTGCACCGCTTGAATAACGACTATACCAACGCGTTACTGTCACTATCTAATGTTCAGTATACTTCGGGTAGCTCTACAACGTTTTGGCTGTCTGCTATGGTCAAAATGGAAACGGCATACTGTCTGAATGGAAATGGGGATACCTCTTTAGCCAACCTAATAATGGGCTCGGTAGCGAAGCGAATAGAGAGACACTCTTCCGCTATGCTTGCATGCGGTTTTTATAATGCGATGAGCGAAATTAGAGCTTCTCAGGGTCAATTTGAACTCGCACTAGATTGCGAAAAACGTGCGTTTCGTATTGAATCGGAGTTGGTTAAACGTATTCCTATCTGCGAGTTGGGCACTGCACAGCTTCGTCGCTTAGATCGCTTTGAATTACAGCTCAAACTTATCTTGTCAGAGATTGAAAATAGAGAACTCAAAGAGACGACAAAACAACACAAGAACACCGTTGCTCAATTACAACAAGACGTCTTTACGGACCCATTAACGTCTTTGCACAATCGCCGCTGGTTGGAAGTGAAACTCAAAGACTTGCTGCTTCAAGAGACACGTTTTGCTTTGCTAGTAATTGATATTGACCACTTCAAGTCGATCAATGATGAACTGAGCCATTTAGTCGGTGACAAAGCGATCCAGAGCGTGTCTGAACATTTGTCTGACTACTTTAACTTTCCTGGAGCTTCGTGCATTCGTTTTGGTGGTGAAGAATTTCTCGTCATTCTGGAAAACGACAAGTTAACACATGCCGAAATCCACGCAGACCAATACCGAGAGCGAATTTACCAATACAATTGGAATGACATCCTAGGAGAGCGCGGCCTGACGGTTTCGATTGGTATTACCGTTCACCGAGAAGGAGAAAATACGCAGCGTACCTTTTATCGTGCCGATAAAGCGCTTTACCGTGCTAAAGCCAATGGCCGCAACCAAGTTTGTACCGAGTTGTAAATCGTCACCAGCGCTTGGACTACACTCCCGGTCTGCGATTGAGTGATGGCCAGCTCAACTCGTTGCTGTCTCTCCTAAGCACTGCAATTCTTTTCCATTCCTTCCCTTATCGGTCTATTACTTAAATATACTGGATGCTAGTCTGCTAATTGAGCTGGGACAAAGTACCTTAAAGTCAACTGAGCACAAAAGTCAAAAACACTTGATTCATTTATATTTGTATCAAATACTTAAACAACTCATTTACGTAACTTTTTTCATATAGCAACGAGCACGGGTAAGTAAGATGTTTCTAGATTATTTCGCACTTGGGATACTCATTTTCGTGGCTTTGGTCATTTTCTACGGGATCATCGTCATTCACGATATCCCCTATGAAATCGCCAAAGGACGTGAACACCCTCATCAGGACGCCATTCATTATGCCGGTTGGGTGAGTTTGTTCACTCTCCATGTTTTATGGCCTTTCCTGTGGATTTGGGCAACATTGTGGCGTAAAGAACGAGGCTGGGGCTTTAAACAACTGGAACAAGAAACACACGATATTCATCACCGCCTGGAAGAACTTATTGATGAAGTGACCGAATTAAAAAAAGAAGTATCGGTATTGAAGCAACAAACTCAACAACAACCGACCACTGACCTAAGTAAAGAGGAAAAATAATGGATTTATTGTTGATCCTGACTTATACAGCCTTCTGTATAGCGATTTTCAAAATTTTTAAGATTCCACTTAACAAATGGTCGGTTCCGACGGCAGTGCTAGGCGGGGTTGTATTGATAGGCACGCTCGTGCTTTTAATGAACTACAATCATCCCTTTACTCAGATAGGTAACCAGGTCTACCCGACAACACCTATCGTTTCTGGTGTTCGTGGCCGTGTAATCGAGGTGCCAGTACAACCTAACCAACCGTTAAAGACAGGCGATGTGCTGTTTAGAATCGACCCGACGCCTTTTGAAGCCGAAGTGGCACGCCTTGAAGCAAAAGTAAAAGAAGCAAGCCAAGGAGCTTTAGGCTTAGAATCAGGTGTACAGGAAGCGCGAGCTGGTGTAATCAAGGCTCAAGCCGAGCGTGACAAAGCCAAACGTGAGTATGATAGATACCAAAGAGGCTTTGATCGTGGCGCGTTCACCGAGCAAGATCTGGATACTCGACGCCAAGAGTACAAAGCCACAGAAGCGATGCTTGAAGTCGCACTACAACAGCAACAGCAAGCACAAATCGCACTAGACTCGGAAGTGGGTGGTGAAAATACTCAAGTTGCTCAATTGCTTGCAGAGTTACGCAAAGCCGAGTTCAACTTAGAGCAAACGGTGGTTCGCGCTCCGACCGACGGCTACGTAACCCAACTCGCATTGCGACCGGGCGTAATGGCAGTCCCTCTGCCACTTGCTCCGGCAATGACCTTTGTTCATACCGAAGACACCCAGTTCTATACTGGGGCATTTAGACAAAACTCGCTACAACGACTAGAACGGGGATTTGAAGCTGAATTCATGTTCCGTGCGATCCCGGGCCGTGTATTTCGAGGAGAAGTCGTCGAGGTCATTCCTGCGATTGGTGAAAGCCAGTTCCAAGCTCGTGGAGCCTTGGTAGGTACAGAGGCACTTCGCACCAGTGGACGAGTGTTCGTAAAACTCAAAATCACTGATGATTTAAGTGAATACCATCTTCCGATGGGTACCGCCGTTGAAGTCGCCGTTTACTCAGACAGCTTCCACCATGTTGCCATCATGCGTAAAGTGCTTATCCGCATGAAGAGTTGGCAAAACTATCTTTACCTCGACCATTAATACTTAGGACGGTACACATGTTCAAAAGAGGAGCGAATATCCGCTCCTCTTTTTTATCGACCCTTCCGCGATAGACGTGACTTTACTCACACGACGTCTCAAATAGATCTCGTTCCAATCCCAATCCACTTGGTTGCTGCTAAGCTGTAAGAGACAGCAAAATTAGCGATAATTCAATGTAATGTAAGTAAATGACACTCAAAGCCGACTACTAAGCAGAGGCTCTCTATGAATTTTTCAAGCAAAACTCTCATCGTTATTGCTACTGGTGCTTTACTCTACGGTATCGGCGGTTTACCCATGTTTGGCGTACCTGTCTTTGCGAATACAACATTGAAACCAGCCATGGTGATATTGGCCGTGTACTCGGTATTATTCGGCCCCATTGTTGGCTTTTTGGTGGGTATTATCGGCCACTGGATAACGGATCAGTTCGCGGGTTGGGGAGTATGGCTAACCTGGGTTGCGGGCTCTGGTGTCGTTGGTCTGGTTATTGGACTATTCCCTTACCTGACGCGCCATCGTTTAGACGGTGGGGACTTCAGCAGACAAGATTTTATACTCTTCGTCGTACTTGCTCTTATTGGTAATATTTTGGGTTATGGTTGCTCTGCTTATCTTGACACCATCTTCTATTCCGAACCATTTAATAAAGTATTGACGCAGATGCTAATCATTGTCGCAGGAAACACGATACTTATATCTCTTATTGGCTACTTCATCATCCGAACCATAGCTAAACGCAATAAGGGCAATGACAGGCTAACAGAGACTTAATCACACTAGTACTACGCTTTATATCGTCCTCTTCAGAGACAAAAATGGGATGCATCGGCATCCCATTTTTAAATCACCCAAACGTGAGTGGATGGCTAATTAAGCCCTAACTCCACCTCAACACGCGAGTTTCATTGCCTTCTTCTGGCTTGGCAGGAATGTTGAGCGAAAACAACAAACTCACTGCCGCCATGCCAGCGCCAATATAGAAAACACTAGAAGGTGAAACCAGCCAGATAACACCAAACGTAACTGGGATTACAACCGCTGCAATATGGTTGATGGTGAATGCTACGCCCGCCGTCGATGCCATATCTGCTGGATCAGCTATCTTCTGGAAGTAAGTTTTAATCGCCAATGCCAAAGCAAAGAACAGATGATCGACCACATACAGTGCTGCTGCCCATTCCGCAGTTTGAACTAATCCGTAACCAACAAACACAAAGATCAAACCGACGTATTCAAACATCAACGCCTTACGCTCTCCGACAACACCAATAAACCGACCAATTCGTTTAGCGAACAGGAAATTAAATAAGTAATTAATCAGAAATAGCAAGGTGATATCCGCCGCTGAATAGCCAAACTTCTCTACCATTAAGAACCCTGCAAAAACGGTGAAGATCTGACGACGAGCGCCACTCATAAACGTCAGCGCGTAGTAGAGCCAATAGCGTTTACGCAACACTAACTTCTTATTCTGCGGTACTGTCGATTTAAACTGAGGGAAAGCAAATGCCATCACCAGGATCAACACAAAGCCTATTCCACCCATAACCATATAAACCGTTTTAAAGTCCAGTTTAAGTTGCTCTAGCATCAGCCACAATGCGCCATAGGTAACCAAAGATGCCAGCGCACCTACCGAAATAAACTTACCAAGCATCTCTGGCGCTTCGTCTTTAGACAACCACTGTAACGAAAGGGACTGCTTCAACGTTTCGAAGTAATGGAATCCAGTAGACATCAACAAGGTCGTAAAAAGTAAGCCGTACAGAGAGGGAAAATAACCTGTTATTGCCGTGCCTAATGTCAGCATAGCCAGAGAGACCAGCATGAAGCGTTGCTCGCGAATAAACAGCAGCACAAATACGGCGGTAAACGACAAAAAGCCCGGTACTTCACGTACGCTTTGTAACAAACCGATGTCTGAGCCATCAAAGTTTGCTTTTTCAATAACGAAATTGTTAAGCAGTGCCATCCAAGTTGAAAAGGCGATAGGCACAATAATGGAGATAAGCAATAAGAAGTTTTGCGGTGTTCTCCAGCCTTGAGATGAGGTATTCATGATGCATCCTTTAGATATGAAGGCATCATCATAGCCCTAAATGTAACAAATTCGCAATATCATTCTAATTTGACGCAAAAGTAAAATAACGCTTAATCGATATTTTTTACGTTCAGACGATTTGTAAATTCAAAGACGTGTTCCGGACACACATCCAAACAACGTCCGCAGCTGATGCAGTTTTGATCCATCACCCGGCGATCCCCTTCTTTTAACGGTAACCTCAAAACCTCTGGTTCTGGACAGATATAAAAACAATCCATGCATTTTGTGCAAGCTTCACGTCGTACAGCGGCCACTCTGAGAATACTCTTTCTGCCGATGACACCGTAGGTTGCCCCAAGAGGGCATAAGTGACCACACCAGCCATGTTCCACCAGTAACAGATCCAGAACAAAGACAAGCCCAACTAAAACCCAACCCGCTCCCATGCCAAACACAAGCCCTCGGTGCAACGCGGCCACTGGGTCTATCCATGTCCAGAGAATCGTGCCTGATAATGCACTGCCTAACATCAACACTGGAATTAACCAGTAGCGCAGTGATGGAGACCAGCGATAACTCGCTTTAATATTCAGCTTTCGCCGCAGCCAGGCAGCAAAGTCTGTCACCACATTCAAAGGGCATACCCATGCGCAAAATGCTCGTGGCGCAAGAATCGCATAAAACACAATAACGATGGCTACCCCTAATAAGACATTAAACTCCGGAACATGCCCAGTAGCCAAAGACTGCAATACAATCAGCGGATCGCTCATAGGAACCGTATCGAGCAACATACTAGAGGAAAGGTTGCCCGAAAAAACACCTAGCGTTGGTCCAGCCATAAACAACGCGATAATAGTAAGTTGGCATAACCTGCGTAAGATTAGGAATCGGTGTGCTCGCCACCAGCCAAGCTTTTCGATCGCCTCTTTACCGGCATTTTGCGCTAAATTTTTAGCCATTACTTACCTCCTTTTAGAGACTCAAGTGCACCTGTCGGTACAGGGTTCTCTTCTGGAAGCACGTTCTCTAAAGGTTTATCTATTTCCTGCCAACCGAAGTTGTAGTGGCTACCCACTTTGCCTTTCGCTAAGTCCGTAGGCACCACTTTGATTGCAGAAACATCCAGTACACAGGCCTGCTCACATTTACCACAACCTGTACAGACCTCAGAATTAACGGTTGGGATCAACTTGGCGTGGTAGCCTGTGCGGTCGTTGTGAATTTTTTCTAAAGTAATCGCCTCGTCAATAAGAGGACAGACTCGATAACATACATCACAACGTAAGCCCTGCCAGTTAAGGCACGTTTCGTGATCGATGAGCACGGCAGTACCCATACGAGCATCATCGATATTGGTCAATTCAGGATCGAGAGCCCCACTTGGACACGCAACCACACAAGGAATATCATCACACATTTCGCACGGTATATCGCGGGCGTTAAAATAGGGTGAGCCGGTTGCAACTGGGGACAATAGTGTGGCAAGTTTTAATGTGTCGTACGGGCATGCTTGAACACATAACCCACAACGAATGCAAGCTGATTCAAAGTCGCCTTCCGGCAGTGCACCTGGCGGCCTTATTGGCACACCTTTGGTTTCTCGGGCTTGGCTTTGTAAAGACTGTAACCCCAAGACACAGGCAGCAGCACCAACGCCCATTGCAGTTCGAGCAGTATCACGCAAAAATCGGCGACGACTTTGGGATAATTTTGACGGGAGGGATTTCATCACGTTTCCTCAAAGCAGCTCCTTTATCAAGTTAAGCATAAATAGCCCGAAACGCCGTGCTTCCCTATACCCCATAAGAGGTAACTCCAACATCTATTGATACAAATCAACTGTAGGGTCTTACCTACTTCACAGTTTGAAAACCCTCTTTCTCCGCCAAAAAGCGAATTCACCACAATTGCCTATTAATGCGTCCAGCTTTAGTATAAAAATCCAACATATTTTCAATCTAGTCGCTATTTTCAGCCCTAAATCATTATATAAATTCAAAGCACCAAAAACATAACCCATTAATTTTAAAAGTTTAAATTTACTAAAACATAAAAAACACTATTCAAATTGAAGAATAGTAGTTAGATTAAGGTAAAACAAACATATAGGAGAGAAGCATGGCTTCGAGATCGAAGGCGAAGCAATTGATGGCTCCTTCCGCGATGGCGAATTCATCAATACCTATTACATGGCACGCATAAGACCGAGTAAGAATTAGAATTCAGCCTCCTCATGGAGGCTTTTTCATTCAGATTGGCCTTTCAGATAAGCAATCGCTCTCGCGGTCAACGCTTCAGTGTAGGGATTAATTTTCCGATGCTTTGGTATAAAGGGTTAATCATTGATGCTCCTATGCCAATAGATGCGCCCATTGTTGATTTTTACCGATGTAATGCCCGACATAAGGGCAAGCCGGAACAATTTTGTAGCCCAATGATTCAATTTCTGGCAACACAGCTTCCATCATCACCTTACCGCAACCTTTACCTCTTAGTTCTTCAGGAACCACTGTAGATGTGATATGCATTTCGCCATTGTGCAGTTGATACTCAACTTTGGCGCTGAAGCCTTGCTCTAGTTCAACCCAGAAAAGGCCATTTTCGACGTCGTGAGTCACTTTTTGCATAACTTACTTCCTTATTTCCCGTTAGCTTATTGAATCGAACTATATCACTGAATAAAATCAAAGCCACGCTAGGAAGCCCAGTCATTTCATATCAGCCCCTTTTCAGGTTCGACCATAATAATGAGAAATATGATAATCAAAGCCAGAGATGGCAAGCGACCTTCTCAAAGTCAGAGGGAACCAGAACGTCAGGCGACAACACTAAATAGCACCGATGCAATGGCAATGGTTGAACATGGTAGTGAAGTTTCTTTAAGTGTGACCACGCCAGTCGGAACCAAGTTTATGACCCACAGCACTTTTGTTGGCTGCCATTCCAACCATACCGCACTGGTAGAAGTGCCAAATATCTCAGAAGAAGATCTCAAGTTCTACTTTCAAGAGGGATTTTGGGTCAACATTAAAGCCTATTCGCAACGTGGTGAAGGTGCGGTTATTCCTTTTCGAGCACAAATACTGCATCGCTTAGGTGAACCTTATCCATTATTGGTTCTCAACCTGCCAAATACGATGCAAGTGTATCAGCTCAGGAAAGAAGTTCGTTACGAAGTCAATTTGAAAGCTCATGTACGCTTCGAAACACATCGCAATGAATGTGAGATAAGAGATATTTCACGAAGTGGCTGTCGCTTCGTAACTTCTCCCATGAGTCGTCCGCTACAAATTGGTGATTTGATTTGGTTAGATTTAGTCATTCCCGAAGAAAACCGTATGCTAACCCCACTTAACGGCCGAATCTGTAACTTGCAAAAATCGACACATTATTCCCGCTATGGCGTGGAGTTTGATGACGTAGGAAAAACCAATGCAAAGCGCTTACTGAGCAACCTCAAATTTGATGGCACAAAACTCACGTTAAAGTAGCACCGAGACTTACTTTATCGTTCTTCCTGTGCAAAAAGATGAGAAAAAGGCACTGAATGTGCCTTTTTCTTGTGTAGTTCAGTCAGAAAATTCTTGTGTAGTTCAGTCAGAAAATGGGGGCTTTGGCCATAATCCGGTCTACTTTCTCAATGCATTGAGCTTCGCTTGTGCAAGGCCAAAAATTGTATCAATCGGATAAGACCCCTCTTCTGTTGGCTCTCCTGCGACTTTTCCGGTGAACAGCTCAATCGCTTCGGTAACGTGGTCTATGGCCCATATATGAAACTCACCTTTTTCGACCGCTTTGACGATATCCGCGCGTAACATTAAGTTATGTGCATTAGACGCCGGAATGATGACTCCTTGATCATCATGACGCCCTTTGATGACACAGACATCATAAAAACCTTCAATCTTTTCATTTACGCCACCAATAGGCTGTGCTTCTCCAAACTGGTTCATTGAACCTGTGATGGCGATGTCCTGACGGTTTGGTTGCTTAGAAAAAGCAGACACAACCGCGCACAACTCGGCCATACTGGCACTGTCTCCATCAACTCCACCATAAGACTGCTCAAAGGTAATCGTAGTGGTGAGTGGAACACGTGCATTTTTACCAAACACAGACGACAAATAAGCCGATAAAATCATGACCCCTTTGGAGTGAATACTGCCACCGAGATCGACACTGCGTTCGATATCAATGACTTCGCCGTCACCGTAGCAAGTGGTTGCAGTAATACGGTTTGGTGCACCAAACATATAGTCGCTGGTACTCAGCACAGACAAAGCATTAACTTGTCCGACCGCCGCACCTTCTGTACGTATCAAAGTCGTACCATTGATATACGACTCCATCACACTGTCACGCAAGCGGCTCACACGCATTTCCTGATTCTTCAGCGCTTCTTGTACATGTCCGGTTCGAATCATGTTGGAGTTGGCCTGACGAGCAACGTAGTTTGACTCTCGGAGCAAGTTAGCAATGTTGGCAGAATGCAGCGACAGTTTGGATTGGTCCCCTGATAAGCGCGAACTATATTCGATAATACGGGCAATGGCTTTCTTATCACAATGCAGCATGTTGTTATCGTGGACGACACTAGAAATGAAACGCGCATAGTGCAGCTCAGACTCAGGCGTTCGGCTCATTTCATCTTCGAAATCGGCCGTAACCCGGAATAGCTCGCTAAATTCTGGATCGTAGTGCTGTAACAACTGATAAGTTCGGTAATCACCAAACAGGATTATTTTGATATCTAACGGAATCGGCTCTGGATCGAGTGACACCGCACCGGTTAACGTCACTTCTTTCTCTAGTGAGGTAAAGCTTAACTGACGCGACCGAATCGCACGCTTTAGGCCATCCCACACATAAGGCTGCTCCAGCACTTTCTGTGCATCCATCAAAAGGACGCCGCCATTGGCTTTGTGCAAACTACCTGCCCGGATAAGCGAGAAATCAGTAAACACGGTGCCTTTAAACGTTGCCGTTTCAATTGAACCAAATAGCGAGTGATAGTTAGGGTTCTCTTCGACAACAATTGGGAAATCACTGTTACAACGACTGACCAGTACATTCACTTTATAGCGACGCGGTAACTTCTTATCTAAAGACGCAGTCGCTATTTCGCCTTGCTCACCACTTTGGTCAAGGAAAATATCGGCGTTCTCGACGATGTCTTTTTGCAATTCAGTAAGGTAAGTTTTGATCTCTGGGTACTGTGAATAATCATCCTTAAGCGTCTTAATGAAGTGAGTAATCACATCCAGTGTTACTTCATCATTGAGCTTTTTGATCTTATCACTAAAGGTCTCTTCCCATTCCGTGAGTTCACGTACCATGGAGCGCAAAGCCACTTCCAATTCATCAATGGCATCGCTAAATTGCTCTTGCTCTTTTTTGCTCAAAGCATCAAAAGATTCTTCGGTATGCAGTTCATCGCCATTCATTGCGACGAATTGGTAGTCACCTTGTGTTGTGATCGTCAGGCTGATGCCTTTGTCTTTCGCTTCCTTACTGATACGATCTAACTCGTTCTGTTGCTTGCTGGCGAGTTGATTTTTTAAACGATCAGCGCGGCTAAAGTACATTTCATTATCGAAGGCCAATGGTAATGCATTGAGTAATTTACCCATTAAGGCTTCTATATCAACTCGCAGTTTATTACCGATACCGCAAGGCAGTTTCAATACTTTAGGTGTGCGGGTGTCTTCAAAATTTGCGACATAACACCAATCAAATAACGCTTCTACATCGTGTTGATGACGATTTAAGTAACGCAAAATCATAGTACGTTTACCTAAACCATTCTGACCGATTGCGTAAATATTGTACCCTTTCTCCTTGATAGACATCGCAAACTCAACCGCTTTTTGAGCGCGTTCCTGCCCCACGATTTCATCAATTGGAGGTAATTCCTTGGTAGACTTACATGGCATATTCTCTAGATCAGCTACAGAATACAACTGCTTAGGTTCTAGCCTTAGTATTGCCATATCCGCTTCCTTTTTCTTATTGTGTTCAATTGAGTGTAGAGATTATTTGTTTAATTTTAAGTGATTTACATTACATCGCGGTCTAACCGAACACTTTATGAACAACTAAACCATAAAAAATGACAACAACACACACTTGCAATTGATAACTATTTTCATTTAATATCATATACAATCTAATTTGGGGAGTTGGACATGGATATTGAACAATGCTGGATGCGCTACATGAAAGCTGGGCAATTAATACAAGAGGGTCATTGGCCTGAAGCTCATCGTTTATATGAAGACGTACTTAATCATTTACCCAATCACATCCATTCAGCATTGGAAAACGACCACACCAAGCCCTGCCAATTTATTTGTCTTATTAGCGGACTACGTGATGCTAGCGTGGCACAGTCCGAGATTCTTAATAGGCTCGGTTCGCAACGTGCAGCTTTTTCAGCACTCAACCAAACTTATGCGCTATTTCAATTTTTACAATTGGAAAGCCATGATCTGATTGAGCGCTTAAGTCACCTAATCGCGCAGCAAAGTGAAGACTTACTTGCACACATGGCAGCATTTTGTACCGCGCAACGTAACGCTGAATGGATGATTGAATTACAACACGTGACTCATGCACACGAACAATTTTTACATTTACAGGGCATGATATCTGGCGAATCAGCCGATATGCGTCTCTATAATTAAGCCTCAGTCCATGATTTAGGATCGACGCATCATTTGGCACAGAGAACTTTGTATTCACTGAAAATGGGCATAGCTGCCTTTCGGTTTGGCCGCCGAAACTGGTTGGTTCAAAGAGTCAGACATAGTCAATCTGATTCACTATACTGTTGTCAGTATGACTTGAGTTCCCCCAACCATGAAAAATGCCGCGATTTTATCGCGGCATTTTTTATTCTTCTAACTCATCGGTCGTTATACCGACTCGATGCCCATATTGTATAGGGTAAACGCATAGATATCGGTTGTAAGATCGATTTGTTTACTCAGCGGCATGCCCGCACCATGTCCTGCATTGACATCGATTCGAATCAATACCGGGTTTTCGCCTTGATGTTTATCTTGCAGTTCGGCAATGAATTTGTAGGAATGAGCAGGCACCACACGATCATCGTGATCGGCAGTGGTCACCAGCGTTGCAGGGTATTGCACGCCCTCTTTCACATTATGTACAGGCGAGTAACCAAGTAGATACTGGAACATCTCTTCACTTTGCGCAGACGTACCAAAGTCGTACTTCCAGCCTTCTCCAGAAGTGAATGTATGGTATCGAAGCATATCAAGCACTCCCACAGCTGGCAGTGCCACTTTGAACAGCTCTGGACGTTGAGTCATGCATGCACCGACCAACAACCCGCCATTCGAGCCACCACGAATCGCCAAGCGTTCTGAACTTGTGTAGTCGTTCTCGATCAAATATTCAGCTGCAGCGATAAAGTCGTCAAATACGTTCTGCTTTTGCAGCTGAGTGCCGGCATTGTGCCATGCCTTGCCGTATTCACCACCGCCTCGCATATTCGCTACCGCATAAACACCCCCTAGCTCGAGCCAGTTGGCCACATTGCCAGAGAACATTGGCGTCAAGCTGATATTAAAACCACCATAACCGTAAAGCATGGTCGGCGCACTGCCATCAAACTGAGTGCCTTTCTTATAGGAGATGATCATCGGTACTTGCGTACCGTCTTTTGAGGTGTAGAAAACCTGCTTTGACTCATACTCGTTACGATCAAATGGCGCTTTAGATTCTTGATAAAGCTTCGATTCACCGCTTTCTACATCAAAAGAGAAAATCGTCGGCGGGGTGACGTAATTGGTAAAGGTGTAATACAGCGTGGTTTGTTCTCTCTTCCCAGCCAAGCCATATGCCGTGCCTTCGTTCGGTAATTCAACATCACGAATCCATTCACCTTGGTAGTTGTATTGACGTACTTTCGACAGGACATCCACCATATAAGTAGCAAATAGATACCCGCCGCCTTTACCCACTTCTAACGGCTGCTCTTGCTCTGCAATGACCTCTGCCCATTGTGAGGTTTGCGTGTTGTAACTGACGACTTTGCCATTTGGCGCATCAAGGTTGGTATAAAACAGCAGGGTTTCGTCGTGATTATCGATTAGGTGCGTATCGCCTTGCGTGGTTTCACGTAACGTCACAATCTCTTGTGCTGCTGAGTTCAAATCGACATAGAACAGACGATTACCGGAAGTCGATTCCGCGCCAGAGATAATTAAATAGCGATCATCGGTCGTTGTCGACGCGAATACATAACGATGCGTCTGAGAGTCCAATCCGCCAAACACGACTTTATCTTCAGACTGTGCAGTCCCAAGCTCATGATAATAAAGTTTGTGCTGCTCAGTACGCGCTGACAGTTCGCTGCCTTCTGGCTTATCGTAGCTGGAATAGTAGAAGCCTTTGCTGCCCAACCAGGAAATGGAGGTAAATTTCGCGTCGACAATTTCTGGCTCCAGCTGAGCTTTGGTTTCCGCATCAATCACAAAGATCTTACGCCAGTCACTGCCACCTTCAGAGATAGAATACGCGACTAAACGGTTATCTTTTGAAAAGCTCACTTCACCAAGAGAAGTGGTCCCCTCTTCAGAAAAGGTGTTGGGGTCTAAAAATACTTCCGCCTCACCCTTTCCTTTGCGACGATAAAGTACGCTTTGGTTTTGCAAACCATCATTTTTATAAAAATAGGTGTAATCACCGCGAACAAATGGCTGTGAGTATTTCTCATAGTTTTGGCTGCTAGCGACCAGATCGCGGATTTTCTGGCGATAAGGGATCTGACCAAGTAGATCAAAAGTCACTGAGTTTTGGCTTGAGACCCAGTTTGCCGTTTCTTCACTGCGATCATCTTCTAACCAGCGATAAGGATCGGCGATATCGTTTCCAAAGTAGCTGTCCACGACAGAATCTTTGCGAGTTTTTGGGTAATGCATAACGTCCGTGTTGCTCCGTTTAATTATTTATTTTGATTTTAATTGAGAGTAATTCTCAACACATAGCTTAGGGCGCGAGTATTTGATTTCAACTAAAAGATTAAAACATTAATTAAATTGATACTTAACACGCAGTTTGTATTGACATGGGCATGTACCCAAAAACTAAAAATAATGTGAAATCGCTAAGTAACGATCACGAATGTGCTCTATTAATAGCTTTACTTTATTCGGTGGTTGGCGAGTAAACGGATATACCGCATAAATGCCCAACTTTTTGCCCACCAGTTCTGGGAAAATATCCACCAACTGGCCATTACGAATATCGTGATACACCAAGCACCTTGGTACGTAGGCGATACCATGGCCACCTAGTGCCGCTTTGCGAAGCGCGGTGGCGTTATCAGTAGAAAAACTGCCCGACACTTTAACAATGTAATTGCCGTCATCACTTTTAAACTCCCACTCGGAAGCGCCGGTGGTTTGGTAGGCGTATTGAAAACAGTTATGACGCGTCAAATCGATCGGTTCTACTGGTTTACCGTTTTTGGCTATATAAGAAGGAGAAGCACACACGACCCATTGAGAATCGAGGATATGCCTTGCAATTAAGCTGGAGTCTTCAAGATACCCGGTACGAATCACCAAATCGTAACCATCAGCCACGAGATCAACGAAGCGATTATCGAGCGACATATCGACCGTTAACCCGGGATGAAGGTTGCAAAATTCGGCAACTGCATCAGCTAGAATCAAGTCCCCAGAAATAGACGGCACGGACATCTTAATATGTCCGCTTACATTCTCTCCAAAGCCTGCAACTGCATCCATAGCCTCCTGAGTGGCTTGCTTCACATTTTTAGCACTATGTAATAACACCTTCCCCGCTTCCGTCAGGGTCAATTTGCGTGTTGTTCGATATAATAGCTGCGCGCCGATTTCTTCTTCCAATCTGGCAATTCTTTTACTAACTACCGAATTTGTAAGGTTATTTGCCTCAGCAACCTTACTAAAACTACCCAGTTCCATTACCTGAGAAAATAGGATTAAGTCGTCTGCTCTCATTTGATTATGTCACTTTTGGAATTAATTATTTTCATTATTTCCCTATATCTAAAAAAAATAAAGGAGTAGATTCACGCCAAATTAACAAAACCATTACAACAAAAAGTCGCCTCTACAACGGAAACATACCGTTCAAAAAAGTCTGCGAACGAAGGATGTACAAATGAGTGAAACCCTACTTGCCCTCGTGGCATTTTCGCCAATTGTTGTGGCCGCCATTTTATTGGTTGGTCTCAACTGGCCCGCAAAAAAAGCTATGCCTGTTGCGTTCGGTCTTACCGTCGCTATCGCCCTAATGTTTTGGGATATGTCAGCTACTCGCGTACTGGCCTCCGTATTCCAAGGTCTAGGAATTACCGTATCTGTTCTCTGGATCGTGTTTGGCGCCATCTTCTTGCTCAACACTTTAAAACACACTGGAGCGATCACAACTATCCGTAACGGCTTTACCGATATCTCTGCCGACCGCCGTGTTCAAACGATCATCATTGCATGGTGTTTTGGCTCGTTCATCGAAGGGGCATCTGGCTTCGGTACGCCAGCGGCGATTGCTGCGCCTTTACTCGTTGCGATTGGCTTCCCTGCAATGGCAGCCGTGCTAATGGGCATGATGATTCAGTCTACACCAGTATCATTTGGCGCTGTAGGCACACCGATCATCGTCGGTGTCAATAAAGGACTGGATTCACATAATATTACCGAGACATTGGTAACCCAAGGCTCATCATGGGAAGCATACCTACAGGACATTACTGCTCACGTAGCGGTTATCCACGCGGTTGTTGGTACTATGATTCCAGTGTTAATGGCAGTGATGTTAACACGATTCTTCGGTAAAAACAGAAGCTGGACAGAAGGGCTCGATATCCTGCCATTCGCTCTGTTTGCTGGTATCGCATTCACGGTTCCTTACGCATTAACTGGCGTATTCTTAGGTGCTGAGTTCCCATCTCTGATTGGTGGCCTTGTTGGTCTCGCAATCGTGGTAACTGCAGCGAAAAAAGGCTTCCTGGTACCAAAAACAAAATGGGATTTTGAAAGCGAAGACAAGTGGCCTGCAGAGTGGTTAGGCTCGCTGAAAATCAACATTCAAGAAAAATCTGCTAAGCCAATGAGCCTAGTAATGGCTTGGGTTCCTTACGTATTGTTGGCTGTGATTCTTGTTGCTAGCCGTGTAAGCGCAGAGTTCAAGGGCTTCCTGCAAAGCATCAGCTTATCTTTCAGCAATATTCTTGGTGAAGCGGGCGTTAGTGCTGCAATCCAACCGCTATACCTGCCTGGTGGCATCCTGGTGTTTGTTGCGCTACTTGCGGCACTACTGCAAAGCGGCAGCGCGAAACCACTTCGTGAAGCATTCGGCGAATCAAGCAAAACACTGATTGGTGCTGGCTTCGTACTGGTATTCACCATTCCAATGGTACGTATCTTCATTAACTCAGGTATCAATGGTGCCGACCTTGCGAGTATGCCGGTAACAACCGCGAACTTCGCCTCTGACCTTGTAGGTACTGCCTTCCCTGCATTGAGCGCAACGGTTGGTGCACTGGGCGCGTTCATCGCGGGTTCGAACACGGTATCAAACATGATGTTCAGCCAATTCCAGTTTGAAGTCGCTCAAACGCTGTCTATCTCAAGTGTAATTGTCGTTTCACTTCAAGCGGTAGGCGCAGCAGCGGGTAACATGATTGCGATTCACAACGTCGTAGCAGCATCAGCAACAGTAGGCCTGCTGGGACGTGAAGGTGCGACGCTACGTAAAACCGTTATCCCAACGTTCTACTACCTAGTTATGACGGGCATTATCGGTTTGGTACTGATTTACGGATTCAATATGACAGATCTCTTGATGAAGTAAACAAAAGCGCAGGGTGTCGCCGCCCTGCACGATTTTGACACAGCTATTAGCAACACTACCTGCATAGGTTATTTTACCTGCAAATCTCCCCCGGTAGCTGTGTCACCTTCAATCACTTTACATAACTGATTGAATAATTGGACTGATTGTTCAATCAATTATGTAAATTGGTTACTAGAATTACGCTATCTGATAGTAGTACTTCTTTGTTAAACCGTATTCTGATGTCGTCAGCTACTCCGTAGCGATGAGAAACAATGCTCCACAACTTTGCTTAGAATAAACGCTAGGACACAATTATGATTATATCTGCTTCTACCGATTACCGCGCAGCCGCTAAAGCCAAGCTACCTCCATTTTTATTCCACTATATTGATGGCGGCTCTTACGATGAACGTACTCTGAAGCGCAATACTGACGATTTAGGTGATGTCGCACTTCGTCAACGCGTCCTACGTGATATGGCTGATTTAAGCCTGGAAACCGAGATCTTTGGTGAGAAACTCGCCATGCCTATCGCACTTGCTCCTGTTGGTTTGACGGGCATGTACGCACGCCGCGGCGAAGTGCAGGCAGCACAAGCAGCAGAGAAAAAAGGCATTCCGTTCACCATGTCTACCGTTTCTGTTTGCCCAATTGAAGAAGTTGCTCCAGCAATTGAGCGTCCAATGTGGTTCCAGCTTTACGTGCTAAAAGACCGCGGCTTTATGAAAAACGTTCTGGAGCGCGCAAAAGCGGCAGGAGTAACGACGCTGGTCTTCACGGTTGATATGCCCGTACCAGGCGCGCGCTACCGCGACATGCACTCTGGTATGAGTGGCCCTAATGCCGCAATGCGCCGTGTATTTCAGGCGATGCGTCACCCAAGCTGGGCATTGGACGTAGGTATGCTGGGTAAGCCGCACGATTTAGGTAATATCTCCACTTACCGAGGTGAACCAACTAAGTTAGAAGATTACATTGGTTGGCTAGGCGCAAACTTTGACCCGTCAATTTCTTGGAAAGATCTAGAGTGGATTCGTGACTTTTGGGATGGCCCAATGGTGATCAAAGGCATTCTGGATGAAGAAGATGCAAAAGACGCGGTACGCTTTGGTGCAGATGGTATCGTGGTATCCAACCATGGTGGTCGTCAGCTAGACGGTGTGCTTTCTACCGCTAAAGCTCTGCCAAGCATCGCTGACGCGGTTAAAGGTGACCTGAAGATTTTTGCTGACTCTGGTATTCGTACTGGATTAGATGTCGTCCGCATGCTTGCTCTTGGCGCGGACTGTACCCTTCTGGGGCGTTCTTTTGTCTACGCACTGGCAGCACAAGGTGGGACTGGTGTAGAAAACCTGCTTGACCTGTACGACAAAGAAATGCGTGTAGCGATGACATTAACAGGTGCAAAAACGATTGCCGATCTTTCACAAGACTCACTGGTGAAAATACCCAACTAAAGCCAATATACGACTAAAAACGAGCCATTTAAGGCTCGTTTTTAGTATCTAATTAGCTAGGGACTGTAAACGTGGTCGAAGAGTCATTTTAAAAGTGAGTGAGACCAAACGACAGAGACTAGCTAACTTGATGCACGTATTCGATCACAACCTGGTTGCCGTCGATAAACACGTTACTTATGTCGCCATCCACCGTTACTCGACTTTGCAGGTGTACAGAACCAATCGCAGACATTTCTCGCTCATTCAAAGTCGGAATCACTTGACTAGGTCGCACATGTAACTGGTCACACAGCTGTTTAACAAAACCTAACGTCAGGGGTGAACTACCACGTAAAAAACCAGAAAACTCATGTAAGCTTACTCCCAGGCGTTTCGCCATATCCATTTGAGTAATGTGCATTTTGGCTTTTTGTGACATCCAAGTGTTATAGAGCGCATTTCTATCCTGCTCTGTAAATTCCATATCTGCCTCCGCTAATTTTAAGTGGCAATACCCTCTCATACTTGCTTCGGCTTAATGTTAGCGATAAGTCAAAGAACTTATAATTAAACGTTCAGGCCCTGTAAGGTAATGCTATTCAACTCTAACTACAATCATGCAGATTCAATACAATCCTGGTTAAATTTCTGGGGTGAGTGTTTAATATCTGCTACCTTTCTCAACAAGACTCATTCGAAATAAAGTTACTTATGTCACAGTGGTTTATCGACCTGCAAAATTACGTTCAGGCACACAGTCAGGATTGGAGCGGAAGCGTCCTTTTCATCACACTTGCGAGCTTTTTAGCCTGGGTAGCCTGGCGGTTAATTCGCTCCCGCCTAGCCATTTTGGTAGAAAAAACCCAATTCCATTGGGATGATATGCTACTACAGGCACTAAAAGCCCCCGTGAGCACACTCATATGGTGTTGGCCTGCGACCGTATCACTCGGCATTATTTTAGAAAGCGAGCTAAACGACAAGATAGACTGGCTGAGCACGCTCAAGCTCATTTTAGTTATCAGTATATTGGTTTGGACCTTGATGAGGTTAATCACCAATGTAGAAGAATACGTCCTCGAACAGCAAAAACGCGACGAAACGACAGTACAGGCTATCGCAAAAGTGGCTCGCTTGTTCTTCGCGACGCTGGGTATTCTCACGATCATGCAGGCATTTGGCCTTTCTCTGTCCGGTTTGCTCACTTTTGGTGGTGTCGGTGGCTTGATTGTGGGTTTAGCCGCCAAAGATTTACTGTCTAACTTCTTTGGTGGTTTGATGATCTATTTCGACCGTCCATTTAAAGTCGGGGATTGGGTTCGCTCACCAGACAGAGAGATTGAAGGTACCGTTGAACGTATTGGGTGGCGCATGACGATTATTCGCACGTTTGATAAACGCCCTCTGTACGTACCAAACTCGGTTTTCAGTAATATCGTGGTAGAAAACCCGTCTCGAATGCTCAACCGACGCATCTATGAAAAGATTGGCCTTCGCTATGATGACGCTGAAAAAGTGCCGGAGATCATTACCGCAATCAAAGAGATGCTAAAGACTCACAAAGACATCGACGCTCGTCAAACGCTGATTGTGAACTTTGATTCTTTTGGGCCATCGTCGTTAAACTTCTTTATTTATACCTTCACGAAGACGGTCAACTGGGTGCGCTACCACGAGGTGAAACAAGATGTCTTATTGCAAGTGATCACTATTATCAAAGAAAACAATGCAGACATTGCCTTCCCGACTCAAACGCTTAAGTTAGATCCAATTCAAATGGCCAATCAGACAGAACAAGACGACAGCGTTTTTTAACATTAAATAAAGCGAAGCCCACTCAATTGAGTGGGCTTTTTGCATCCTGATTTAAATACACTATTGAGTGGTTAAAACCATACGCGCATTCAATGGCTGAACTGGACGATTGTTCTCACCCATTACATTTTCAAACTTTTTGATTTGCTCGGCAGAGATCGTCTGCGGATCTTTAATCACTAACCAACGTACGCCTTCTGAACACGGCGGTGTCGTCAATGAACCATTGAAACGGTAATAGTCTTTGTCACTAGGGATAAGTGCACTCGCATCAAATGGCGCGCTAATTGTAACGTTGTTGTCTTTTTCAGGAACAGTCTCAAGCAAGTTGGTAAGCGCAGGGTTGGCATCACCTTCTTCAAAAAATACCGCTACCACCGCAAGGTTCCCTTGCTCATCAGCATGAACGTAGTGCGCCTCTAACGGGTAAGATTTACCATCAACATGATTTTCTGACGGGGTATGGAAGTGAAATTGCTTAAGGTTAAATGACTTTCCGTCAACAAGCAGATTGTTGTCGCCTTCTAGACTCGTTTGTAGCGTATGGCCATTGTTTGTCAGTGAAATAGCTTTACCATTGTAATCTAATTCCAGCTTGGCCAATTCCGCCTCAACCGCAGACTGAATATCAATTGGGCTTTGGTTTTTACCCTGAGCACATTCAGAAGCAAATTCCCCCCAATGTTCAGGGCCATGGTTACCCTCATATCCCCAATTTTCAGCCTGGGCAGTACCAACCAATGCCAGTGATAAACCTAACGCCATAAGTGACTTGTTCATTCTGTTACCTTATTCCATCAAGTGAAGTATTTAAACTCCGTTATACTAATCCCAGCGAGACCGATCGGAATAGTCTGAAAACTATGATTACGAACAAACTATGGAAGCAACCCCTCTGACCTTGTAATCGATAATTCTCCTACCTGTTACAGGTTCACTGCACATCACACAAAACCAAGTCAATAAACTACCTATGCCTAAAGCTAAGGACGAAAAGGAACAACCGCACATGCTAAGTATGTCAACGCACAATCTAGAACAATGATTTTAAGTGCGTGAAGCTAAAAAGCAGACCCATAACGAAATTTAATGAGCCTGCTTGCTGAACGAATTATGTATCAATACTCGACTCACCTATAAAGGCTTAACGTTGGTTGCACAGGGACCTTTCTGCCCTTGCCCCACTTCATATTCTACTTTCTGACCATCACTCAGCGATTTATAACCACTCATTTTAATTTCAGAGTGATGGACGAATAAATCTTTACTGCCATCATCTGGGGTGATGAAGCCAAATCCCTTATCCCCATTGAACCACTTAACTATTCCTGTACTCATATTCTCAATCTTCATATTTGGTGAACTCTGGATGGCTTACCTTGCTATCACCATCGCAAGAGCCGTTTTGTTTAAAGTTTGTATTAGCTCAAAAGAAGCTAATTGATTAAATACGAATAAAACGATCAGTAACCATTAGCTTAGTATGGACACTAGACAAAGAAATTGCTGAAAATAATTGGAATGACTGTTGTAAAAAAAGCAGATACTCACGAAACTGCCGCGTCTGAGAGCCAGTCATTCTCGCTGAACCAGGCATCTCGAGGTTATTTAGGTATAAGTGCTATATTTTCATATGCCGCTTATTTAACATTAAATTATGGGGCGAGTGTCACACCAATAGCTCAAAGTACAAACTAAGCTGTTGTATATAACTAAATTTCATACCGAATAAGGTATGCAACAATTTTTGTCAGTTCGTCAGTAGGTTAATTTATATGCAGCTTTATGGGTCGTGCCCTTATTGTAAGAAGAAAACGGTGTTTAATCGTATACACCGGACATTTATGGAAAGAGTTTTTCGAAGCAACTATTTAAAGTATGAGTGTGTAAGTTGTTCAGCAGAAGTCTTTTCTCACCGAACTCAGAGAGACATAGTGCTACATCGAGACGGGATATTAAATGAACATGGAAGCTTAGATGAACAATGAGAGTACCAGTACCGTTCAAACTGAATGGTTGTACCCTCTGCTCTGCCCACCAGAAGGCGATCGTGGTGGGCAGGTTTTTTTAATTACTAAGCTAAATCACGCTTGAGTGTAGCCGTTGCTTTCCAAGGACAACTCGGTCACGACTTTTTCTTTGGGGGGGCACTCGAGCAAGAGTCACAACCGCTTCCACAAGAATTTTTCTTTCTGAATATTCTTCTATACATGTAAAAACCTGCACCGATTACAACAATAGCGACGATTGCGATATCCCAAAACTGAAATGATTGCTCGTACATCGTTTAACTCCTTATATTCTTTACAGGAATTTCATCAGGAAGCATTTTACGTCTGATCCAGTCCTTAAAACCAAGTAGAAATAACAGCACAAATGCGAAGAAGTACACAGCCGACATCAGTTGCAGTCCGGTGAGTTCAAACGCATTACCTAGAGAGTAGACGGCGGTTGCTACCGTGAAACCTATTACTGTTGGGAGGAAAATAGATAATAACATCCACTTGTATTCACCCGTCTGAACCCTGATCATCATTACCGTTGCTAAGCATGGCGGGTACAGAATAAAAAACAAGATCAATGCTACCGCAGCTATTTCACCGTGGCCGCTCAATTCAGATGATTCACTCATACGATCTTCTAGCTTCTTGTTGCTCTCTTCATCCTGCTGAAAAAGAACCCCCAGCGTTGCTACACTGCTCTCACGGGCAGCAAATGAGGAGAACAAAGCAACATTAATTTTCCAATCAAAACCCGCAAATTGAGTAACAGGTTCGATAGAGCGTCCAAACATACCTAATAACGAGTTTTCCAAACGAAGTTCTTTCATCTCTCGACGAATGCTCTTGCGTTCAGACGTTAATTTACGCAACGCTTTATTCGCCTTCCTCGCCTCTTTATTGCCTTTAGGTGGAGCAATAATTGGGTAGAAGTCACTATTCATTGCATTAAACTTCTTACCCACTGCTTTCGACGCAGCAGCACCGTTTGCGTTAAGCTTTGCGCGTTTAAAGTCTGTATAGTAGTTGACTAATGCGGTCAGAGACTCTTCATCAAACTTGTTCTCATAACTTGTATTTTCCAACGATTTTTCAAACTTAATGACGGCAGTTTCTGCTCTTTGCTGGAAAACGTGTTTACTCTCATCGGGTAAGCCAGGAAATTGCAACAGTACAAATATAACCGTAGATACCGCTAATACAATTGTCCCTACTTTGCGAATATACATCCAGGTACGTTCAAGTGAACGGGTAACCACACTCCTCGCCGTTGGCAGGTTATAACGAGGGAGCTCCATAACAAACGGCGCAGTTTCCGTTTTCCGCAACACAGTTTTTGTCAGCAACTTAGCGACAAGCAGCGCGGCAATGATTGATATTGTCGAGATATAGAAAGTCATCACAGACTTATCTTCAACAAAAAATATGCCCAACATTAAAGTGTACAAAGGGATTTTCGCCAAACAGTTCATATAAGGAACAGTAAGGATAGTTGCTAACCTAGCTCGGTTATCGGGGATGCCTTTAGTCGCCATCACACCGGGTACGGCACAACCTCCTGCAAAAACGCCTGCCAATATCATAGGTAATGTACTTTGGCCATGGAGACCGAAGCGATGCAAGATCTTATCTGAGATAAAGGCGATCCTTGCCATATAACCGGAATCTTCCAAAATTGCGATCAACGCAAACAGGATAAGAAAGATAGGAATATAGTTAAGCAGCGTATTTGCCGAATCAACAACCCACAGACCTAAAGAGCGAACATAAGGGTCATATAGGAATCCCGCATCGGGCAGTATGCCAGCAACTATTTCTCTAAATGCTGCCAAATATGGCCACCAATAATTGGTTAGCTCGTAGCCGTATACAATAGAACTCTGGTATATGACAAATACGGTGGCGATCAAAAAGAGAGGAGCAGCAAACTTATTGAGTACGAAGCGATCAAATTTGTGCGTAAAAGACAGCTTTTCCTGACCTTGCTTAGTAAACTCG
The DNA here is from genome assembly GCF_026000435.1 of Vibrio sp. STUT-A11. NCBI lineage: Bacteria > Pseudomonadati > Pseudomonadota > Gammaproteobacteria > Vibrionales > Vibrionaceae > Vibrio > Vibrio sp. STUT-A11. Next base: position 728,785 of record NZ_AP026764.1, on the reverse strand, counting down.
ACACATTCTTCTAGAACTCGCGACACAGCTAATTGACGCATGGCGACAATGTAGTCATTGACCTGCGTGTCTAATTCGTTTGATAGACGCCTCTGCTCGCTTTCAACAACGCTTGCCAGGTTTGAGTAGCTTTGCTCGTCCAGAACAGACTTCAGCCAACTGATGGCCTCCTGATCACTTTCAAGTAAGCGCAAAGACAACCAACGAGCCGCGGGTTTATTTTCGCATTGGAGTGAATCAATTTCCTTCGTTACCTGCGAGATAGCGCTTTCAAGCAAAGGGTATGGGATAGTAAATTGGCTAGGCTTAGCCATACCAATTGCTCGCGCGATGTTGTCAACACCTTTTCCAAGTCGGCCAATACACTCTACAACAGGTAAACCTATTGCTTTCGATAGTCTGTCACTATCTATCTTTATCCCTTCAGATTGAGCAACATCCATCATGTTAAGCACAATGGCGACGGGTAACCCAAGCTCCAACAGTTGAAGCGAAAGGTGCATCGAACGGCTCACATTCGCCGCGTCCATCACGTTTAAAACAACGTCTGCGTTTTCTTCTCTCAATGCTTTACGTGCCACACGTTCTTCGAGAGAAAAACTAGTAAGGCTGTAGGTACCAGGCAAATCAATCAACTGATAGGAACCCAAATCATTAGAGAAGTATCCAACTTTCTTATCTACAGTGACACCAGGATAGTTCGCTACATGTTGCCTTGCACCTGTCAACATGTTGAACAAGGTTGATTTACCTGCGTTTTGTTGACCAGCAAGCAATATTTTCTTTCGTTGCATCATTTTTTTCCTGCTTCGCTATATCACTGCTCTACCTTCACCAAGACCGTTTCGGCTTCTGTCATTCTTATCACGACATTGGTTCGGCTCACTCTTATTTCGATTGGGTCTCCCATTGGTGCAAAGCGTACAAACTCTATGGCCATTCCCGGTATCAATCCTAAGTCCAGTAATCGCTGTCTAACAGCACCCTGTGACTGATGAGAAAAGATTACACCTTTATCACCGGGGGCTAATTTACTTAATTCTATTTTCACTATTAATCAACTGTTCGACGGAGCAATGTACTGACATTGTAAAGGTGCGTACTGGTGATAAAAATCGTTAATAAAAATAATTACCGTTTACATGATCTAAATCAATCAGAATGCAAACAATAATAGTTCTCAGTTATGATGATGATAAAGTGTTGATTATTCTATGGCAAAATTAGCGACGAACTAAATTAGCTACTTAGTTAATAAAATTAGAAACGTAGTTTTAAAAGGATAACGAAAATGAATAAAGCGACATTGACATTGCTGCTCGGTACCTTAATTCCATCAGTATCGATGGCTCACACTCCACTTTGCTCTTGTTATGACTTTGGTGACAACACTATTTTATGTGAAGGTGGTTTTTCTGATGGTTCTTCCGCTGCTGGAGTAGAGATGCTTGTGCTTGATGGTGCTGGCAACGAACTGATAAAAAGTGAAATCAACGAAGATGGTGAATTTGAATTCCAAAAACCTTCTGGTGATTACAAAGTCCTATTCAACGCAGGTCCTGGGCATTCTATAGAGATCGATGGCAAAGACATTGTTGAATAAATTTAATTACTTCAAAAACGTTTAGGGGAAAAAATGAAAAAACTTGCTTTAGCAACAGGCGTAGCTGCACTTGCTCTCTCAACCGCTTCTCAGGCTCACTTTCAATTATTGCACACACCCACTTCACAGTTAGACCAACCTACCACTCTTGACATGAAGTTAGTGTTTGGTCATCCGATGGACAATGGCCACGTAATGAATATGGGTCAACCAGAAGAGTTTTTTGTGATGTTTAAAGACAAGAAAACAGATCTTCTGAAAGACCTCAAACCAATCAAATGGGCTGGTCACGACAATGAAGCAGACGCCTACCAACTAGAGTATAAAGCACGTCGCAATGGAGATTACATTTTCGCTTTAGTACCTGCACCTTACTACGAAGGTGGCGAAGATATTTATATTCAACAGATCACTAAGCGCTATATAAACAAAGGTGGTCTTCCAACAGGTTGGGACACTCCTCTGGGCCTTAAGACCGAGATCGTACCAAAAAACAAACCTTATCAAGTATTTACTGGCAGCACATTTACTGGCCAACTTCTAAGTGAAGGTAAACCAGCCGCTGGTGTAGAGTGTGAAATCGAATTCTTGAACACAGATATTGATTCAGAAGCGAATGCATTTGGTAAAGATACTCACCGTGAGCCACCTGCATCAGCCATTGTAGCCGTGACAGATGAACAAGGTATGTTTACTTTCGGTATTCCTAAAGCGGGTAAATGGGGTTTTGCTTGTTTAGGTTCAGGGCCTGATACAGAGTTCAAGGGCAAAGAACTTTCTCAAGATGCGGTTCTGTGGATTGAAGCTCAAGATTTATAATGTCTAGAGTGCGATGGAACGCATGCGCTCCAAGCCATCATCACCATAGACACTCTTCGCTTCCGAATAGTGGTAACACCGGACTCTAGAAGGCATTATTCGATCAGTTCATGGGGATAACAGGTCAGATAAACCAAAAAGTTATTCTGCTGAAAAATGATGGGATTGGTTTATCGCTTGTCTAGAAAAGACAAAAAACCCGAGTGTTAAAGTAACACTCGGGTTTGACTTCCTTAAAGGACTTGACTGATTGGCATTACCCTTTAAGGAGCGCTTTTCTTATTTTGAATGGTCATTCCCAATCTAGGATAACTTTGCCAGACTGACCACTACGCATGACATCGAAGCCTTCTTGGAAGTCATCAATCTTGTAGTGGTGCGTGATGATTGGCGACAAATCCAGGCCAGATTGAATCAATGAAGCCATCTTGTACCAAGTTTCGAACATCTCACGACCGTAGATACCTTTGATAACCAAACCTTTGAAGATCACTTGGTTCCAGTCGATTCCCATGTCTGACGGCGGAATACCCAGAAGTGCAATACGGCCACCGTGGTTCATGGTTGACAGCATTGAGTTGAATGCAGCAGGGTTACCCGACATCTCTAGGCCAACGTCGAAGCCTTCAGTCATGTTCAACTCTGCCATTACATCTTCTAGCTTCTCTTCTGCTACGTTAACTGCGCGTGTTACACCCATCTTACGAGCAAGTTCGAGACGGTATTCGTTGACGTCTGTAATAACAACGTGACGAGCACCAACGTGTTTTGCAACTGCGGCGGCCATGATGCCGATTGGGCCAGCACCGGTGATCAGCACATCTTCACCAACCAAATCGAAAGAAAGTGCGGTGTGTACAGCGTTACCAAACGGGTCGAAGATTGATGCTAGATCGTCAGAGATCTCATCTGGAATCTTAAATGCATTGAACGCAGGGATAACCAAATATTCTGCAAATGCACCTTCACGGTTGACACCGACACCGATCGTATTACGACAAAGGTGTGTACGACCACCACGACAGTTACGGCAGTGACCACAAGTAATATGACCTTCACCAGATACGCGATCGCCGATTTCAAAGCCACGAACTTCCTGACCAATCGCTACAACTTCACCCACATATTCGTGGCCAACAACCATTGGTACTGGAATGGTTTTTTGCGACCATTCATCCCAGTTGTAGATATGTACATCTGTACCACAAATTGCCGTTTTCTTAATTTTGATCAGAATGTCATTGTGGCCAACTTCAGGTTTCTCAACCTCGGTCATCCAGATGCCTTCTTCAGGCTTTAGCTTTGATAATGCTTTAATTTTCATAATGTAACCTAAACGAAAGGTACTAAGTGCTAGCACCTAAAAGCCTTAAATAATGCCCATATCCTTACCAACTTGGATGAACGCGTCAATCGCACGATCCAATTGCTCACGAGAGTGCGCTGCTGACATTTGAGTGCGGATACGCGCCTGACCTTTAGGCACTACAGGGAATGAGAAGCCGATTACGTAGATGCCTTTTTCTAGTGCGCGTTCAGCGAACTCTGCCGCCACTTTTGCGTCACCAAGCATAATTGGGATGATTGCGTGATCTGCACCGCCCATGGTGAAGCCAGCGGCTTCCATACGTGCACGGAAATGCGCTGCGTTTTCCCACAGGCGGTCACGTAGGTCACCGCTTTCTTCTAGTAGATCCAGAACGCGGATTGACGCATTAACGATTGCCGGAGCAACCGAGTTTGAGAACAGGTATGGGCGAGAACGCTGACGTAGCCAGTCGATCACTTCAGCTTTACCCGATGTGTAGCCGCCTGAAGCGCCGCCCATTGCTTTACCAAGCGTACCTGTGATGATGTCGATACGGTCAACGACGTCATGGTATTCGTGAGTACCCGCACCAGTTTTACCCATAAAGCCAACCGCGTGGGAATCATCAACCATGGTCAGTGCACCGTATTTTTCTGCTAGATCACAAATAGCAGGAAGGTTTGCGACAACACCATCCATTGAGAACACGCCATCAGTCACGATAAGAATATGGCGAGCACCCGCTTCTTTTGCCGCAATCAGTTGTTGCTCTAGCTCTTCCATGTTGTTGTTTGAGTAACGGAAACGCATTGCTTTACAAAGGCGAACGCCATCAATGATAGACGCATGGTTTAACGCATCCGAGATAATCGCGTCTTCTTTACCAAGAATGGTTTCAAACAGACCGGCGTTTGCGTCAAAGCAAGAAGTGTAAAGAATCGTATCTTCTTTACCGAGGAACTTAGACAGTTTCTGCTCTAGTTCTTTGTGGATGTCTTGAGTACCACAAATAAAGCGTACTGACGCCATACCAAAACCATGCTCGTCCATACCTGCTTTACCTGCTTCAATCAGTGCAGGGTGGTTAGCAAGGCCTAGGTAGTTATTTGCACAGAAGTTCAGCACTTCTTCACCGGTAGATATTTTCACAGCAGCTTGCTGTTGAGACGTGATAATACGCTCTGCTTTGTAAAGACCTTCAGCCTTCACTTCTTCAATTTGCTGTTGAATCTGTTGGTAAAATGCAGAAGACATTCGCAATTCCTTCTTGATTACGTTGGCGAGTTTTTACTCGTTTTGAATTTGGTTTAGCCTTTATGTGACGGGCGTCACCGGCGATCACTTATCAATTAATTGTAGTGTAATTCAAAGCAGGAAGAGGGATTATCCCTTGAGATGGAAAAGCATTGATGAATATGAGGCACAAATATCACCAATGCTTTTCTATGGTGTTGTATTGAAAGGATTTATAGCCAACTTGGCTGTTTTAACAAGGCTTCAAATTCCTCTGCAGGTAGTGGGCGACTATAATAGAAACCTTGCCCGAACTCACAGTTTAGGTTGTTTAGGTAATCAACATGACGACTCTCTTCTATTCCTTCAGCAACAATTTCTAGATTAAGTGCTTTCGCCATCGCTACAATCACGTTGACCAATTCTCGGTCAGAGTCGTTTTCAAATACGTTTTGCATGAATGCTCGATCTATTTTCAAACGGTCAAATGGGAACTTTTGCAAGTAACTCAGTGCCGAATAGCCCGTACCGAAATCATCCATAGTTAATCTAGTCCCTAGTGCCCGTAGCTTATCTAGGATGTCCAACAGCTCTTGGTTATGGTTAAACAGCAAGCTTTCAGTTACTTCAACGTCAAACTTTTCTGGAGAAAGACCTGATTCTTTTAAACTTTGCTTAACGAACTCGAGTAAACGCTCACAATAACGAAACTGAACGCTTGAGAAATTGACCGACATAAAAAGAGGAGCGATAGTTTGCCATTGCGCCGCCTGATGACAGGCTTGATAAATCGCAAACTCACCCACTTGGTGAATCAAGCCATTTTTCTCTGCAATCGCAATAAATTCTTCAGGGTTAACAAAACCGTATTTGTCATCATGCCAGCGCATCAAAGCTTCTGCTCCGACAATCTTGCCACTCTTGAGTTCAACAATCGGCTGATAGTAAAGTTGTAACAACTGATTGGAAATGGCATTACGCAGACGACTTTCTAGATCGAGGTACCGCTGTAAATCGTGATTCATATTCTGGTTGTAAAAACAGAAAGCATCACGACCATCTTGTTTCACTCGATACATCGCCATGTCAGCGCAAGCAAGTAATTGCTCCGCAGTTTCACCATCATCAGGGAACACTGACATTCCGATACTGCTGGTTAGGAAAAATTCATGATTGTTCCACACCAAAGGCGCATCGAACGCAGATAATACACTTGAAGAAACACGTTTAGCCGCTTCACCATCAGGTAAGTCGGGTACGACTAATAAGAATTCGTCACCGCCAATTCTGGCCAATAAATCCGTTTTCCTCGCGACGCCATGCAGACGTTTTGCACTTAGCTTGAGGATTTCATCACCAACAAAATGTCCCATGGAATCGTTGATCTGTTTAAAGTGATCCAAATCGATAAACATAACCAGCACTTTGGATCCATTGCGAGAGGCACGCATCAACTCAAATTCAAGCCGCTCCGAACCATAGCTGCGGTTTGGTAAGTTTGTTAGTGTGTCATACTTGGCCTGAAACTCGAGTTCTTTTTCTGACGCTTTACGGCGTTCTATTTCATTGGTTAACTTTTCATTTTGCCGAGAGAGAAAATCTTTACGCTTTTTCTCTTCTTCTAATTTTACTTTTAATTCTATTTGATTATGGTTTGCAATAAATGCATAACACAAACCAATAACAATCATAACGGCAAAAATGCTTAAACCTAAAATAAATAAGCGAGAAGTGTAAATATCACTTTGACTTAAAGGCTCAAACCAGGCTCTTAATTTAAAATGGTATCGTTCAACCGGCACCTCAAAATATATTTTATTTGTCAGTTTTTTCAGTTGTAATGATCGCACGCGTTGTTTATCTGTAGAGTTCTTAGTTATTGAATCCCACACAACCATCTCAACGTTTTTAACATTGAGCACCATTCGACTGTAGCTATCTTCATGCTCTTGATTGGTCAATTGCTCAATCACTACATTTGTATTGATATCAGCAACAATAAAAGCGACTTGCTTACCTGAAAATTCGACTTTTTTGACCACTTGAATGAATGTGGCATCGCCCTCGTCAGACGCGTAGATCTCCTCATTATGACCTTGCTCTATAATAAGTTTATGGGCATCTATCGACTGTAAGGTTTGTTGCCCTGTAGAGATGATAATCTGTCCATCACGCCCCACCAGCGCTAACTTGTTATAAATATGACTGTTATTTATTTTCTTATTAGATATTTTACTATCAAAGCGATACTTTAGATTGATGAGACTCGCCCCTAAACCATACTCCATGGACATACCAGACGCCAAGTTGGCAAAAAATGTTTGAACGGTCTTGTCAGCGGATAAGTTCTCAATGTCTTCACTTGCAATCGTAAACAAGTTATCAAGTTTACTTGCATAATTTTTTACTTTTAAGTCTAACTCTCGATGCTGTGATTCTTTTAATTTATTTTGGCCTAGACTTGTAACAACAATAAGCATTGTCAAATAGACAGACACTAATATTGCACTTATTGTTATTATCTTTTTACTGGATATTTTTTTTACAGCCTTTTTCATTAATTTGTCTTACTTTCTTCTATGAAGTAATCATTATAAAAGTAGTAAATCGATGGGTAATATTTCTTCACCAACGTTTCATACGTTCCATTTTTTTTAATTAAGTTCAAGTAACTGTCAAATGCTTCACGTAGTTCTGGTGAATTTTTCCGAAATGCCACAGCCATCTTTTGGTTTTCTGATATTGGACCAATCACTTTTATTTCACCTGGCCATTTCTCAAGTGCGATAAGTGTGTCAGCGACATCTAACAAGGTACTTTCAGCATCGTTCTTCATGATAGCTGGAACCATCTCGTTAAGAAGGCGGTGACCATCCGGAAGAATGACTTTAGCACCCGTGTCGTATAAATCATAAAGATTGGGATCAAGGCATGAGTGCTCCAAAGCCAGTATCTCTCTACCGTCAATCAGATTTTTTACCATATCAATATCTTCCTCAATTGAACCTGTAGGCTTTATTGGAGAAAGGGAAGAATCGGTTCTGGAGACGACCCAAACACCAGAGGGGAAGTAATCCTGTGAAAAGTCGACAACCTCAGTTCTCCAGTCGAGGATGGTCACACCATTCGCGATTAAATCACCTTCAATGGGTGTCGTTTCTCCCAATACTGCTCCTTTTTCTTGGTAATGAGCATGCTGACCATTGAGCTTTCCGATCATATTGCTCCACTGCGCAGGCACGTATTCATAACGTAGCCCCAATGACTGAGCGAAACCTCTAACTATGTCTACATCAAACCCTGTGAGTGTATTCATTTCACCTTGTTCGATATAAGAAACAAAGTTGGCATAAGGAACACCAATATGGCGCAAGACTCCACGCTCGCGGATCTCTTTAAGATCATTCGACCAAACCGAAGAGGACATCACGGTAACTGTTATTACCCCTATCGCTGTTATGGTTCGTTTAAGTATCTGGACTGACATAGTGAATAACCTTTATTTTCACAAAGCGCCCAATCTCGGGCGCTTACGTGATCAACAACAACCTTAGAACGAGTAGTACAAGTCCGTAATAGCTTGCACTAACCCTTCTACATCTTGCTCATCATGGAACAAGTGTGTAGAGATACGAAGCGCATACGTATCGTCTTGATCATCTTTGTACAACTTAAAGCTCGTCGTACGGATGATGTAACCGTACTCCTCGCGTAAGCGATCTCGGAACTCCGTGAGAATGTCGCCGTCCATCACATTATCAAAAAATGGGTTGAACGTCGTGATACCACTGGTTAGACCTTCTACATTTGGCGAGAAAACTTTTGCTTGTGGCAAAGCCTCAGCGAGTAACTCTTTACACAGTCCACCTAAAGCTAGTACACGCTCTTCAATTCGATCTCGGCCAATTTCATCCCACATTTTACAGCTATCGGTTAACGCTTGTTTCGCAGGGAAGTTATCGTTGCCAATATACTGAAGCTGGATCTGTTTACCTAAGTAATCAGCGTGAGAAAGAGATGAATTAATTAGCCACAATGGGTTCTCACGTTGCCAATAATCATTCAAACGTTCGCCAAGAGTATTCTCACCTTTACGTACGTATAAAATACCAGTCGCACCCGCACCACACTGCCATTTATGACCAGAACCTGCATAAAAGTCACAGTCTAAGTCGTGGAAATCAAGATCGAACATGCCAATGGTGTGAGCACCATCGATCATCGTTGGGATTCGGTATTCTTTTGCAAGATCACAAATCGCCTTAGCGGGTAAAGTCGTACCCGTTTTGTAAGTGATATGAGAGAAAACGATCAGACGTACATTATCGTTCGATGCAATGGCATCGCGGAATGCTTCTACATAATCCTCTTCAGACACCTCTTCCGTGCCAGTAAACACCGGTAATTGGATCTCAACAACCTCTGCACCAAAACGCTGTTTTGCAACGTTGAGAGGCGAAAGAGCAGCCGCGTGTTCATGGTGCGTTGTTAGGATAACGTCACCTTCTTCGAAATGCAGTCCGTTGATGATTGTGCATAAACCATCAGTGGTGTTACGGCTAAGAATGATCTCTTCCGCATCTGCGCCAAAGCCCTGTGCAATTTCTGCCGCCATATCAGTAACGTGTGGCCAAGAACCAAACTTACCTTGCATATCCCATGGGTATTTTGCTACTAATTTGTTATTTTCTTCGTAGTTTTCCAGTACATGCTTCGGCATCGAGCCTGTTGTACCAACATTCATGTACGTAGTTTTCTTATCCAAAACGAACTGTTTTTGTACTTTACGCCAAAACTGTTTATCGTTTTTTCTACCTAAACCCTGGCTGCTCCAGTTAATTTTCTGCTCTCCTGCTTGTGCAATGCCTGTGAAGGCTGAAGCACTCACACCAGCAACAACGGCGCCCGTTGCTCCTTTCAGAAAATTACGGCGGCTGCGATCAGTCCTAGTAGATTCCTTGTTGCTCATCTTTTTCATTCCTTGTCGAAATTAGCCATCATATTGTTAATTAACTGCACGTAACTACTTGTTACTAAAACATTATTACTTAATAAAACTAGACTTTAATTCGTTTCTGCGCCGTTAAGTGATCTTTATTCCATTTTTATAACAAAGTGATGACATAAGAAACAACTCAACCATCACACACCATTAAAAATATCGTTAAAGCGGGACTGACACACTTGAACCAATCTCCGTCCTACCAGAAAATACCATCATCACGCAGCACAGAACCGAAACCTATGGTTAATCCAAAACTTATCGCCCTACTTCCGGATCTCGCCTCATTTATCCTGGTGGTGAACGAAGGCAGTTTTACCGCCGCCGCTAAACAGCTTGGGGTCACCCCTTCTGCGTTGAGTAAATTGATCACGCGACTAGAGCATGCACTTTCAGTGAAGTTATTTGAACGTACCACAAGGAAGCTGCTCATCACTCAAGCGGGTCAAAAAGTCTATGACCAAAGTATTGCGATGGTTAACGCCGCTCAGCAAGCCGTGGAACTGTCCGCTGAAGATCATACAGAACCCACTGGAGCACTCACTGTTGCCGCTCCAGAAGCGTTTTTAAATTCAGTGCTTCAGCCCTTTGTTTTGCCATTCTTACAGCGCTATCCGAAGATTCAGTTAAAGTTGCGTGCTGCAGATGGAGAAATCGACCTGTTTCGTCAAGGTATCGACGTCGCCTTCAAATTGACCGATAAACCTGACGAGAATCTGGTTTTAAAAGAGATCAGCAAAACCAACTTGGTGCTGTGTGCGTCACCGGAGTACCTGGCTGAGCGCGGGATGCCGGTTCACCCAACTCAGCTTGAACAGCACGATTGTATTTATCTGGCAGAAAACGATAAAGACAACATTTGGTCATTTTTTAAAGAAGAGGCATTCCACTCAGTTGCAGTAAATGGACGCTACGCGGTGAACCACTCACAAATGCGTCTAAATGGCGTTAAAGCAGGGTTAGGTATTGGCATTTTTCACGACTTTGTCGTTAAAGAGGCACTAGAAACTGGAGAAGTTGTCGAAGTGCTTGCAGATTGGATGATCAAGAGTAACTATCACGGTGCGATTGCCATGCAGTACCCCCAAACGAAATACATGCCAGCGCGTTTGCGTGTATTTATCGATTTCGTCAATGAACACTTGGTCACAAAGGAACCTAACCATGTTTAATGCGATTCATCATGTCGCCATCATATGTAACGATTACCCAACGTCTAAGCACTTTTATACCGAAATTTTAGGCCTGCCAATCATCGCGGAAAACTACCGTGAAGCGCGGGATTCTTACAAACTCGATCTCGCACTGCCTGATGGCAGTCAAATTGAACTATTCAGCTTTCCGGGTGCCCCAGAGCGTCCAAGTTTTCCAGAAGCTCAAGGCTTACGTCATCTGGCTTTCCAAGTTGATGACATTGAAGAGGCCAAAGCATACCTTGAATCAAAAAATATCGACGTAGAACCTATTCGGATAGATGAATTCACTGGTAAAGCATTTACGTTCTTCCAAGATCCGGACCGATTGCCTTTGGAGCTATATCAGAAGTAAGCATTGAGGTAGGAAAGCTGAAGTGTATTAAAGGAGTTCTGAGAGTATTTAAAGTGCATCAGAGTGATGCTTGATTTTTCTTCAGGCAATCAATGGGGGCGCCCGTGGAATTGGCGTTTCAAATCGTACACTTAGAGCCAAAAAAGTGTAACGGTCAGAAATAACCGAGCTCAGTCGTTGAAGTAAAGGTGTAGTTGGAAGTGAGTTGTGATGAAAGGGTGAAAAGTAACTGAATGGACAGGGTTTCCCCTTATGGGTAACGGAGTTGTCTCCCTCTTCAACCTGTATCAATTCAAAGCCGTTAAGCGTACATAGCGTCGCCCATACACCCATGCTGTTACCATGTGCATTTATAACAGGCATCAGGGTTACCAGCACCCAACTCAAGGCACTAACAAACAACATGGAGCGATAAAAAGGAATTAATCTACGCATAACGATGACTTAACAAATTTCATACAGCGTAACCAATTCTAAGTTCAAGCTCAATAAAGGATTTTAGACTCAGCGCTATTTTGCGTCACAAACAAAAAGACCCGCAACGTTGCGGGTCTTGAAATCATGAGACGGTTAGCAATATCAACCAAATAACTTACTCCAGATACTTGGATTGCGCTTGTCGTGATACTCTTCGCGCAAGCTATCAATTTCACGCAGTTGTTGTTTGGCTTCAGTTAGTTTACCTGCATCCAAATCTGCTTCGATTTTATCGAGCGTCACTGATAGCTTGTTGAAACCTTCCAGATACGTATCAAACTTTTCTGGTGGGTAATTACCGCGCTTAGATTGCTCTACGATCGCTTGTAGGCTATCAATTGCTGACTTCATGGTTTCAACATCCGACGCTTCCGCCGCTTGTTTGAAATCCATCTTCATTTGTTTCATGTTTTGTTTTAGATCGACAGCTTCCGCCATTGCGTAGCTTGAGCCCAACGCAATCGCACACCCTAAAACTAAAGGACGTAACATCTTCACTTCTCCATTTTTAGCGCCGAATTCTATGTCGGCTTTGTTTATCACCGCCATCCAGTATTAAGGATGATTGGGATAGTTAAGCTACGCAGTGTAAAGGAAACGCGCTAAGGGTGCATTCCCAAAATGTAATCAAGTTTATGCGCTACGCATGGCATCATATTCTGCAGTGGATTCTCGTCCACGACGCTTCAAGAACGACAGGAACGGCTTAGCCGAGTGTGTAATGACACTCTCGCTTTTAATACCCACACTGTCCATCAGTTCACCAACCAGATCGAGGTTACCGACATCATGGCAAAAATGTGCGTCGCTGCCAGTGGTAAAGAAAACACCGATGTCTTTGCCTATCTGAGCGATCTCATGGCAACGTACTATAAGCGTGGCTGCTGGCATACGTGTGTGTATGGGTATCAACCTTAAATTCCATCATTTACTCTCTTAGATTTGCAGGTTATCAGGTATTGTATACACAAACGATGTCACGATGCAGGTTATCGAGCCTAAACTCACCGTACCCTCTATGAACAAGCATCAATTGATCTACTCTAATAAAGAGCTCATACAAGTATGAATAAAGAGCAAGTATGAGCAACGTTGTGCTTGTTTGGATCTTGACCAATGTGAATTCAATAACTCTAACGATAAGGATCAGGTTATGAGGTTAAATCATGTTTTGATAAGCGGGGCTTTCCTCATTTTGCCTATGACGACTGTTGCGGATGCCGATACCACCCCCTCTGAACAAGACGTCTCTGCTGCTATCATTGGCGGAGAACCAACCACGTTGAATCAACTGCCATTTTTCGCTCGTTTGATACTCCATAAGACAGGGGCTAGCGCATTCTCTAATATCTGTGGCGGTTCTATTGTGAATGATCGCTACATTTTAACCGCGGCACATTGTGTGGAGTCAGATGTATTCACCGATGGCTGGAGCACTGATGATTTGCGTGTTTTAGTGAAAAATCCGACCATGGACGACGTTTATGTCTCCGAGTTTAAAGACGTTCGCAGTATCACCATTCACCCAGAATATAATTCGGCCTCCTTATGGATTAATGATCTGGCCCTGCTAGAACTATCCCAACCTATAACTGATAACGTGCAATCCATTACTCTGCCACAGGATTTCGGTGATTACAGTGACGAAGAGGTTTACCAAATTTTTGGTTTGGGACAGACCTCAACCAATGACACTTCGAGCACAAACTCTTTGCGCTGGGCAGAAGTTGAACCACTGACCGACTCAGAATGCGCCGCATTAGTTTCAGGCTTCAACGCTCAAGAAACGTTATGTGCAAATGGGTTTGAAGGCAGGGCATATACTGGTATCTGCAGTGGCGATTCCGGCGGACCACTCACCTACGTAGATGGTAACGGCATGTATCAACAGATCGGCATCGTCAGTTACGGATCATCCATTTGTGAATCTGCAGACATACCGAGTGTGTTTACCGAAATACTTAACTACGCTTCGTGGATCGAGCAGCAAACCAGTTCTGGTGTAAAAACCAGTTATGACGCGGAGTTAGCTGCTACAGAAGATTACCACAGTGAGGGAGATTCTCAGGTATCAGAACAAGATGGCAATGATGATGGAAGCAGTGGTGGTACAGTCGGAGCAAGCTTGTTGTTTATTGGGGGATGGCTTGGTTGGATACGTCGGCGTCAATCTAACAAATGTTCGGTGACTTAAAGATAACTGCGCTCCAAGCAGTGGACGTATGCTTGACCTTTAATGTCTTGCCAAAAAGAAAAACAGCCTTCAACTGAGATCGGAAGGCTGTTTTGCTTCTAGCGACGAATATAAATCGCAGTAGTGTCTAGCGCTTTTCCTTTCGGGATTCGAAAGCCCACTTTTAACATGGTGTTATGCAGTACTTTGTTAAACAATTCGAACTCCACCGTCTCTTTGAGTTGGTTTAGTTGCTGTGTTTTCAACTCAGGGAACTTCATTAGTGCTTCTTTACGTATCGCCTTTAACTCTTCGCTATTAATACTTTGTTTGCTCAGCAATTTATTGCCAATAAAGCTTTCATAAGCACGCGCGCATTTCATCAATCTTAAAACAAATTCATTCATTGTTATCTTTCTTTTTGCTGTAGCCTGACGTTAAGAACACGTGTTTATAATGTGCTCCTGCCTTCCGAGAAGATAACAAGAAGTGCCGCTAGTAGCGTGTAGGAAAAGTCCTAACAGGGTGAAAGAAAATACGCTTTATTTCTTTCCTTTCAAACATTTAACAAAAGCCCTACAATTTATAAAATTAGACTATTGAGTGATAATTTTATCGTTAGCCGAATGGTCATCAGCTAGCTCCCCACGCCTCAGATGGCAACTGGTATAACTAATCAATTAATCAACTAATTGAATAAGTAACTTTGCCGCTACACTCACTCTATGCACCCAATTTAAGGATTGAAGATGTTTACTTTTTTGCTGACCGTTGTTGTGATGCTCGCTTTTGCTGCCAACTCACTGTTATGTCGCGCAGCGTTGGTAGATGGACTGAGCGATGCGGGAAGCTTCACGATCATCCGCTTGATCTCCGGGGCGGCGACGCTTGTGTTTTTTCTTATCGCTACTGGAACCTGGCATTCAGAAAAGCCGACCAGTCGCTTTAAGGTACTTGCAGGTGTGACGCTATTTGGCTATGCGGTATTAATTTCGTACGCGTATCTGAATATGGATGCAGGTACTGGCGCACTACTCTTATTTGGGGCAGTACAGTTGACGCTTCTGACTTTACATTGGTGGCAAGGCGAACGATTTAAAACTTTAGAAGTGATTGGTATCGCCGTCTCCATTCTGGGTTTCGCTTGGTTAATGCTTCCATCTGCAACTCGGCCGGATACCTGGTCGACGCTACTTATCGTGATATCTGGAGTGTGTTGGGCGCTCTTTACAGCCCTTGGCAAGCATGCCCCTTCACCGAGCAGTGGTATTGCATGGGGCTTTATCGCCGCCTCTGTGATAAGCTTGCTCCTCTCTCCTTTTCTTCTCTCTTCGGTCAATCTCACCATTGAAGGTTTCTTACTTGCTATCACCTCCGGTGTGCTTGCATCGGGGATCGGTTATTTACTGTGGTATCACGTAATCCAGAAACTTACCCTACTTCAAGCCGCGATAAGTCAACTTTCTGTACCCGTTATAGCCTTAGTACTCGGGTCTATTCTGCTCGGTGAATCCTTGTCGCTTCATTCCATCCTCACCAGCACAATCATTTTAGGTGGTATCGCGCTGGTCTTTTTATCTCGCTCTCAAAGCGCGAGTAAAGTGTAATACAACCGATACAACTTGATAAAAAATAAAACTTTTCCCCTCAAATACCTATTCATCATCTATGCTTTTAAAGGCAGTGGCATAGATGACAATAGACACAAGCCCTGCTTAGCATCTGATGATTTAAAGAGAGCTTGGCTAGGAAATACCCGTAAATCTGTTTCATAAATAAGACTGCGCGTAAGTAGCAGTTTTGAGCATTTAACTCAAATCCCCAGCACTGACAAGGGATAGAGCCAGATTGACTACTTCATAGGCATCCGGTTTTTGACACTAGATTTACAATCCGCTTCTTTTTACTCGTTATATTCCGCCAACTCAAACACAGTTGGAACAATATCCAGCCTTAGCTTTAATAACAAAATCCATTAATTTAAGACGATAAGCCTGAGCAAACTTTGACTATGAACGACAAGATTAAATTTGCTATAAAAGTATCGCTTAGCCTCACCTTGGCTTATCTGATCCCCTTTGCGATGGGTTGGCCACAGGCATCGACTGCTGCAACCACAGTGATGCTGATCGCCACAACGGGAAGTCGCCGAGAATCTCTCGCCAAGGGCACATTACGTGTTCTCGGCACCTTGGTCGGAGCGGTTGTTGGCTTGTTACTCGTCGGGCTATTCGCGCAAGACCGTTTTCTTTATATGCTGAGCGTGTCACTCGTCGTCTCATTTATCTTTTATTTTCGTAACGCTTACCAAAAAGACCCTACGTTACTGATGCTAACTGGTGTGATGACATTGATGATGTCTAACGGTGGTGATGCAGACGGCGCCTTTCTTTATGGTGTCGATCGAGCCTATATGACGGTCTTTGGCGTGGTGGTTTATACCCTTGTCGGTACTTTTCTCTTCCCGGTCAAAACCGAACAAAACCTACGCCAGCTTATCGAGCAGTTAAATCAAACTCAGCAAGCGCTGTTCTCTGCGCTGGTCAATAGCTTAGAACAGAAACATGAGTCACATCCACCAGCCGTTGATGATTCTGAATCACCAGAGGAATCAGAACATGCAGCTTCTCAACTCAATATCGACAAACTCACTGAAGAAATGTTTGCCGCACAAAATAACCTGGAGCAACGGTTTGCGACAGTGAGTGCCGAATGCAGCGATGTGTCCGCTTACTTAAAAGAGTGGCGTCTGGCCGTGCACCTGAGCAAACAAATTACCCAGCAATTATCGGTTGCGGTACATGGCCACTTTAGCCTTGAAGAAGATCGCCAATGCATCACTAACTTTGATGAAACGATAAAAGAAATAGAGCAGCTGTTCCAAAAATGCCATCAGGTCTGGGAAGACAACGAACACGCTTATCGCGCTAAAGAATTTAAGGTTAATTACAATCAAGAGTTGTTAGATTCATCACCGCATCTTACTAAAGGTTCGGCGATCACTTTAGGATTTCTGCTGGAATCCATGCATCAGAACCTGTCGCGTCTGGCTGAGAGTATCAGCTGTATAGATTCGGTGACGAACAACGTCTCATTCCACGTTGAAATGCCAAAAACCAAAGGCAAGTTCTTATGGTGGGATGCAGAAAATTTTAAAACGGCGGTCAAAACCTTTGTCACTTATTGGGTGGCGGGATTCATCTGGATCTACTTTAACCCTCCGGGTGGCTACTCGTTTGTGATTTTCTCGACCATGTTTATGTCCCTGCTCTCCTTTGTGCCGGTGCATCCAATTTTGTTGCTGGTGCTGTTCACTTTTGGTTTCTTATTTGCGGTGCCATCTTACCTATTTATCTTGCCGCAACTGGATCTGGGACTAGAACTCGGTCTGTTTATCTTTATCTACACATTTATTGGTTTTTACCTTTTCAATGGACCAATAACCATCTTTTACATGGTCGGTCTCTTTGTACTCGGGCTGGACAATAATATGTTCTACCACTTCGGCATCCTAATGACGATCATGACGCTGTTCTACTTGGTCGTATTCATGATTATTTTTGCTCATTACTTTCCGTTCAGTTCAAGACCCGAGCACCTATTCTTAACCATAAAAGAACGCTATTTCCGGCATACACGCTCGCTATTTGTCACCTATCAAAAGCAGTCGGATTCTTTTCTCACGCCACTAAAACGCGCTTTGCATCTAGTGACATTGAACGTGTCGGCAAAAAAACTCAAAGTGTGGGGCTCAAAAATCAACCACAAACATTTTGACCAAACCACACCAGAAGCGATTGGGGCATTCAGCAAAGCTTGTGACGTGCTATGCAGCCACATCAATGTGCTCATGGTTGCAGAAAAGAAACTGTTGGCGAATCCGTTGATTAACCAACTTCGTCAACAACATCGTGACTCGATCATTCCATCAATGGCTGGTGCGTTAGCCAGCCACCAGGTTACAGAAGAACTCGACTCCGTTTTTAATCAGTACAGCCAGGATTACCAGTCTTTCGAAGATAAACTGGAAGATTTTTTTAATGAGTTGGATTTATCTGACTACGCTTATTCAGAGATAGCTGGTTTTTATATCTTGCTGAATTTAAAACGGAACGTGTTCGAAGCAATTAAACATTGCAAGCAAACCTATGAGGATATCGATTGGGTGAACTTACAACAGAAGCGGTTTTAAAGGTAGGGGTATGATACTGCAAAAATTAACCAAACCAAGCCTCGCCATAATAACTCTGATTGGACTCAGTGCGTGTACTGCTGTGGGGCCGGACTATGTCCATCCACAGCAATCGGCTTTACCAAGTGATTGGTCATTACAAAGGGCCGTTCAGGATACCGAGCAATCTGAGCAAAAGGTACAGCAGTGGTGGCAACAATTTAATGACCCAACGCTGAATCAACTGGTTGAGTTGGCCAGCCAGCAGAACCTTGATTTAGAGTCTGCTGGGTTACGTATTGTCCAAGCCCGTGCCTTAGTTGGTGTCGCATCTGGTTTGCAGTATCCACAAGTACAAACCGTATCCGGTAATTTGGCGCGTGCATACGTCAACGATCAAGGGTTCAATAATGCTGCGCTCTCTTTTGATGCAGCATGGGAGATGGATATTTGGGGTAAATACGCACGCGGTATTGAATCGGTAGAAGCGGGTTACTACGCAACGATTGCGTCTTACCACGACATCATGGTAACCATCACTTCCGAAGTAGTGCGTAATTACATCAACTATCGAACCTACCAAGAACGTATTCTGCTCTCGAAGCGAAACATCGAAATTCAAGAACGCGTGGTACACATTACTCAGGTTCAATTTGATTCAGGCAACGTGACGGAACTTGATGTCCAACAAGCGCAGAACCAGTTGTACACCACCAGAGCGGCCCAGCCGAGCCTAGAAATTGCGATGAAGCAGTCACGCACTGCTATTGCGCTTCTGTTAGGCGAATTACCAGAAGAGGTCGACGCGATACTGACATCAAACGGACTTCCTGAGCGTATCGCTGAGTACGAAACACAATTTAAATCGACAGGCAGAAAAACAGCATTATCTGGCAACGACGAAAACTCCATTGTCCCACATCCACCACTTTTAGAAACCCAAATCGACGCCAACTTGATCATGCGAAGACCGGACCTACAAGTTTCAGAGATGCAAGCCCGTGCGCAAAGTGCTCAAATTGGTGTAGCCGAAGCAGCATTGTATCCAAGCTTTTCTCTGTTTGGTTCGATTGGCATCGACAGTACAGTACCAGATGGCAGCAGCTTCAGTTTTAGTGACTCTCTCACGCTGGTCGCGGGTCCTGCATTTAGCTGGAACATTTTCCAGTATGGGCGTGTGAAAAATAACATTCGTTACGAAGATGCCCGTTTTCAAGAAACCTTAACCAACTACAACAAAGCAGTACTGCAAGCTGTTAACGAAGTTACCAACGCCTTAGAAGCTTATGACCTGTATTTACAACAAAAATCGCTACGTTTGCAGTCAGTAAACTCATCGATTCGTGCCTTCAACATTTCGATGACGCAATACGAAAATGGTCAAATATCTTTTGAACGCCTTCTCAACTCAGTAGAAAAAATGACACGTGCAGAAGACAGCTATGCCTCAATTAAGGGCGATGTCGCTAACCAGATCGTGGCTCTGTATAAGTCCCTTGGTGGCGGTTGGCAAGCGCAAACAGGTAAGCCCTTCTTATCTGACGAAATTGCGAGGCAGATGGTCGAACGCACCGATTGGGACGGGTATTTAGACCAAGAGAATCGTGTACTGCCTCCGCTTCCGATTGAACAGACAAACAGCACTGCACCCAAAGGGGAGGAACCATAATGCCTTATGAACTCTCTTGGGGAGATGTGTACTTTTCCCCACTACTGCTAGTGCTTTTTCTTGCAGTCACCGCAACCTGGATTACCGTGATCCTGTTAAACAAGACGCGCTTGTCTCGTTTTATCGCTTTTCCGTCGCTGACTTTCATCGCCATCATGGTCTTTTATGTGGTGGCAATCGACAGCTTTTATATTCAATTTTAGGTGCCAAACAAGATGAAAAAACTATTCGTAATTGCACTCAATCTTGTCATTCTTGGTGGCGCAGCTTGGCTCGGCTATCAAAAGTATGAAGAGTATTTTAATAACCCCTGGACACGTGATGGTCAGGTGCGTGCCAACGTCATCAAAGTCGCGCCTCGCGTATCCGGCCCGATCGTAAACGTTGCGGTCCAAGACAACCAGGAAGTAAAAACCGGCGACTTACTGTTTGAGATCGATCCAACCACCTATGAGGTTGCATTGTCGCAAGCCGAAGTCGGGCTGGAAAGGTCCATTGTCAGCTCTCGTGGTAAAAAAATCGAATATGACCGTTTAACCGATATCCGAGCGAAAGATCGTGGCGCGGTATCCCACAAAGATCTTATTCGCCGCGAGATCGCGTATGAAGAATCTCTACTACAAATCAAAGCGGCGGAAGAGCAGTTAAAGTCTGCGAAATTGAATCTTAGCTATACCAAGGTTTATGCCACCGTTGACGGTTTTGTTTCTAACCTGGATATCCGTAATGGTACTCAAGCCGTTGCCAACCAGCCTCTGCTTGCACTTATCGATAAACACAGCTTCTGGGTGTTTGGTTTCTTCCGTGAAAACCAGTTACAGCAAATTGAATCAGGTAGCAAAGCACAAGTTACGTTGATGTCTCACCCAGACACGCCCATTGACGCCACTGTCGATTCTATTGGCTGGGGGATTGCACCAAGAGACGGAACCGTGGGTTACAACTTACTGCCAAATGTGAACCCAGTATTCCAATGGATTCGTTTGGCACAGCGTATACCGGTTCGCATTGCCATCGACGAATTGCCGGAAGGCATTGAGCTTCGATTTGGACTTTCCGCCTCCATCATGGTGATGAAAGACTCATCAGAAAACAATGAATAGTTATTAAGTGAGAATAACGGTCATGGTCATTGGTAAAAAACTCAAAAACATTAATGAAGAGAATAACTTCTTCTACCTCACACTGTCACTTATCGTGTTGTTGATTGGCAGTGCGTCCACTCAGATGGTGAATGAGGGGGCCATCGAACATATTTTACAGGCATGCACGGTTATCACATTTATCGTCTGCTTCGCCAGCCTACGATTTGATAAAACCTGGTCTCGATTCCTTTACACCCTTTTTGCAGTCTGGGTGTTGGTCATCGTGATAAAAACGATTTTTCATATCAAAGAAATGAACGTCGTGATGCTCGCGTTAACCTTTGCGTTTTTCTTTGGCACCTTTAAATCTATTGCAAGACAAATCCTGTTTACTGGTCACGTCAACAGTAACAAAGTGATTGGTTCTGTTGCTTTATTCCTGTTGCTGGGTTTGATGTGGGCCATCGCCTACCTCATTGTGCTCGAGTTTTCACCACAGGCGTTTACTGGTATGGAGGCCATATCCTGGGGACAAAACTTCTCCAATGCAGCGTATTTCAGTTTCGTCACCCTGACCACTCTTGGTTACGGTGACATCAGCCCTCTGACTCCGTTGGCTCAAGTCATCGTTTATTTAGAGGCCATCACAGGTGTGTTTTATATGGCTATTGTGGTTTCTAGCCTCGTCAGTTCCAACATTGATCATCAGGTAAATAAAAATGGATAAATTATCGGAAAGAAATGAAAGTAAGATTTTCATCAGTAATATGGTGGAATCGGCAATACGTATTGGCTTGATCTTCGTATTGTTTGTGTTTACTTACGACATCATCAGGCCTTTCATCCTTCCCGTTATTTGGGGGGCAATCATTGCAGTAGCACTATTACCCGTCACTAAAAGGCTTCAGCGAGCCTATGGTGGCAGGCGTGGTTTGGCAGCAACCACCATTGCTTTGCTTGGTATCGCTCTGTTAGTGACGCCACTGGTAATGGTCTCTGGTTCCATTTACGACGGTGCAACCCACGCACTCCAAGTACTTCAAAGCGGTGAAGTTAAAATACCAGGGCCAAAACCATCCGTTGCTGACTGGCCTCTTGTCGGTGGTAAGCTCTATGACACCTGGACACTTTTCTCAACGAATTTAGAACAAGCCATTCAAACCTTTATGCCTCAGATTAAGTCAGCATTGACTTCCCTGCTTGGCATGATGGGTGGCGCTCTGGGTAGTGTATTACTTTCTATTTTATCTCTGGCGATTGCTGCTGGTTTTATGACTTACTCAGAATCATTAGCATCGGGCCTAACCACAATTGCCATTCGTACCGCAGGTGACAATGCCAAAAGCTGGGCGACGCTGATTGCTGCAACCATTAAGAGCGTACTGCTTGGCGTTGTCGGTGTGGCGGCAATTCAAGCGCTGCTGATTGGTGCCGGTTTCTTCGTATTTGGAGTGCCTGCCGCTGGCTTGCTTACTCTAATACTGATGATTTTGTGTATCGCTCAGTTACCTGCCCTGCTTGCCGTGCTACCTGTGATTGGCTACATGTACATGACTCAAGACAGCACAACTGCGACCCTGTTTACCGTTTGGGCGGTCGTTGGTGCGCTTTCTGAAAACTTGCTCAAACCAATGCTGATGGGTCGAGGCGTGGACACTCCGATGCCGATTATTCTGATTGGTGCCATCGGCGGTATGCTTGTCTACGGTATCGTAGGTCTATTCCTTGGCGCGGTCATTCTTTCAATTTGGTATGAGCTATTCGTTTGGTGGCTAAGCATTGAGAAAGCCCAACAAAAAGAAGAAATGGCCGAGCTACTAGAGGAACCTGGTGAACAAAGTGAGTCTGGTAACGGTGCAGGTATTTAAGTTCACCAAGCCTTCATTCGATACCTAATACGACAAGCCGTTGCATTGCAGCGGTTTGTTTTTATTCAGGTCACATTTTCCTCGCAATAAATATGAAAAATGAAGCTAATGTTAAATTTTCATACTTATTTCACTTGATTGTTGCAATCAAACACATAACGATGCACTCTCGATGCTCACATAGTGCTTAGGATAAAAACAATGAAATTGATCAAGCCTTTAACTTGCGCGCTCGCTCTGGCAATGAGTAGCATGGCATTCGCTGACGTAACCGTTAGTGTTCCTGACGACGTTTCGGTACTTGCTGCAAACGGTGAAAAAGTGAAGCTTTCTGGCGGTTTTCTCGCTTCAGAAAAAACATTAACGCTACCTGACGGGGTAAACCAAGTTGTCTTCCGCTTTTCGCCATTTTTCAACCAGGGAAATGATCGCGTTAGCGTTGAAAGTGATGTTATCGTCACTCGATTCTCTGCTTCGGACTCGAAGTTAACATTCCAACTTCCAGAGTACCGCAACTTAAATGATGCAGAAGATCACATCAAAGACTTAGACTGGAAACTGGTTGATGCATCTGGCAAGGCGATTGCTGTTAAGCAAGACAAGCTTATTAAAGAAGGCATGCAAATTGGCCGTGATTATGTTCGCGAATCAGAGGATTACAACAGAGCTGGCGGCGTGGCGGCAATCGCCATTGCAGGATCGATGGCTCAGCCGATGACTTTACCTGCTGAGATTCCTGAAGATATGAAGCAAATACGAGCGGCTGCAAAAGCAGATTCAACCGCGGAAGAAATGCTGCACTTCTGGTACCAAAAAGCGGATGCGGAAACGAAAGCTCGCTTCAAAGCGTACATCAACCAACAGTAACTTCTGGTTTATCTCAAATAAAAAGCCACATGAGATGTGGCTTTTTTAGTTTAGCAGACGAGCACTTTAACTAGATGCATTAGCCTGAGCTTGTGTCGCCTCATCCTGCTTTCTGAAACGAGCGAACACACGAGAGAAAAAACGCTTAATCGCTCTGAATATATTCTTGATATCTTCAAGCATCAGATACAAACAAGGCACCAATACTAACGTCAATATCGTCGCATACAGCACTGCGAAGCCTAACGCAACCGCCATTGGAATGACGAAGCGCGCCTGTAAACTCGTCTCGAACATGATAGGCAGAACACCAGCAAACGTCGTAATTGAAGTTAGAGTAATCGCGCGAAAACGAGCACATCCAGCTTCCACAACCGCTTGTTTGATGTTCATCCCCTTTTCTCTGACCTGGTTTATGTAGTCCGTCATGACGAGTGAGTCATTGATTACCACGCCCGCAGCGGCAATAAGACCAAAGGTGGACATCATACTGATGTCTAACCCAAGCCAGAAATGCCCCCAAATCGCGCCAGTCAAACTGAAAGGAATCACCGACATCACAATCAGCGGCTGCGTATAACTCTTCAGTGGCACCGCAAGTAGGATGTAGACAATGATCATCCCGGCAATAAAGAAGAGAATCTGCTCGTTACGCTGTGCAGCTTGCTCTTCGATGTCCCCACCCAACTCAGTCTTAACGCTTGGATACTGCTCCTTCATATCCGGCAAGATGCTTTCATCGATGATTTTCACCACTTCTTCTGGCTCAACCAACTCTTCATCAATAGAGCCATAAACATAAACCGTCTGATAACCACCCTCACGACGAATAGTACTCACGCCCGGTTGCTCATTAATCTGCACCACATCACCCAGCATAACCTTTTTGCCTGCAGGCGTTGTGATCACGGCATAGCGCAGCGATGAGAAAGCTTCACGGGTTAATTGCGGATAGCGCACCATTACTTTGATTTCTTCGCCCTCACGGATCAATCGCTGTGCTTCACCACCATAGAAACTGCCACCCACTTGTTGAGCAATCATGGTGAGATCCAAACCGAGATCGTAGGCAACAGGTGCTAGCGAAAGAAGCACTTCTTTACTACCTGAATCAATCGAAGATGAAATGTCGTACAGACCGTTCTGCTGCTGTAAGCGGTCAATCAAGTAACGACCCGCTTCATTCAGCTCGTTGATGTTCGAGCCAAATAACAGATACCCAAATTCGTCTCGATCGCCACCACCCGCGCTCTGTTCACGAATTTTGATACTCTTCATTCCCGGTATGGTTGGCATCGCTTCACGCCAACGACGAGCAAGTTCGAACGTGTTGAAAGGACGGAGATCCTCATCGACAAGTGGGACCAATACACGCCCTTCGGTACGGCTTCTGTTATAAGACAGGACATCACGAATCATTCCCTGACCATACTCTTCGATGGTCTGAGTTTCGACGTCCTGCATAACGCGCTCAATGGTTTTCAGTGCATCAATCGTCTGCTCACTTGAAACGGTATCATTCATTTCTATCGTGATCGCCGGATAATCGGTCGGTACTTTAGGGTTTGGAATGACACGTACGTAATTAGAGTTCACCAGCGCTGCACTGATTGCCAGCAAGCCACAGAACACAGCGAAAACACTCCAACGCCAGTGAGTGCACAGGGTAACAAAACGGCGATAAGTGCCATTAACAAAGCCAAAGAAGCGGGTATTGAAGCGATCTCGCCATCCACCAGCCTTAATAGGTTTGAAATGCGTATGTGCAAGGTGAGCAGGTAAGATCAACTTAGATTCAATCAGACTGAAGACTAAACATAAGATAACAACACCCGCGATGCCGTAGAAAAATGCACTATCAATGCCGCTAGAAAGCAAGAAAGGAGCAAATACAGCGATGGTCGTCAGAACGCCAAATGTCGCTGGCGTCGCAACGCGTTTAACACCACGGACTACGTTTTCGACACCTCCACCCTTTTCCTCAATTTCACTGTAGGCGCTTTCTCCCATGACGATGGCGTCATCTACGACAATCCCCAACACCATAATGAAGGCAAACAGAGAGACAATGTTCACTGTAATGCCAAGCGCAGGCATTAACATCACCGCACCCAGGAAACAGACAGGTAAACCGATCATCACCCACATGGCTAAGCGGAAGCGCAAGAAAATACTCAGCATAATGGCGACCAACGCGGCACCCTGCAGCAAGTTTTTCAGCATCATGTCGAGACGCCCATTGAGGTAATAAGTCATGTCGACCAGTACCTTGAGCTGAACGTCACTTGGTAGTGTTTTGTTTTTTGCCTCGATGTACTTATGAACCGACTCAGCGACAGGAATAATATTCTGGTCGCGCGTCGCTTCTACGGACATATAAATCGCGTTTTGTCCCGAATATTCAAAGTAACGCTCTTCTTCCGTAAAGCCATCTTTGATGGTTGCAATATCCTGAAGCAGAACTTTTGCCCCGTTAGCGCCTAACTTCACCGGAATATTTCTGAATTCATGACCGTGGTAATACTGGTTTTCAATGCGTACTGCGATCATCCCAGAGTTGGTTTTGACTTCACCCGCTGAAAAGTTGGCAGAGTAGCGTCGAATCGCGTCACTCACATCATTCAAAGTCAGATCGTACTTACGCAGCACAAGCGGGTCGACCTCAATCGCAATCTCTTCTTCAGGCGCACTCAAAGACACCAACATGACGTTTTTCAGTTGCAAAAGCTCATCTTCAATTTGCTTGGCGATGGGCTTTAACTCTTCGAGTGGTCTATCACCAACGAGCCCCATCTCAATCACGTCCTGACGCCACTCAACCTGATAGACATTAATTGGCTCCATACCCGCAGGTAAATTGGACAAGGTATCAATCCGTTGATTCACATCATCAAGCACGCGTTTGATGTCAGCATTTACATCCACTTCAATAGAGACATAAGCACTGCCTCGACTCGCTCGGGATACGACTTTCTTAATGCCCGTAACGTCTTTTATCGACTCTTCTACTTTGACGAGAATGCTCTCTTCTATTTCCTGAGGAGAGGCGCCAGGATAGGTTGCGCGCACATCAATGTAGTTAACTTCGATGTTAGGGAACATCTGTCTCTGAATGAATAGATAGCTTACGATGCCCATGACAATGATAAACACCATCAGCAGGTTCGCGGCCACAGGGTTATTGGCAAAATAGGCAATTATGCCCTTTTGATTGGTCTCTTCCATGACAAACTCCTACTTATTGTACGACGGTTTCGGAGTCGTCATTCTTTTTTGCGATTTGCACCGGCATGCCTTTTTGCGGGTACTCAGGCAGAGTTAACACCAGCTTATCGCTCTGTTCTAGACCGTCACCGACCAACATAAACTCGCCTTCCGCTCTCAGTATGGTAACAGTTCGAGGCTGGAGTTGGCTGTCGTCATTAACCACCCAGACTGTGCGGTTTTTAACCAACTCTTGAGGTAAGCGATAAATGTGTTTGAGCTCTTTACCGGTAAAGCTGACTTCAACATAAGAACCAAATTTGATTGGTGGTTGCTTATTATCAATCCCATACGGGTCCTCAACCTGAATCACCATATTGATCATCCGAGTTGCGCTGTCGATCATACCTAGATCACGAACCACTTTGCCTTCACGCGTCGTCGACAAAATACCTTGTTGAGTGACGGTGGCACGAAGTTCATTGATAGATTCTGGTAAGAATGCACTGTCAAATCCAGCAATTGGCACATGTATTTCAGCTACCTCAATATTGTTGAGCGTAGCAATACGGGACCCGGATGTAACGAACTGGCCGACGCCGATATCTCGCTCAACCACTAGCGCATCGTAGGGTGCAATGACTTTGCAGTTTTCCAGATCACGCTTAGCACGTTTCAACGACGCTTGTGCCGATTTCACCTGTGCTTCTGCGCTTAGTACATGCGGTATACGTAAATACAAGTCCGTTACTTGTTTATCACTCAGTTGTTTAGCCTGACGTTTGGCGACTTCCGCTTTTGCCTTCTCCTCGATCAACGTAGCACGAGCACTGGCCAAAGCAGCCTCAGCTTGAAGCACTGCCGCCTCGTAGTTATCGCTTTCAATCGTGAACAAGATTTCACCGCGCTTTACGATACCGCCAGTGACAAAGTTAGGGTGCCAACTGATGACTTCACCGCTCACTTGGGCAGAGAGGTGAGTTTTCTCAAACGGCACCAATTCGCCATGGCTGGTAATCACCACTTTGTGATCGGTAGGAAAAAGTGAAGATGCCTGAACCGTCGGCTCAGCAATGGTTTCTTTCGTCGACTCTTTTTCTGGAGCCGTTGCGGCTATTGCGGCATAACCTGCGTACGAGCCACCAGCAACAACGAAGGGTAAAAGCCAACGTAACATGGGTTTTGATAACATCCAAAAAATCCTTTTTTATTGTTTTTGTCACCGTTTAGCGCTTGATACGACCTACAGGCGTCACATACTGCCAGCCAACTCAAGTTCCTATGAGTAAACGGTGAGGTAGTTATACCAATCTAAACAACGATTTGATCATCTCGCTATTCGGATTGGTTTTGCATCTGAAATAGACTATTCTGTTCATCTCCAAGTAAAGGTAAGCACTGAAGAACCACCGAAACCTGGACTTCATAAGAGAACAATACTCACAAAGGCTTAAGACCGTAATCCACGGCAAGCTATCCTTTAAAAGCTCATAAAATTAACAAAATTTTAACTCACTTCGCAAGTTGTGTACCCTTACTCACACATCCCATACGCAAGCAGCATGCCAGGACATATAACCATTAAAAATCAATGAGTTAGTTATATTCGTGCAATTACCCTAGTCATGTATAGGTGAGAAATACCAGATATTAGTGAATCCAACCAATTAGAGTAAAAACATTAATTAAATAAATGATTTTGTGCGTCTAAAAAAGCGAGCCAACACAAACTTCTGCGAGAAAAATCAACCCAAATCACAACCTAAACGAGGCATTAAACGCCGGCAGCTAAAATTCTGCTAACTAATGTGTGTGATTGTGTATTCAGCCCTGCACGTTGAAACCATTTGCGTATATACTCAGCTTAAGTAACGTTCTGTATTACAAGGATATGTTCATTGTCTCATATGTTTACTAAGCTCATTTTCACTTGCATGTTTACTTTTCTGTCGGCCTGTTCAGCAATTGAGCACAGAGAGCCTAGTGAGAAGTCCACCACATTTCAGTACGGATACCAATCGGATTCGGCACTGGCACACTATTTTGAAGCTTACGGAAAGGACCCAAAAACGGAGACTGGCTTTTATCCTCTTAACCAAGGTCACGATGCGCTTCTTGCACGTACTTCCCTAATTGAATCTGCGCAAAAAAGTTTGGATCTTCAGTACTATATCTATCGAGGTGATGAGACCAGTAATTTCATTACCTGGCGACTGTACGAAGCCGCAAAACGAGGGGTTCGAATTCGCTTACTGCTTGATGACATGCAAAAGCGCAACGATAAGATGATGGCCGCAATGAATGCCCACCCAAACATCGAAATCCGTCTGTTTAATCCACACCAATATCGCTCGGCAAGGCTATTCGGGTTTGCGACAGACTTCGATCGTCTGAACCGCCGCATGCACAATAAATCGCTCGTTGCTGACAGTGTTGCGGCGGTAGTAGGTGGTCGAAATATCGGCAATGAATATTTCTCTTTCGAATCTGCAGTCTCATTCGGCGACTTCGACTTGCTGCTTTACGGAGAAGCAGTTCAACAAACGGCAGACCAATTTGATCTCTACTGGAACAGTGTTTATTCCATGCCGATGGAGTGGGTTTACCCAGGCTCTGAACAAATCTCAGAAGCGACAATTCAACAGCAAGTCGATAAACTGCAACTTACCGAAAAGTTCACTCAAGGCCGCTACAACTTCAATACCCTCGACATGTATCAAGAGTTGAAGAATGAAAAGCTCAAGCTTTATTGGGGTGAAGGAGACATCTGGTTCGACTTACCTGACAAAGTGGCGACGCACGAAAGCCAGCTGATTAGTAACTTGTCCGAGCTACTCAAAAGTGTGGACAACTCGTTCGTGCTTATCTCTCCATATTTTGTGCCAACCGAAGCAGGAACAAAAGCGCTGACCAACGCAGCGAAACGAGGTGTGGATATTACGATCGTCACCAACAGCCTCGCTTCGAACGATGTCTTTGCGGTACATGGCTGGTATTCAAAGTACCGAGAAGATCTGCTCGCTTCAGGTATCAAACTCTGGGAAGTAAAATCCAGTGCCAAACTTAAGAGCAAATGGAGTTTAACGGGTAGTAGCCGCGCAAGTTTGCATGCCAAAGCGATGCTGATCGATAAAGAGACGCTGTTTGTTGGTTCTATGAACTGGGATCCACGCTCGGCAAAACTCAACACCGAAATGGCAGCCGTAATTAAGCAGCCAGAATACGTGCAAGATTTTCTGGCAGCCTTACCAGAAATGCTCAATAACAACGCTTACCAAGTGATGCTCAGCGACGGAGAAATTGTCTGGACTGATAATAAAACAGGACAGGTATATGACTCAGAACCCGAAGCAAGCGTGTGGCGGAGAATGGGCTCTTGGTTCTCAGGTATTTTACCTATCGAAGATCAGCTTTAACGAATTGCGATAACAATATTCTAAAGTATTACCTAACCTTACTATCACCAGAGTATGACAGGGCTGAAAGGCGAGCAAAAAATAAGGCAAACATTTCTTTTCATAGAACTTTGCTAAACGTTTGTGCGATTTGCTATTGTTGCACGGTCTATCTGTATTGTTAACGCGAAAGGACGTTTTATGCGCTTATTCATTGCTATTTTTATCTCGCTGTTTCTTTCTCTTTCGTCCGCCGTGGCGTCTGAAGAAAAGTACTCCGAATCAGATTTGTTAGATAGACCGCTTATGGAGCGCTATATCTTAGACGAACTGAAAGCACTGCGTCAGGATTTCCAAAATTTAGAAAAGCGCACGATTACCGAAATCACCGACCGTGAACTTAGCGTCGCTGATAAATCACTCAACTACGCCAATGTGACCGTGACGTACTTCTTTTACATCATCGCTGGTGTTGCATCGCTTATCGCTTTCGTGGGCTGGCAGTCGCTACGTGAATTTAAACACAACACCAAAGAGATGGCCGACAAGCGATTGGATAAGATCGCAAGCGAATACGAGAAAAAGTTTGTTGCACTGGAAAGAGACTTAAAACGCAAGACTCGCATCATCAGTGAGAACAACAAAGAAATCGAGAAAATCAACGAAATCCATAACTTATGGCTGCGTGCACAAAGCTCTCAAACACCTGAGCAGCGAATTGAAATTTATGATGAAATTCTGGTTATTCGCCCTGGTGATTTGGAAGCGCTCACTTACAAAGCAGACGCCGCAATGGAAATTAATGAATACCATTGGGCACTAAGCATTTGTAATCGCGTTTTAGAAGTGGACTACACGAATGGTCCGGCACTTTATCAGCGTGCCTGTGCGTATTCACGATTGGGTGTTGAAGAACAAGCGATTGAAGATTTAGAGCGCTCGATTGAATACAGCCCTTCTATACGTGACCTGTTGGCTGAAGAGCGCGATCTTGAATTGCTACACGGCAACGAACGATTTGAGAAGCTGTTGCAACTCCATCACGAGTAACGGAATAAACACCATGAGCCGTCACTTTAACCTAGAGGATGCCAGCCAGGTATTGGTTGGCGCTTTTGCCCTAGCGGTACCGATTTCTTTTTCCGAAGAAGCGTGGCGTTTGGGTGAAAGCTTGCCGATGGCAAACCTGCTGATGCTGTTAAGCCTCTCGGTTATTTTCCTGAGTTTCTTTGCGTATCAGAGTGTGTTCCAAAGCCGAATTCGCCACCGCGTATCCATCTTTATTTTCCGAGTGATCATCGCTTACACCATTGCCGCTGTCGTTGTTGCACTGGTATTGCTTTGTCTTGATAAACTTCCTCTGCTGACAGAACCCTTGGTGGCAATAAAACGTATTATTGTCATCACGATGCCTGCCTCGATGGGTGCAATTGTCGTGGACAGCTTCGATAAAGAATAAAATTATTTTACTCTTCCAAAGTCAGGTTGGAGCCTGAATGATCTTTTCCTAACACATCTTCTGGGTTACGTAAGGCGCACGTTTCAAGCGAGAGGCAACCACATCCAATACAACCACCCAAATCATTCTGGAGTGCTTTCAACTGCTGAATTTTTTGCTCTAACTGCTCGTGCCATTGGCTCGCCATACTCTCCCATTGCGCTTTATTCGGTGCTTGATGCTTAGGCAAGTTATCCAGCGCTTGTTTGATTTCATCTAAAGACAAGCCCACCTGCTGCGCAGCCTTAATCACGGCAACACGGCGTAACACACTTCGGTGATAGCGGCGTTGATTGCCCTGATTGCGCCAGCTCGAAATTAATCCTTTTTGTTCATAAAAATGCAGTGCCGACACTTTTACTCCAGAACGTTTCGCTACTTCACCTACGCTGATTTCCATCCCTGACTCCCATTCCAATGATTTTGCAAAAAACACTTTACCTCAAGTTTACTTGAGGTTTTAGAGTGAGACCAAATCAATTATCGAGGCACAAATTATGAAAAACAAAACTCAGCCTTATTTAATCGGCAGGTTCTTCGACAGTATATCGTCAGGCTTATTTATGATGGCACTTCCCTGGGTTATGCTGGCTTCCCCAGGAATGGGAACATTTGTCGCGTTAGTTTCGCTTAGCTGTACCGCAGTCTCTTTCTTGGTCACACCATTCTTTTCTACTTTGACTGACCGCCATTCACGTAAAACGCTGCTGATTGTGAATCAATGGGTACAAGCGGGAATGGCTCTGGTGGTATTCGCCGCATACAGGCTTGAGCTAGAGTCCCACTGGTTATTGGCTTTTGCGCAGTTGGTGTACTGGGTATCCAGTAATGTTGCCTGGGCAACCAATAACGCATTTACTCAAGAAAACTATCAGCAACATGAATACGCCAAGATTTCTGGTCAGCAGGAAATCGTTATGCAATCCACGACTCTCGGTGCTGGTGCACTCGGCGTGGTGTTACTAGAAAAGTGGGGAATGATGGAGTTCGCTCTGTTTGCGGCAACGGCGTCATCGTTGGCTGCCATTTTTTATATGCTAACGCCTTACACTCGCCGATTGCGTGAGTCACACTCAGCTTCTTTCATGAACCAACTAAAAGAGAGTAAGCACATCTTTAGCCGTGAGCCTTACTTTTTCGGATTCATTTTACTTTCTTGCCTCTCTTATCCGATGTTGACGTACTTAAGCAAATTAGTCCCGATTTGGTTCTCGGAGCAGGACATTACTGGTGATTGGTTTGCCGGCTTTAACATCAGCTTTGGCTTGGGCTCCCTGTTTACCGGGTTGATTGTTACGAAGGTACTGAACCGCCTTCCACACGCCCATATTATCTTCGCATCAATGACGATTCTTTCTCTTACCCTGATTGGAATGAGTTTCTCATTACACCCAATGGGTATATTGATGCTAATAGCCCTATTTGGTGTATTTAACGCGTTGAACCGAATTGCGAGAATTAACTGGATGCATCACACGGTATCCATTCATCAGCGTGGCCGAGTGGATGGAGGAATCAGCATGTTCAGTACTACGGTACAATCACTCAGCTATGTCGTCATTGCCATGCTGAGTCACTATGACATGACACGCTACGGCTTTATCTTCGCTGCCGTTGTCATGATGGTGGCAGTGGGAGCGATGTGGGCACTGCACAAGAATATCGGTAACAACAACGAGTTAGCCCTCCAAACGGTAATGAAATGAGCCGCACTAAGGTTGGAAAATAAAAAAGGATGGCAGCCAACACTGTCATCCTTTTTGTTGTTAACGCTTAAACTAGCAAAACCTTAGAACCAAGTTTCCATCTGCAAAGCAAATACGGTTTCACCGCCACGTCCCATAGTGCTTGCACTGTCATCCACGCTCACAGAGTAATTATTAAGATCATCACTCCAGTCAACATAGCTCACCGCAAAGCGCAGTTCAGGGCGGTCAAAGAAACCCGCGGCCGTCGCTAGTTTTAGCGTTGGTGCTACTGTCGCTTTGTAGAAACCACCACTCGCTTGTTCAACACTGTTGTCTAGGTCCATGTACTGGTAGGTTCCCTCGTAAACCATTTCAAAGTTTTCTGTTAACTCTTGAGCCAAACGAACGTTCAACGAAGCCCACATGAACTCATCATTGGTTTTCACACGATCCTGGCTGTACTCCGCCATTAGTGCAGGTGCAATTCTCCAGTTATCCGCAAAACGCGTCACGCCGTATGAGAACAGACGAATCGCCTCAGCGTCATCGTTCAAATCGCCATTGGAACCGATGCCTTTTAGCTCAGCACCTAACCCCTGACCAATCGAAAAGCCTGTTTTAGAAAAACCGTCATTCACACCGTAAAAACTGTCAGCATGGTAAGCAAACAGAGCATGAACACCACTTTCTGCACGCTGAGTTGGTGACGTGTTGCTAGATGTTCTGTCTTCGTTGTCAGACGACACCATACCACTCAACATCACCTGGATATTGCCAATGCGGTTATTGGTAGTCGCAATGTAGTTCTCGATATCAGTACTTGAGCTGTCGATTTCACCAAAGTCACGACCATAAATTGAGAAGTTCGATTTCCACTCATCCGTGATCTGAACATCGTAAACACCTGCACCAGTGCCGGCTAGGAATACGATATCTGAATCGAAAAAGTGAATATCAAAGTTATCACGGTCGAAACGCTTACCCGCCCAAACTGTCGCATTATCAAACGCACCGCTGAACGATGGCAAATTCTTCAGCTCAGCGTAGACCTGACGAACATTTAATTGGCTGTCGTCAGCGGTCCAATCATTGCTGCTTTCGACACTGTCTGCCAACATGATATGGAATCGAGCACTTGAGCCATCATCCATGTAACGGTTGTGGATCAGGTTTGCTTCTAAGTAGTTATCATCCTCCAAGCCTAAGCGACCAACCGGAGCACCTATCGCACCAGCGGCAGTCATGTAAGGTCCTGTTCCCGTTGCGCCGTTCAGGTCATCATTAATCAAAATACCTGCACGCGCATATCCGTGGAACTCGAATTGCGATGCTGTGTTGTCGGCTTTATTCGCGACTTGCTCCGTTTGCTCTAATCGGGATTCCAACTCGCTAATACGAGCTTCTAGGGCATCCATGTCTTCATTTGCGTGGGCAAATGTTGTAGGTAACAGAGCGGTAGCGATACTTAATGCCAATACATTCGCTTTCATTATTTATTTCTCCAACATTAAATTGATTATTTCGAGACAGTGGCAAACGTTCCCGACAAAATCGATTAAATGTGGACTAAAACTCTAAAGAACAGACCAAAATTCTGTTATATGATCGAACTAAAATGAGTTAACGCCATAAATAATTCGTAAATCACTATATAAAACAAATCGGGAACGATCCCGATAATTGATAAGAAATATTAAGGCCATCACGATTTATTGAGTAAGCACTTGGTACTGATCACAGATTTGGGCCACCACGAAGAAGATGTTTATCTATGTCTATCCAGCTCTGTTCGAACTAGCCTCTTTACAACAACTTTCAAGTTTATGATCTCGATTAAAAAACAATCAGACCCAGCATGAAATAAGTCACATAAAAATCAAGGCTTTTGAGTCATGCTATATAAAGCAAGTGAATTGTTTTTGTATGAATGGGCTGACTTCTGCCAACAAGGTACTTTAAAAATGGTCAGCAACTTCTAATATCGTAATAACCTCTTAATCTGGTTCCCTCAGTAAGGCGGTGGTATGCATAAAGTCATCCGGAAAATGACATGGAAGACGAATAGGCGGTAAACCCGCCCTACTCCAATGCAGTTCGTGACCTAATAACAGGTTTATCTGGAAACTGTGGTTTCCGCACGCCATCTTGCAAGGAGGCTTTATGCCTATCAATAACATCCGCAACATCGCTTTTGTTGGTCAGACAGGAACCGGCAAAACGACCCTCGTCGAAAAACTGCTATTCACCTGTGACGCGACGCATCACTTAGGAAGCGTAGAAAAAGGCGATACCGTTACCGACTTCGACCCCCAATCTATTCAATATCAACATAGTATCGAAGCAACTCCTGTCGCGTTACGCTGGAATGATCATCGCCTGAATATTATCGACACTCCGGGACAGAGTGAATTACTCGGTAGAACGCTCAGTGTTTTTCCGGCCGTTGAAACCTCTGCACTGATTGTCGACCCACAAACGCCACTCAACCAAACCTCTGATCGCTTGTTTACCTTTGCTCAAGAACAACAAAAGTGTCAGATGATCATCATTAACAAGCTCGACAACCAAGGCAACCAGTTACAAATACTGATGGATAACATCGTTGAGCACTTTGGCGATAAGTGTTTACCGATAAACCTGCCTTCTGCCGATGGTCAGTCCGTTATCGACTGTTACTTCGAGCCTGAATTGGAGCGAGAAACGCAACTGGCTAAAGTCACCGAAGCACATGAAACCTTAATTGACCAGGTCATTGAAGTTGATGAAGAGTTAATGGAACTGTATTTGGAGCAAGGCTCAGAACTCACTGCTGAACAACTGCATGATCCATTTGAAGAGGCTCTAAGAACTGGTCACGTGATTCCTATCTGCTTTGTTTCTGCACTGACGGGAGCGGGTGTCGAGCTACTACTTCGTACCCTGGCTGAAATTATGCCGATGCCAAACGAAGGTAATCCGCCACTGCTTGAAAAAAACGGCAAGAAAATCAAAGTTAATTGTGAGTCTCTGGAACATACCGTTGCGCATGTTTATAAGGTGAGTGTCGACCCATATATGGGCAAACTGGCTTACCTTCGCGTTTACCAGGGTGAAATTAACGCTGGCAGTCAGCTTTACATCGGTGAAAGTAATAAAGCGTTCAAGGTTGGGCACTTGTACCAACTGCAAGGTAAAGAGCGGACAGAGATTCCACGTGCGATTGCGGGTGACTTCTGTGTATTAGCTAAAGTGGATGATCTTGAATTTGACTCTATCGTTCATGACTCCCATGACGAAGACGGCGTTGAGCTAAAAACACTCAATTTCCCAGACTCCATGTACTCTCTGTGCTTAAAACCACTAAAACGCGGAGACGAACAAAAACTGGGCGACGTACTTAACAAAATCGCCAGTGAAGATCCTTCGTTACGCATCGAACATCGAGCAAGAACCAACGAGACTATCATCAGTGGACAGGGCGAATTCCATCTCAAAGTCGCGCTGGAGAAAATGGCTAACGTATACAAGCTAGATGTCGAAACGTGCCAACCAAGTGTCGAATACTTCGAAACCATCACCAAACCTGCCGAAGGTCATTACCGACATAAGAAACAGAGTGGCGGCGCAGGTCAGTTTGGCGAAGTGCAGTTAAGAGTTCGTCCTTTGGAGCGTGGTGCTGGGTTCAAATTCATCAACAAAGTGGTTGGTGGCGCGATTCCTACCGCCCTTATTCCTGCGGTCGAGAAAGGCATATTGCAAGCATTGGAAGAAGGCGCTATCTCTGGTAACCCGATCAAAGATCTTGAAGTGACCGTTTATGATGGTAAATATCATTCTGTTGACTCTAAAGAGATAGCCTTTGTCATTGCGGGTAAAAAGGCGTTCTTAGATGCGGTTACTAATGCCGACCCAATTGTTCTTGAACCTATCATCCAGATGGAATTACACATTCCAACCATTAGTGTGGGGGATGTATCAGGTGATTTGTCTGGCAACCGAGGATTAATTGAAGGCACTGAGCCTGTGGATAATAACTTCACTCTGATCAGAGCGAAATCTCCAGTGAATGAGCTTCAAGACTACGCCCGAAGATTACGTGCGATTACCGGAGGTGAAGGCAGTTTCAGCATGACATTAAGTCATTATGAGCCAGCTCCACCAGCCGTTCAGCAACAAGTCTGTCAAAGTAGTACCCAACAGAACTAATATTTGCCAAACTCCGAAAATTAAAGCGCCCTCATGTCGAGGGCGCATTTTTTATTTGTATTCGGAGCTATTTATCTAGCGACAATCCAATTTGACTGATTTTACTTTCGAATTCTTCGATACTTTCCGCTTTGTAGGTCGGTGAACCGTTAAAGTAGCGTGGTTTCTCTGGCAACATTGCATTTTTCAGTTCTTGTTCCTGATCCATGTTGTCATGATAAACCGTTACACGATGTGGAATATCCTGCTTCATTACAGCCATATTGGTTCCCCTTTAGTAGTAGCACGAATTTTAAGCGTAGACCGAAATTCAGAGAGCAACAAAACCCTAAATCAAAATTTAGACACTCGCCTCAGACCAAATGCAACATATTGCATTAATTCACACTCTATGTTTGCCTGGCACAAGAAAATAACTAGCCAGCCCCAGGCCAGCTTTACCCGATGAGAGTAGTGGTATCAATGCTCCGACGTCGACTGAGGCTCGGAAATTTGATACAACTGACGCTGAGACTCAGAACATGTGGTTTCACAGTTACACACTTTATCGACACCAACATTATTCAGGCCACCACAGCTGCCTTGAATGCGCTTGTTGTGAAAAATCACCCCAAGTGACATCAACAAAATAATTAGGAGAAAACCAACAAAGGTAAATACCCAGACCATGCTAACCAACCTTGTTATCTGAAGCCTTTAAACTAAGTATAGCGGGGCTAGATTTTGCAGCAAATATCGCCCTTGCTTGCTGTGGGCGAGCCAAAAGTGACGGTTTTGATTTTTTGCCACCACAACCACGTGATCCGCATCCGCCCTTTGTCTTATGATTAACTGAAGGTCGACCCTGAGACGCCTCAGTCAGCGGTGTTCTGGCCACCCCTAAAACATCTTCTAACGAACTGCGAGTAGATAACCGAAAAACCTGTTTACCATTACGCAGTAATTTTTCCAGCGCTCGTTCACCAATATTACGAACCAGCACAGCATCGACGTTGTACTGATTCAATGACTGGATCATCTGGGACTTTGCTTTACAACCAGACTGGGGCATCGAGGCAATATTCGCTAAATTGTGCAACATGCCCTCTTCATCGGAATAAATCGCAATATAGGGCGCTTTGACGAAGTGGTTGGCCACTCGCTCACCATCGTTTGGAACAGCATAAATCATAAGTTCGACTCCTCATTAGGAAAAACCAGTGCATGACCTTCAACTAAACTTTTTGCGACTTTAAATCGTGCTCTTTTTACCGTGTTGCCAAAAGTTTGTCTCGATATGCCCATTTGATCGGCGGCTTGCTGCTGGCTTAACCCTTGCAAATCAGCAAGACGCAATGCTTCGAGCTCTTCAGGCAGTATGTTAACTTTTTCCAATTGCTGAAAAGGCACACCATTAGGTTTAAAACAATGATGGGCTGCGCGCCCACATATTTTTCGTTCTATTTTTGGTCTAGCCATCATCATTCCTCTTAACGCTCAACATACCCTAATCACTCCAAGAAATAGGTTATTGCAATACACGTTACTCCCCATTTTGGCATATGCCAATAACAATTTATGGCATATGCCATAAATGTAAGTTTGCAAAAATCGTAGATTGCGAGAGATCAGATAAACGGCTATTCAGATAGAAGTGTCTAAATTAGTGATGTTTTTTATACATGTACAAAATAAACTCACAATAAACTAGCGAGAAACAATAGCTTTACACTACTCTGATTGTTCTGACATTTTCCTACCAGAAACCGATTTTATTGACACGACGATATCATTCCCTTGCTTTGTTATGACGTAAATTTCATAAGTGAAGCTAACATTAATGACATGCATAATCTTGTTTGAAAGAGGGATAAAATGAAAAAGACAATGTTGGCTGTAACAAGTGCGGTTATTATTCTTGCAGGCTGCCAAGACGAAAAACCAGCAGAGATGACCGCGGTGGAAACACCTCAAGTGGAAGAGATGCAAGTCGCTGAAACGACTGACGCCATGCCAGCCCCAGAAGAGCAAGCAGTAGAAGAACAGGGCATTTCAGCAGAAACGTTTGTCGACAATCAACACAATGCAAGCAACGCGCTGGATTGGAATGGCACTTACCGAGGTACACTGCCATGTGCAGATTGTTCCGGCATTGATATCAGCATCACTCTCAATCAAGACGGTACCTACGTGCTTGAGCAAAGCTACCAAGGCAAAGAAGATGGTCAATTCAAGTCAGAAGGTCAATTCAGCTGGGATGAGAGCGGCAGCACGGTAACACTGACCAACGAAGACGCACCGAACCAGTACTTTGTCGGCGAAAACATGCTAATGAAGCTAGACATGAACGGTGAGAAAGTATCAGGTGAGCTTGCTTCTAACTACAACTTAATCAAACAACAATAAGAACTACGTTTTTGATCAAGCTTCAAAGCCGAGCTCCCCGCTTAATGCCATTCGTTTAACTGCGAATGGCATGTTTAAGTTTCCCGTCTTCCTGAACAGCGACGAAGGAGCGTGATTCAGGATCTAATTTCCGAGCACTTTATGGCCAAAGTTATTTCATTAACTGCTCAGCGCGCTGCTATTAGATTCCTAGTCTCGCTAGCGCTCGCTGGAATGACTCGGATAAGATCATTAAACGATTGGCATTGAGTTCCCCGCTCGGCTTTTCCATGCCAGTTTAAGTCTTCTAGGTTCTAAGATTTCTCTTTAGCGACAACGGTGATTGTAGCCACACAGCCACCGACTTTCTTACAAGCATTGCTGCTTCAACCAGTGAGTTAACTTTATAATCTCAGCTTGCTGAGCTCGACTCTTCTTATGCACAAAGTAAAAACTGTCGCCAGTATCTAAGCCATGAGACGGAATATAGACCAGATCTTGCGCCATATCGCGCTCATTGAGCATAAAGTCGTTGGCGAACGCGATACCTTGGTCATAACGCGCAGCCTCTATTGCCAGCAACATATGGCTAAAATGTTGGATATCGACATTAGCAGGTAAAGAGAACCCACCTGCAGCGCACCACTCTGCCCAATCCTTTCCACGCTCGCGATAGATGGAATCGGTTGAAAGCAATGGGTATTGCCAAAGTGCCTCTGGCATAGGTTTACCTTGCATCTCTTTCCATACTTTATGGCTACAAACGGGATACAAAATGTCTTGGTATAAATGAACAGAGACATAATTTCGCTTTGGTTTCTGTACCGTAATAAAACAATCTCCGACACTGTCCGTCTGATCTGGGTCGCTCGCCACCATATTAAGCGTGAGCTCAATCTCGGGATGTAAGCGCTTAAAATCGGACAAACGCGGTATCAGCCATTTCACCGCTAGCGAACTATAAATCGCGAGCCTAATACTGCCCTTTTCACCTTCGCGCACCTTCTGACTTGCCATCGCAATTGCGCTAATCGCAGGACTAATGTCATCCAGATATAGTGCTCCTGTATCTGACAAAGAGAGCTTTCTACCCTGGCGAATAAAGAGTGACTCCCCTAGGTAATCCTCAAGTAAACGGATCTGATGACTCACGGCACTTTGCGTCACATTGAGCTCTTCAGCGGCAAGCGAAAAACTCAAATTTCGCGCCACAGATTCGAAGCAGTGAACCGCTCTAAGCGGAGGTAATTTCATTATCTAAAAATCTCATACTTAAACTAATAAATATCACTTCCCTTCATCCTATGTCATCACCTACTCTTGCGCAAAGAATGAGGAGATAAAAAGTGAAAGTTACGTCTGTCGGAGCAGCCATGCTGCTATTAATTTTTGGAAACCTAATTGCGGTTATCTCAGACGCTTTGATTAAAAGTGTCGGGAATGAGGTGCCAGTGTTTCAGTTCGTCTTATTTCGACAAGTTTCTGCTGTGCTTTTTCTGTTACCTTTTTGTTTGTTTAATCGACCAAGCCAATTAATGCATGGGTTTAAGTGGCATGCTATTCGTGCCCATGTCTGGCTACTTGGCGCAATATTCATGGTCTTTGCGATCTCATCTTTACCGCTCGCGACGGCTAACGCTATTTTCTATGCCGCTCCTTTAATGATGTTGCCTATTGCCGCACTGTTTTTCAAAGAGCAGCTTTCGAAACAATCTGTCGCCGCTGCGATAATGGGATTCCTTGGCGTGTTAGTGATTATTCGTCCTGATCAGATCGAGTGGGCAGCGATTTCAGCGTTTGTCGTCGCAGTATGTATAGCGGTCAATAACTTGCTCATTCGCAAAGTGCCAAGAGAACAGTCGGTAATGCACACTTTGCTGATGACCAATCTAGCGGGCATTCCAGTCGCGTTGTTGTTGGTATTTATCGAGGCGAAGCCTTGGGATTGGAGCGCTTTCCCAGTCGCAGCAGGTTCCAGCTTATTTATCATGATATATGCAGCGACATGTGTACTCGCATACCGTTCAATAGAAAGCAATAAGATTGCCAGCGCAGAATACAGTGGCTTGATTGGCGCAGCCCTGATTGGCTTTATTTGGTTTGACGAAGTGCCGGATATTTTCATGGCCATCGGCACGGTTATGATTCTCGTACCTTTGATTTGGCTGTCTAAGCGAGAGCGCCGCATGCGAAAACAACAGGCTCAAATGCAAGCCAACCTGGAACTGGAGCAACAACAGGCTCAGGTTACCTGAAACTAAAAATCCCCTTTGCCCAAAAGGCAAAGGGGATTCTGTTTAATCTGAGGTCCAATTACTGTGGCAGAACCACATTGCCATCTTGGATTGGGAAGCTTTTCGTCGCTGGCTTACTTGCTAGACGAACCGTTTTTGGCGCACCTGCGACTTCATAGGTGACATCATAACCCACTACTTTTTCTGATGTCGTATATTCGGTGTGACATTGCTGCTTTGTCGTCGTAACCACATCACCCTTTTGCACATTTTCTTGGATCTTACGACCTGTTAATGCACCAGCAATTGTCCCTGCTGCCGTAGCAATGATCTTACCAGAACCACCACCAATCTGGTTGCCAAGAGCAGCACCTGCCGCAGCCCCACCAACAGTACCAAGAATTTTATTGTCATCTGTCGGTGCAACTTGCTGCGTCACCACCACATCTTTACACACTTGATGAGGGTTCTTGACTGTTTCTGTCACTGCTTCAATCAAAGTGATGTTAGCTTGAGTCGGAGCTGGCGGCGTCTTCTCCTTACAGCCTGCTAATACAGCAACAACCACTGCCGCAATTGCAATAGGTTTAGTCTTCATGGTTTACATCCCAGCATAGTTTATTCTATGACCGGTATAGTAAGTCGGGAAAATAAATTCACATCAGGCGAACATAAACCCTCTGTCATTAGAGAGTTAAAAAACGGCGTTTTTTTAAGAGTTCGTAAAGAAACAACAAACTGGATGTCAATTACGCCGACATTGCATCAACGACACCTATCACTGATGCAATCTCATTAAGCGAAACTGATTGATACTGAGGATCAGGCTAAACTGAGGAACAGTTCATCGTCTGATAAGTATTTATGTCGGTGACTCATGCTACGCACGTGCATAAACATAAAATCGGGAAATCCCGGGGCAATAATGTTGTTTGGTTCCCAGCAAACACCACCGACAAAAACATAGCGACCTTGCTTTTCTTCATCATGGAGCGGGTTATTGATCGGTGAAGATAACTCCGCGCGGCAGCCTTCAACTACGCACACGATTTGTCCTTTGAACAGGCCGATTACCCTCCTCACCAAGTTGGCTTTGATACCACATTTCCAAGCCTGACGAGTTGCCATTTCATAGCCGTATTTTCTTATTGCTTTCTTCTGCAAATGTACAACTAAATTCATTTTTCACTCCTGATTCAAGCTATTACGTTGAAGCCCAAAGTCATCAAGAAGCAGTTAGACACACAGTTAAGCGAACTCGCTGTGGGTAACGTTGGGTAAAGATACTATAACGAAATCACCCTCTACGTTAGCCTAACTAATTTTTGTCGACACGATAGAGGGTGGTTATCAAGATGGGGAGGTTGGATGGCAATCAGGCATCAATCAGGTAGTTCTGTCCCTCATTCTCCAGACGATCAATGAGATCACGGCACTCATCTAAATCTAATGGCTGCTCAAAGCGGCGCTTTAGATTCATCAAAAAGAAAATGTCTTCACACATCGCTTTTTCTGGTTCATCACTAATTTTCGCGACAGGCGAATCGTTGCAGGAGACCATTTTAATTACCATGGATAAAGGCTTATAAGCCGTGCCTTTATCGTTAATATAATCGCCCATGTCGTTTGCCAGGAAAGTACCAATACCGAAGCTAACCTGAACTCGACCCTGAAAATGCTCACAAATGTCTAACGCTTGTTCAAAATTAAGACCGTC
The DNA here is from genome assembly GCF_026000435.1 of Vibrio sp. STUT-A11. Taxonomy (NCBI): domain Bacteria; kingdom Pseudomonadati; phylum Pseudomonadota; class Gammaproteobacteria; order Vibrionales; family Vibrionaceae; genus Vibrio; species Vibrio sp. STUT-A11. The sequence goes on along the minus strand of NZ_AP026764.1, from coordinate 684,676 downwards.
GGTAAATACCAGAGTCTTGGTCATAGGATCGATATTCAAAGATCGATAGTGCTCAATCATTTTTTCGCCCCAAGCATACGGACAACCACTGTCATGACGCACGCCAAAGTAGGCATTACTGAGCTCTTCATCAAAGTCTTTAAGGAAAGCATCAATACCGATCGTATCCGTCAGTGCAATGCCTAACGCACCGTTAAACATCTCCTGCCAACGTTGCAACGCTATTTTCTGCGAGTCACGGACATTCACTAACGCCTGATGCCCCATAAACCACTCATGAGCCACAGTGCCAATCGGGGTGAGATCCATTTCACGCGCTAAATGGTAGTTACTGGTCCCCGTAAGACAATCGGGTAGCTCCTGACACAAATACTCGAGCATGGTTCGCTGTGCCTGAAAGGAGAAACGACGTCGAGTCGACATATCGGAAAATTTGAAACTCGAGATATTACGACGCTTCAGCTCCGACTTAAGATAACTAACTTTATCTTGCAATACCGTCTGGAACTGCTGTAACGGAATATCAGACCAACGCAGACGACTGCGAACTTCAGAAACGATACTCATGATAATGGTTTCGTACAAAATGGTCTCTTTCCACAACCCACTGATCGTGATGCGTAATTGGCTGGAACCATCTGGCATCGTTTTATTGTGCAGCGACACATCATTTTGTGGATTAAAGCGGAAGTGGCGTAATGCATCGACAAACTCGGGCTTGAGATACGGAGCGACACTTTTCATGTACTTGATTTCATCGTCTGTAAAACGAAGGTCTTGAAGCTTAAGGATTTCTGCTTCTACAACAGGCAGCAACTCAGACAGATCTTCTTCACTACGAACGATAAATTTGTATGACACCAGCGCATCAGGATACAAAGCGGCAACAGCGCTCATCATGTTCACTTTATAAACATCAAAGTCCAAAGCACTTTGGATGATGCGAGAAGAAAATAGATTGGTTGTCATTCGGTGCCCTTCCACATACCCTTCCCTGAGTATATAACTTTTTGTTACTAACTAATTTGCGTAAACAATAAACACCCATCATTAGTTTGTCAACTTTTGTTACTAACCACTCTTTTTAATAAGGTTTTTATCTTTAAAAAACGGAAACCAATTGTGAATAACTCAAAAGTATCGTTAATCTCATCCCCAAACTGAACCACCAACAAAGCAAAAACGGTTACGAACAAATCGTTACTTACCCATTGAATGAACACTTATTATGCGCTAGATTACTTACAACTTATTATTAGGACCCAACCATGATCGTAACTGTCGACATCATTCCATTCAGGCTTTCTGGCTGTGCCAATAAAGGATTGGAAGTGTTACTGATTAAACGTTCAAATCCGAACCGACCATACCATGGCGTATGGGCATTGCCGGGTGGATTTGTCTTTGATAAAGATTTGACCCATGAAGGCGGGCGTCCAGCGGATGAAAATTTCGAAGCGGCACGTCGCCGTATTTGCCGAGAAAAAATCCATACTTACCCTCGTCATTTCAGTGAAGCGTTTATTGATGGTGATCCGAAGCGAGATCCAGACGACTGGAGTTTAAACATCACCCACTATGCCTTAGTGGATCGAAATAATGTTGAGCAAATCAACAACGCTGGCGTTCCAGAATGTCACCTAAAATGGTTCCCGCTGCAGGCCATCCTAGATGGTGATGAAACTCTGGCTTTTGACCATCAAAATACCATCGAAAAAGCCTGGCAAAAGTTGCGCGCTTCTATCGAATACACGTCCGTGCTTCTGTTCGCGTTAGACAAAGAGTTTTTGGTTGCCGACATCATCTCCGCCTATCAGGAGTTTGGGATCGACATCAGCCGCATGACCATCAAACGCCGTTTGATCGACTCAGGCGTACTGAAACCAACCAAAAAAGTCGCTTCCACCAACAAAGGTAAAGGTGGTAAACCGGCCATGGTGTACACACTCACGAGCGACGAAGTCACTTTTTTCCAAAACTGTTTGCGTGGATAAGCGCAGGCAACCAGACAGACAAGGAGTCTGCCATGACTGTTCGAGTTAACTATCAAAGCACTGCGGTATTCGATGTGGATCCTGAGAAAGGGTTCAGTGAGCTTTGCCCTGACGAACTGCCCGTAGCAGGCGCACTTGACATAGTACCGGAACTACTTAAAAACCACGCAAAAGGTCGTTTAAAACTGGTGAGTCGCGACTTACACCCGCCTAAAGCCGCTTGGGACGCAGAAACGCCAGCCAATATGTTAGAGCCTGTTGGTTTGCCAAACGTCGACGTAAAATGGAATCGTCACTGCGTACTCGGCACGACCGGTGTTGAACTGTTAGACGGATTGCCGCCAGTTCTGGAGTATGATTTTCAGGTCAATAAAGGCATGGATCCAGACGCGCATCCATACGGTGTTTTCTTTCATGACGTTGCTGATACCAAAACGACTGGTGCGAATGAGTTCCTGAAATGTAACAACATCGATACGCTTGTTGTCGGTGGCTTAGCGCTCGATTTCTGCGTAAAAAAATCGGTGATGCAGGCATTAGATCTCGGGTTTAAAGTCGTTGTGAATCTTGCTTCTACTCGCGCAGTATTGCCAGATACTCTTGATGATGTGATTGCGGAAATGAAACAGAACGGCGCGTTATTTGTTGACTGTGCTGATGACATCATTGTCGAGCAGTTTGCATAAGATCATCACGATAAGGAAATCACCATGCACCAACACGAAAAATTAAACTACGTAGAATTTGGCAGTACAGATTTAAGTGCGACAAAGCAGTTCTTTGAGCAAGTTTTTGGCTGGTCATTTGTCGATTACGGTCCGGATTACAGCGCATTTTCTGGACAAGGTTTGGACGGTGGATTCTTCAAGTCTGAGCTTGTCAGTAACACTTCAAATGGCGCAGCACTGTTGGTCTTTTATAGTTCTGACATTCAGGCGACATTGTCCAAGGTGGAACAACATGGTGGGCATATTCTGCGCCCAATCTTTGAGTTTCCCGGCGGTTGTCGATTCCACTTTACTGAACCAAGTGGTAACGAGTTTGCGGTTTGGTCAGAAAGTCACTAGTTCGACCGCCAGAAACACTCTCTTGTGGTCTGATTAGCAAGTCACGCCTTGCACTTGACTCTGATACCGCGACATAATGCGCCAAACTTTGAAGTGAACAGATTTATGCAAGAGATTTACTTTGCGGGCGGCTGCCTTTGGGGCGTACAAGAGTTTATGCGCCACCTTCCCGGTGTGATTGCAACCGAAGCTGGCCGTGCGAACGGCACAACAAATTCTACAACATCTGACTACGACGGTTATGCGGAATGTGTACGCACTCAGTTTGACCCTTCGCTAGTTTCACTAGAAGAACTCATGGATTACTTCTTTGAAATCATCGACCCTTACAGCGTCAATAAACAAGGTGAGGACGTCGGTGAGAAATACCGAACCGGAGTGTACAGTAAAAATCCGCAGCATCTTGAGAACGTCAAAACCTATATTGCAACAAGAGACGACGCAGATAGGATCGTGGTCGAAGTACGTGAGTTAACCAACTACGTGCCAAGTGATGACGAACACCAAGACAGGCTCACTCGCTTCCCGGATGATTACTGCCATATTCCTTTGGATTTATTGCACAAGTATAAGAACCGCTAGCGTTCAGCATCGCCGGGATATTCTTCAGAAGACCAAAATCAACAAAGGGAGCCGAGGCTTAATGCCGATCAGTTAAGCAATAAATGATCGGTTGAACGATCCTCCAACTCGTTTATAAAGGCTCTAAGAATTCAATCTTAGAGCTTTTTCTTTTGCAATTAACTACAGCCTTATCACTTGCTAATCGCTATGCACCAAACACTGAACAGCTGGGAAAGCTAAGTGATATTCTCTCCCCCGATTTTATTAACCAATGCCTTGAAACTACTGGTGTAGCAACTATTCGTAAGCGTCGAATCCCCCTTGATATGGCTGTCTGGTCTGTGATTGCCATGTCTTTGTATCGACAAGAGCCTTTATGGAGCATTGTGTCAAAAGCCCAACTGATGCTACCAGGTAAGAAATCGTTGGTAGCCCCAAGCGCTATTGTTCAAGCTAGACAACGACTAGGAGATGAAGCGGTAAAGCAAGTTTTTCATCAGAGTCAAAGGCTTTGGAATCAAGAGGCACAACACCCCACATGGTCAGGGTTGAAGTTGCTTGCCGTCGATGGTGTGCTTTGGAGAACGCCGGATAGTGATGAAAATCGACAGGCCTTCAAAGCCCCTTCAAATCAGAATGGCGACGCGAGCTTTCCTCAAGTTCGCATGGTATGTCAGATGGAAGTGACCAGTCATATGCTTATTGCTAGTGCTTTCGATAGCTATAAAACGAATGAAATGAAGCTGGCAGAAAACCTAATCGAAACCACTCCAGACAATAGTTTAACGATGTTCGATAGAGGCTTTTTCTCGCTTGGTCTGTTGAATCGCTGGGCTTGCACTGGTCGCGAGCGTCACTGGATGATCCCCATGAGAAAAGGGACTCAATACACGGTAATAAGTAAACTTGGAAGAAACGACAAGCTTGTTGAGTTGAAATCTAACCCTCAAGCCAGGAAAAAGTTCCCAGACCTACCAGAAGCCATACAAGTACGACTGATAACTCGAACAATCAAAGGGAAAGAGGTCAATATCTTCACATCCATGACAGACGCAATGCGTTACCCAAGTTCAGAAATAACGGACTTGTATAGCCATCGTTGGGAGATAGAGGTAGGTTACAGAGAAATGAAATCAGCGCTTCTTAAAAATGAATTTACACTAAGAAGTAAAAAGCCAGAGATGGTTCGCCAAGAGTTATGGGGACTGCTTTTAGCCTACAATATACTGAGGTATCAGATGGTTAACATGGCCTCCAGCATACCTGGTTTATATCCAAACCAACTGAGTTTCACGACTTGTGCTCACGCCATTATTCATCTAATCCATGGCTTCTGGCTAGAATCAGCAGGAACGATACCAAAGAGGATCACTCACTTGATAGAAGAGACCTCTCACCATGTATTGCCTATCAAACGAGAAGATCGGATATACCCGAGGGCCGTCAAAGCAAAAGTCAGAAAATACCCTAATAAAAAGAATGCCAGTCAGCTTAACTGACTGGCATTAAGCCGAGGCTCCCTTTTTGGTTATTTACAATCGTATCTACTGAGAAGAACTTAACGAGCGCCTTCTGCTTCCAATTCCTGTTCCGCCACTGACAGCATTGCAAACTCTTCTTCTGCTGAAGTCGCCACCAGCTTGTTGCGGCTGTAGAGTCCGTAATACGCTCCACCGATAACAAACAGTCCCATGGTCATAAAGAACGCTGAAGGGTCAAATGCATAAACGCCAGTCATCGCGATTAAAGAAAGCACCAACGAGATACTTGAAGTAACAATACCACCTGGAGTTTTGTATGGGCGATGTAGCTCAGGTTGCTTGATGCGTAACAAGATGTGGCTTAGTGACATCAAAGCGTACGATACGGTTGCGCCAACAACAGCCATTGCCAGAATCAAATCACCTTCACCTGTCAGCGAGACTAAGAAGCCAAATACACCCGGAACAAATAGTGCACGAGTTGGCACTTTCTTATCACTTGTTAGTGACAAGCTTTGTGGCAGGTAGCCTGCACGAGAAAGTGCGAATACCAAACGGCTGTAGCCGTAAATGATTGAGAAGAACGACGCAATCAGACCAGCCAGACCTAGTACGTTAACGGCAGTAGCAATAGCCGGGTTACCTGTCAGCTTCAGTGCATCAACCAGTGGTACCGCGCTATCACCGATAACTTGTGAACCTACTGCACCAGCTAATAGCACAACCACAAGAGTCGCAGTTAGTAGAAGGAATAACATTGCACCGATAATGCCTTTTGGCACATCTTTCGCCGGGTTTTTTGCTTCTTCTGCCGCTAAAGGAACCCCTTCAACCGCGAGGAATAACCACATCGCAAACGGCAGTGCAGCCCAAACACCATACCAACCAAATGGTAACGCTTCTGTTGCCTGAGCAGTTGCTGGAGCAATATCAAACAGGTTATTGATGTCGAAGTCGCCTATCAGTACACCTGCGGTCGCCAAAATGGCCAACACCGCTAATCCACTAATAACCATCATGACCTTTAGCGCTTCACCCACACCAGCCATGTGAATTCCGATAAAGACGGCATAAAAAAGTGCGTAGACAACAGGGCCATCGATACCAATCAATTCATTCACCGCTGAACCAATGAATATTACAATCGCAGCAGGTGCAAGCGCATATTCAATAAGTACAGATAGACCGGTAAAAAAGCCACCCGTCGGTCCCATTGCTTGACGCGCAAAGCTATAGCCGCCACCAGCAGCCGGAATCGCCGCCGACATTTCCGCCAATGATAAAACCAGCGTTAGGTACATCACCGCCATCGCAATCGCTGCGATAAGGAAACCACCCCAGCCTGCCTGAGCGATACCAAAGTTCCATCCGGCAAAATCACCGGAAATAACATACGATACGCCCAACCCCGCAAGCAGAATCCAGCCTGCGGTCCCTCTTTTTAACTGTCTTTTAGCCAGATATTCCTGATGATTAGACATAGTAAATCCCTCTACATTTTAGAAATTAAGAAATTGTTGTTGTGCTTATCTTCGAGGTCGCTGCCACTCTCTTCGTCAATGGCAGAACGGTCCTTTAAGTTCACGCCTGAGAGTTGGAGTCTTCGAGCCTCTTTAAGCAAATAGAATGCGCGCTGACAGGCATCGTCATAATTGAGCCCTTGCGGTCGCACGTTGGAAATACAGTTTCGGTCAGAATCCTTCGAGCCACGTTTCGCACCCCAAGTCAGGTACATCCCCATACTGTCTGGAGAAGTGAGCCCCGGTCTTTCGCCGATAAGAACCAACACGGCTTTGGCATTAAAGCACTCGCCAACATCATCACCGACCGCGACTCGCCCCTGCTTCACAACAGCGATAGGCGCTAAATTCCATTGGTGTTCTTCATCACCACTCATTAGCGAAACTAAGCGGCTGATAACAGGTAAGGCATGGTTCTGAATCGCGACAGAAGAAAGACCATCGGCGATAACGATCGCTAAATCGAGCTCGGTATTGTGTTCCTTGCTAATGGCTTCAAGCTTGTTCCAGGACGCTTCATCAAGCTGGCGACCTAGATCTGGTCGCTGCAAATACATGAATCGATCGGTGACTTTGCTTGTCACCACGACAGGTGGCTCAAGTGTTTGTTTGAGAATCGAGTACGAGTCGGACAGCTGGGCGACCAGAGAGTCTACATTCAGAGTACAATGCACTGCGTCCATCGCCTGGGCGTGATCGAGCTGAAAAGAGAGCAATTCATCTGTCGGAACACTGTTGCCACTGCGACCCAGAGCAATACGCGCAGAAGTAAACTCACGTAATTTATCCCAAGGATTACGTGTCACAACTTTTGCTGTTGCGCCGTCTGAGATTGAAACCACTTTACCCATGAGCACGCCCCTTATTCAGCTGTGAAATTGCGCCGGCAAACGAGCCAGAAATGCGGTCGTTTAAACGCACCTCGTGTACGTCTTCGAAAATTTGCATGTCGGTAAGCCACTGTTCGAACTCAGGCGCAGGCTTTAATCCAAGCACTTTTCTCGCGTATAACGCGTCGTGGAATGAAGTGGTTTGATAATTGAGCATGATGTCATCAGAACCCGGAATGCCCATGATGAAAGAACATTCGGCTACGCCCAACAGCGTAAGAAGGTTGTCCATGTCATTTTGATCAGCGTAAGCATGATTGGTGTAGCAAATATCGCAGCCCATCGGCAGCCCAAGAAGCTTGCCACAGAAGTGATCTTCCAGACCGGCACGAATGATCTGTTTGCCATCAAACAAGTATTCAGGCCCGATAAAACCAACCACAGTGTTTACCAACAAAGGATCAAACTGCCTTGCTACGGCATACGCACGAGTTTCACAGGTTTGCTGATCGACACCGTGAAAAGCATTTGCGGACAAAGCCGTGCCCTGTCCGGTCTCGAAATACATCACGTTGTTACCAACCGTACCTCGGTTAAGTGACAGTGCCGCTTCGTGTGCCTCTTTCAATACCGCTAAGTTGATACCAAAGGTGTCATTAGTGCCTTGTGTGCCGCCGATTGACTGGAAAACCAGATCGACAGGTGCCCCCATCTCGATCGCCTCGATGGTGTTGGTCACATGGGTCAGAACACAAGATTGAGTAGGAATTTGATAGTGCTGAATTACCTCATCCATCAACTTCATCAACTTGACGGCTTGAGGTACATTGTCAGTTGCCGGGTTGATGCCAATTACCGCATCACCGTTGCCGTACATCAAACCATCAAAGATCGTCGCGGCTATGCCATTAAGAGAGTCGGTCGGATGGTTAGGCTGCAAACGGGTGGATAAGCGGCTCGGTAGACCAATCGTATTACGAAAAGCCGTCACCACCTGGCACTTTTTCGCAACTAGAATCAGGTCTTGATTGCGCATGATCTTGCTGACCGCCGCCACCATTTCAGGGGTTAGACCGGGACGAACCTTGGCCAGCGTGACACTGTCCGCTTGTTCGCTCAACAACCAGTTGCGAAAGTCACCTACCGTCAGGTGTTCGATCGGTTGAAAAGCTTCACGGTCATGAGTATCAATAATTAAGCGCGTGATTTCATCGCTTTCATACGGGATCACGACTTCGTTTAGAAAGGTTTTTAGAGGCAGCTCGGATAACGTCATTTGCGCCACGACGCGCTCTGCGGCTGACTCGGCACATACTCCGGCCAGCGCATCGCCAGATCGCTCCGGCGTAGCTTTCGCCATCAAGTCTGCCAATGACTCAAAGGTATATACCTTACTTCCCTGTTGCCGACGATAAGTTGCGGTCATGATTCTTCCCCTTCAACTACATGGTTCAGTTTTTGCAATTTTTTTGCTGATAGTTCTATAATTTTCTATAGGGATTAAAGCGAAATGCATTCCCGATGATTATCAAAAATCGGCAATGTTAAAAAAGGTTTTTTAAACAGTACGTTAACTATGTTTTGCCCTACTTTGATTCACTACACAGGCATCGGAAGTAAATATGATGAATGATGAACAGATCTCTACCGCACCAACTTTGTGCACAAATCCCACAAAAGATGCAAACCAACAAGCAGCAAGCCTCGTCAATTGGCAACAGGAATACGACCAAATCAGCAATGGCCGATTTCTGGGACAAATCCGAGAGCGACGATTCAACACTGTGCATGTATTTCGTGAAGACAGTAACCGTGCACTGAGACAGCAATGCCGTGTCGAGGAAGGTGGGGTTTGGCTAGGGATAAGCGTTGAAGATAAAGCGTTGCATATCAATCATTCACAACTTGATGCCGACAAGCTTTTACTTCGATCAGGAGGAGTAGACTTCGAGTTAATTACGCCAGAAGCCTTTTCGATTTATGGCATGGTGCTAAAACAAGATTTTGTTCAACAGCTTAAAGAGCAACTTGAGCTTGACGATGTTAAAGGGCAAGAGCTCTACTTGTCCGGCTTAAGCGAACGTCACATTCAGCAACTCAAATATTACTTGGGCATATTACTTGATCCCAATCAGGCTCGATGGTCGTGCGAAACGCATCAAACCGTCGTCAAAGATGTCCTGATGGAGCTGTTTTCTTTAAGTTCACAGCGAGAAGTGTCGTCAAGAGCGGCCTCTCAGAGACAAGTTGTGATGAACCGAATTCGACAATATTTGGAGAATCAGGATTATAGAACCCCAATTACCGTGAGTGAACTGTGTGAGGCGGTTCATGTTAGCCGTAGAACATTGCAATATACGTTTGAGGCGTGCTGTGATACTTCACCGAAACAGTTTATTCATCGAATGCGACTGAATCAGATACGCCGTATACTGCAAAACCCTCAAGAAACTCGTAACATCGCAGAGATAGCCTTTGATTTTGGCTTTTTCCATCTCGGCCAGTTCGGCCAAAGCTACAAGCAACTGTTTGGTGAAACGCCCTCGGAAACAAGGCAATGCATCTGATGAAATGAGATTCTTCAGAAGTAAGTAATCACTTCCTCTCAAGTACTCTCGAACTATACGCACTTACAAGGTTTAGATATTCTGAGCAATACGCCACAACGCACCACTTGGGTCAAACAGACAGCATTCACGCATCCCCCAGGGCTGATCGACCAAATCAGTAAGACGGGAGCCAAACTTATCATGATTCAATTGTGAAAGATGTTGGTGCCAGCTTTGGACGTCCTCCACCAGCAAATGCATCATGAAGTTATGGCAATGTTCTGGCTCATAAAAGTTTTGTAAAAGGAAAGCATGCTTCTCTCGGAAGAAGTACGCCACATCGCCAAAGTCAGATGCCATCTCAAAACCAGCTTCCTGATAAAACTGCTTTGAAAGTTCATAATCCTTGGCGGGTACGAAGGACTTTATTTCTACAATATTCAGGTTTTCCATTTCCTAGTTCCAAATTCAGTAACACGGCTTATCAATCAACTTTAAGCAACGCGAGAGCATATCACCAGCTAACGCTTTGATTTAATTTTACACGGGTACACATTCTGCCATTTGTTCCTGCAACCAACTCATAAACTGACTTTCGAGTTTAGTGAACGCCTTGTCTTGGCTAAGTAAAACATAATCGTGCCCTGATAAGACGAAGCCGAAAGGGGCAATAAGATTACCGCGCTTAAGATCATCCATCACCAAAGGATAAGAGCCCAACGCAGTTCCTAAGCCATCTACCGCAGCTTGAATACAAAAGTAAAAATGGGCAAAAGTCTGCTGTGCATTCTCTTGCAATTCTGGGTATTCAGCGCTCACGCTCCATTCATGCCAAGCATCCGGCCTGGTTTGGCTGTGTAATAACTTAACTGCACTCAAATCTTGTTTCACTTGCTGCCAATAGCCCGGAGAAAAAACAGGACCGACCCACTCTTCAACCAATACCGTTTTAGGGTATTCGTGCAATGGCTCAAAATCGTCTCGACGAATTGCCATAGAGAGCCCGGTTGAACCTAGTGCTACTGGCCCCCCAGCCGTAGACAAACGAACGTCAGCTCCGCATTCCTCATTAAAATCAGACAGCCTAGGCATCAACCAACGCATGGTCAATGTTGGCTCACACGACACCTCTAAGTATTGATGCTTCTGATGCTGCAATTTTCCCACGCCGTTTTCCAACGCCTGGAAAGCTTGCTGAGTATAACCTTTTAGCATTTCCCCTTCTTTAGTGAGAAATACATTCCGACCTTGCTTGTAGAACAGAGACTGTTCGAGATAACTCTCTAAGACTTTGATCTGCTTACTCACTGCGCCATGAGTAATATTCAGCTTTTTCGCCGCTTCACTAAAGCTGGATGAAGATGCCGCAACGTGAAATACGTGAAAGGATTTGAGGTGCCTCATATGTGAACTATTCTCACAGGTAAAAGAATTTGTTTCGATTATAGTCTTCGAGTTGTCAGCCTACAATCAGTGCGTCCAAAACAACAATTAAACAGGAGCCACCATGGAGTTGTTCAGCCTTGCCTTACTAGGCATACTTATCGTTATCAGTCCCGGAGCTGATTTTGTGTTGGTATTAAAAAACAGTCTTAATCATGGCAGACGCGCAGGAATTTGGAGTGCAGTCGGAATCAGCCTCGCCATCTCAATACATATCTCTTACTCGTTACTCGGTATCAGTTACTTAATCTCACAAAATGAATGGCTATTTAGTGTGATTCGTTACTTAGGTGCAGCCTACTTGGTATACCTCGGAGTAAAAGGGCTTTTTTCTTCATCATCACAGCAAGCCGAGGAGCAAATCACGCACGAAAGTACTTCTGATTGGCAGTTCTTTTTCCAAGGCTTTCTGTGTAATGTCCTTAATCCAAAAACGATGTTGTTTTTCTTAAGTATTTTTAGTCAAGTCATCAATCCAGAAACGGATAACCAAACCAGAGCTCTGATCTATGGGGGATACATGATTGCGTTGCATGGCATTTGGTTCTCAATGGTAGCGATATTGTTTACATCGCCATATTTACAAACGCTACTGCTCAAGGTGAAGCATCGATTAAATCAAGTTTGCGGAGCGGGTTTAATTCTCTTCGGTGCGATGCTAGGGCTAAAATCTTAGCAAGCGAAGTGGATCATCATTCTCAAATAATTCTGTTCACCATGGTTAATATTGGATCTATGATGATCGGTATTTCTGGACGATGGTAGTCATTGTCTTATGAATAAAAGACGGAGCTTGGACAATGAAACGTTTTATTTCTCTCACTCTTACAGCCATCTGCATTAGCCTGATAACTCCAATGACATTTGCCTCAGAACGCGCGGAGCAAGGGTGGTTGCTGATTGAGCAAGGCGCAATGATTATTGATGTGCGTACACCCCGAGAGTTTGCAGAAGGTCACCTGGACAATGCAGTTAATTTTCCGCTTTCAGAACTAGACAAACATTATAAAGGTATCGTAAAAGATAAAGAGATTGTGCTTTACTGCCGTAGCGGCAATCGCTCAGGAAAAGCGTATCAGTACCTCCAATCTAAGGGCTTTACAAACCTTCATAATGCTGGCGGATTCGAGGAACTTCAAAACGTGCAGTAGGAGTTGCTCTCAGAAAAACTGAGCAAATAGGCAACAAAGCCAAGCAGTGGGCTTGGCTTTGGGAGATAAACATTGAGCGTTTCAGCTCAATTAGAAAATACAGTGTTTCGTGTAGCTAGACGCTTCATTCGCAGTCCAGTCACCTTTTGGCTTCTCTTTCAGGTCCTTACACCACTGTTCACTGCCCACGCCATCTTGAAGGACGCAATGCTTAGCAAAATCCATGGCACTTTCTGTTGTCCACTCAGTTTTTGGTTTGTCTCGCATGTCGTTACACCAACTCTCGGTGCCAACTTCGTCGCTACAAGCAGTTAAAGCCGCAGACGCCAACAGTAACATTACCAATTTTTTCATAAGATTTAGGTTCCAGTGTCAAAGAATGTTCTAGACAAGTAACGCCCAGATGAGGCAATCAAACATGACTGTCGAACACAACATCTTGAAGCGACTTTTGTATAAACTATAACTAAATTATCAGTCTACGTGTTAAGACATCGACAATTTATCTAAAATCATTGGGTTAGCGCACACATCGTCGTGCGACTATAAACGCTTCGCTTTAGGCAAAGAGAATAGATTCGCCGATCCGGTACCGAAACACGTCAAACGTAATTCCAGTGCCATTTGTTCGAAATGTTCGACAACGTTTTGCGTACTTATTGTCGCGGCTTTCAGTACAGCTCCCGCCTGGCCAACCAAATTAGCGCCCAAGTGGATCGCTTTGGCAGCTTCTAGCCCGTTGTGAACACCGCCAGATGCGATTAAAGGTAACGCAGGGTACTGAGCACGAATTTGTTCAAGACAGTTAGCCGTTGGTATTCCCCAGTCACGAAACAGCTCCGCTGCACACTTCATACGGGCATTATCCTGACAGAAACCTTCGACCGCACTCCAGCTAGTGCCGCCAGCTCCCGCCACGTCAATGGCTTTAACACCTGCGTCGACCAGTTTTTCAGCCATAGAGCCACTAATACCAAACCCGACTTCCTTGACGATGATCGGAACATCCACTCGTGATTCCAGTTTTTCAATCGCATGAATCACACCAATCCAGTTGTGGTCGCCATTTGCCTGAAAAGCTTCTTGCATCGGATTCACATGCACGATCAGAGCATCGGCTTGAATGGCGTCTACCGCTCGTTGAGCATTGTCCAAATTTTCTTTATCACGCAGTTGAGCCGCACCTAAATTGGAATACAACGGCACACCTTTAGCCAGCTCCCGAATCGTTCGGCCTAAACCTGAGTTCAGACTCTGCTCCAGGCTAATGCGTTGAGAGCCTACCCCCATCGCAATACCTAATTCACTTGCCGCTTCAGCCAAACGGCAATTGATTGATTCCGCGTCTTTGGCTCCACCTGTCATCGAACTGATTAAAAATGGCAGAGCTAGCCTTCGACCTAAGAACTCGGTAGACAGGTCGATGGCGTTAAAGTCACATTCTGGCAGCGCACAGTGCTCAAATTCGACAGACTCGAAGCCCGCCGTTTTATGCTTCATGCTCATGTCATGATGTAAAACAGCGTCTAGGTGTAAATCTTTTCGATTAGTTTGCGGAGCCATAATGTCACCCTAAAGTAAAACAGTCGCGCAGTATTGCGATCCTTATCAGTAACGTCAATGCGAAATTTCTGAAATATCCGCCGCACTTCCTTTAGATCTGCCAAGTCCATTGATTTACTTTGCTTTTTACCTCACAAGTTTAACGCATGTGAGGCCAGCAGCTTTTGTAAGCTTGGATAACAAATCGGCAAGATGCCAACTCAATAGATTCTATAACGGCTGTTGATTGCTTTCAGGCATAATCAAAGACACCACCGTACTGGTCGTATTTGGTGCAAACTGTTCGGGATCATCACAGAAGTGAATTTTGCCCTTTTCTTCCACATAAAACAGTGGAATGAGCAAATTGCTATTGTGATGCGCCAAATAATCCTGATAGGTGAAACTGTCACTTAGCTTAGTATGTTTTATTTCCGCTCCACGGCTCAATAAACTCGCCAATTGGCTGTAACTGACATTCCCGCCCATCAGTAGCCTGCCATGATATTCCTGCGCGACGGTGTGCTTTTCCCTACCATTACCGTTTGTTTTGGTTTTTTTGCAGACAATGCACTTTATCTTCGCCGAACTCATCGACAAACTGCATGCAAGCCATAATGTTGAAATGTTGATCCGGCGTCAGGGCGACAACCTGGCCAATACCGATTAAGTTGAGGTTATCATCTGCGTGGCTGGATATCGGGTTCCCATAGTAATAATCCAAACCGAGCATGCGAACTTGACTGATGTATTCCCAGTTTGAGTCCGTCATGAGAACACGCCTGTCATAACGTGCTAATGCCTGACCTATTTCTCTGGCAACTCGGTTCGCACCAATCAATAAGAACCCCCTCGGCGCAGGCTCTGCGACCCCTAAGGCAACCGCGACAGGGCGAGCCGTCGCACTCTGTAGCACAACGGTTCCAATAATTACCATGAAGGTCATTGGTACAAGCAGACTAGCACCACTGACGCCGTATTCGATTAGCTTAATAGCAAAAAGAGACGAAATAGAGGCCGCAACAATACCGCGCGGTGCAACCCATGACAGAAACAGTTTTTCCTTGAGACCTAAATTACTGCGTATCGTAGCGAGGAATATTGATAACGGACGCGAGACCAACTGCATGAAGACAAATA
Organism: Vibrio sp. STUT-A11; assembly: GCF_026000435.1. Classification (NCBI taxonomy): domain Bacteria; kingdom Pseudomonadati; phylum Pseudomonadota; class Gammaproteobacteria; order Vibrionales; family Vibrionaceae; genus Vibrio; species Vibrio sp. STUT-A11. Next base: position 669,395 of record NZ_AP026764.1, on the reverse strand, counting down.
GCATCAATGCGCCAGATCCCAGAGCAGTAAAGTCGTCCAAGCTTATGCGAGCGGCTAAAAAGATAAACAAGCCGGTAATAAGCAAAATGGTCAAGTGCTCTTTGAAGTGCAATATCTGCTGAATGTTGATCTCTTTTGCATTGGCAAGCCACATCCCCATAACGGTGACAGTAAGCAGCCCGGCTTCAGATTCTAAATGATTGGAAACCGAGAAGACGCCAAGTACCACCATCAACACGGCAAACGGCTGTAAATATTCTGTTAACCATGCCCGACGCAACGCTGCGGACACCGCCGCGCCAGACGCAACACCAAGAATGACACCAACGGCGATGATCTTGGCGAAGACTTCGACGCTATTGACCGCGCTGTGTGACACGATGAACTCGTAAACCATGACAACAAATAGCGCACCAAGCGGATCAATCAGAATCCCTTCCCAACGCAGAATATTAGCCAGAGTGCTGTTTGGTCTCACAGTTCTTAGCAGCGGAACAATCACGGTAGGCCCCGTTACGACGGTCAAGCTGCCAAACAACATTGCCAGCTCCCATGAAAAACCCAAGAAATAATGTGTCGCCACACTCGTCATGGCCCAAGAGATAATCGCGCCAAAAGAGACAATACTCCATACCGAGCCACTCACTCCGCGAATCTCTTTAAAATTTAGCGTTAGGCTGCCTTCAAACAAAATAACGGCCACTGCCAACGAGACCAGCGGAAAGAGTAAGTTTCCTAATATTTCATCCGGCTTCAGCCACTGCATTAGTGGCCCGACAACAAGGCCAGCCAAAAGCAAAAATAGTATCGCAGGCAAACGAAGTCGCCAAGCTAACCACTGACACCCTAAACCAATCACCCCAACCGCTGATAACACCAGCGCTTCATTACCAACTTGCATCTATGTCACCTATTCTTATCGTTGTTTTAGCGTATACACGCAAGAGACAATCTTATTGCTTGAAATTACTAATATAGTTGAGTTCACGTTTACTCCACCATTCAACACACGAAAAATAACCAAAAAGAGAAACATAAGCCCAAAATCATCGCGCAAGTCTAAGAATTTACTGTATTTCCCGTTAAGGAGACTTACCTACTCACATTCGACATGTAGAATGTTCTTTCAGCGTTTCTAAAAATTTTAGGCGGAACCTAGCATCCCAACGCTCACAGGTATAGACCGTGAACTAAGCTTTAACTTGGGTGCTCAAAGTTAAGAATCCTCATGAGGCAGTTGAAGAGACTTGGATAGGGAGAAAAGCACTTGTTGACTTCATTAGCGGTGATCATGGCGTTCTTTGCCTTGCTGATTACATTGAAAGCAGTAAAACGAATTTCAAATCTGGAAGACGAGATAACTCAGCTACGCAGAGAGTTGGATGAATTACGTTCACGATGGCTAAACCAACCGAGTCACACAGAAACAGAGCAAACAGACTCTCTCCCAGCTTCTGACATCGCTGGAACAACGTCAAATCAAGCAGAGAGTCAATACACTGAACCATCGCAGCACCCAGCAGGTTCCGATAACGACGTAGACTCATCCGCAGAACCGCTATTCGCGCATCAGACTGCTCAGGAAGATTTTCAGATTGCGAGCTTCACCGAGAACGACAATAGTCATTGGGAAAACAAAACCGAAAAGTTACTCTCCAGCCTCCAAGAAAACTGGCTCGTATGGGTGGGAGCGTTGGCAATGCTTATTGGTGGCGGCTACTTGGTGCAAGTGATTGGCAGCCATATTGAGTTTTCACCCTTCGTACGTGTCGCTTTTGCGTTTACCTTATCTTTTGCCATGATCGCTGCGGGCGAGTGGTTTCACCGAAAAGAACAGCGCGATACAGAACGAGCACAACGAGCCCAAGGGTTCACTTATGTTCCAGCCGCCATTACTGGAACTGGCCTGACTGGCGTTTACTGTACGGTTATTTTTGCATTTGTTGTCTACCAAATGCTGACACCAAGCATCTCATTGCTGATCTTAGCTGTCGCCGCATTCTCCAGCCTTGCTTTGTCATTAAGACAGGGGCCATTAATGGCCGTGTTGGGATTGATTGGCGGTTACACTGCGCCACTATGGATAAGCGGCGCTGAGCCTGATTATTTCCTGTTAGCGGGTTACATCAGCGCAATCTCCATTGCAGCCACTTTGCTTATGCAGAAGGTACGCAGGGCTTGGATCTCACCGAGTAGTTCCATACCACATGCGCTGTGGATGCTCATTCTGATAGAAAGTACTCCGACAGAGAGTTTATTCTCCTGGGCGTATATTTACCTATCGCTCACGTTGTATCTGATTTATGCCGTACCGAGCTTAGGGTGGACACTCAACCCTCGTTATCGCCATTGCCAGAATAAATGGACAAACCCTCCAGTCATCACGTCTCTTGCAATCGTATTTCTGACCTTTTCTGCAATAACAAGAATGCCCGAACTTAACGTCTTTCAAATGGCGTATTGCTATATTTTACTTGTTGCAACTATCTGGCTACCCGCGTTACGCAAGGGTTGGTCAACGCGAGTTTTCCTGCCTTCGGTTCTGGTATCAGCAACCGCTATATTGGTTGTTTCGGTCGCATTTGACACACTCTACATGTCACAGAGTGAGAGCAGTATTCTGCTCGCATTAGCATTGAGTATCATATTTATTGCGCTAAGGAACTATATACAAGGGCTTAATGATCGCTCTTCCATAACCAGTGTCTTGTTGCTCGCCCTTGCACCTTCAATGACGCTAATCGTTCTGTTTTACGCACACGAGTTTACGTACAGCTATGCCTGGTATTGGACGTTCTTTACGGCTTTAATTGCAGTCTGCTACGTTTATTTGGGCATGCGTTTAACACGACTCGCCTACGAATGTTCCGCGGTCGTACATGCTATCGTGGCTGGTTGTTCCTTTGTTTGGCTTAGTGATACCTGGCTGACCACTGCAATTTCTGCACAAGTGGCGATAATGGCACTGCAAATACAGGCTGGGTATTTTCGCCCTGCCAGTTGGGCGGTCAAAATAATGATGGGTGCTTTAGTTGTCCGCCTGACGCTACTGCCATTTATTCCTCAGTGGCAGCCCGTCGAAACAGGGCACTGGGCGTGGGTACTACTCAGTTATCTACCTGCACTCGTTATTCTTGCGTATGCTCGAACCGTGCTAACCAGAGCAGATGTTGATCTCGCCAATTGGTTTGAAGGTGCCTTTCTGCACGTCTTTTTAATCGCGTTGTTCACCCAAACAAACTACTGGTTAACGGGACAATATGGCTACCTAGGCCACATCGACTTTACCAGTGCTATTGTCTTTGCGAACCAGGCTTTAGCCATGGGTTTGGTATACAGCTACCGCAGCCAGTTCGCACAGCAACTCACTTACGTGTATCAAGCGTATAGTTACTTGCTCTGGGTCGTATTTGCTTTGATGACCTTATTACTCAATACGATTGAGTCACCTTTGAACGTTGATAACGTGTCTGCGCAAGCTATTCCAGTTTTCAATATGTTAAGTTTAGGTTGGCTGCTACCAGCGAGCATTCTAATTGTCACGGTAGTTAAGCGTTGGAATACTCTGATTATTCACAGACAGATTGTTTCCAGTATCGGATTCATACTCACAGCAGCATGGCTAGGTATGTCAATTAGACAGTTCTGGCAAACAAGCTCCATGACCCTGTATCAGCCGACTAGTATGGCGGAGCTATTCAGTTATTCAGTGGCAGGACTGCTTATCGGAGGCTTACTTACATGGACAGGTGTCATACGCAAAACAATGAACCTTCAACGTATCGGGCTCATCATCCTGGCATGCGTCGCGCTGAAAGTGTTCTTGTGGGATGTGCGTTCTCTGGATGGTTTCTGGCGCGCTATTAGCTTCCTCGGCTTGGGCGCTTCTTTGGTTGCACTTGGGTGGTTGTTCCAGAAGTTTCACCGTTCCGTCTCCCACCCTTCAGAACCTTAACCTAAAAACCGAGATTCCAGACGAGCCCCCAGGAAGCCATCCGGAATCTCTTTTTGTATTTTCCTATAACGCGTACTAAAGGTCTCACTCAACCAATTGTCGACTTTAGTCGGCTTGCTCGATTGAGCAACCAAAAATCGAGTTCATTCAAGAGACAAATGTCAGGATAACGTTAAAAATATAAAAAACTGGTATACTAAATGAGTAACTCGTGATCTTGATGCAAGCGTGTTTGCCAAAGTTAAGGTATTGTATCTCAACGATAAGAAAGAGCAGTGGTTTACTGATAGTTACCCAAATTACAACTGTAATTGGATGGATATACTTCTCATCAGTGATTATAAAACGCCGTTAGACTAAATAACCATTTACACATCAAATATAAAACGGCTATTGTTCTATTACCGCGATACAAGTTCTAACGCGATAACAAATTCGAACATCGAGATGACGCTTCGCTTGCGCGTCTGGAATAGGTCCGAGTTCCGGGGGGGAGCTCGGACTTTTTTATTGGGCTAACGTTATAGAGTCGGCACCGACATTGCGCTGCGCGAGCGTATGGATAGTTAAAGCAGCTCTTTGGCGATCAGTTGTAGTAAAAAGGTTTCCCTCTCAATACTCATGCCCTTTTTCGGGCTCTCAGCCATAGTTTGCTCGTTGTGCGCAATCGCCTCATGAATGTTCATCCACACAGGACGCATGCCGTTCTTGACCTCGTAATCCTCATAAGCCGTCTCGCCTAATTCACGGTCAATTTTACAGGTATAGCAGTAAGAGATCATATGCATCACATCGGCGTCATCTTTGTACCAAGGTCGAAACTCTTCAAAAAGACCAAATGGCTTAATGCCGTGTATATTGTTTGCTCCTGTCTCTTCCTCTAACTCTCGAACCAGTCCGGCAATGATATCCTCACCATCGTCAATACCACCGCCAGGTAAGGTGTAATCATGGTAGCGCTCCGTGTAGAGCAGTAATACATTTTCACCATCAAGAACGATGGCACGTGCAGCATTACGCTTAAAAATGATTTTATCGTCGAGATGATCAATATCTGGATGAATCGTGGATTTTAAGTGTCTCATTGAAGGTTCCGTAGTGATGCTTTTGCGCGAATACTACCTAAATTACCTCACTTTCCCAAGTTACAATTCCAAGCGTGTATTCCTCACTGATTTGATGCTCATACCAAGCTGACTAAGTGATGGGGAGTTGATTTGCACACCCCAACCTGTCCCTCCATCATACTTTTAACATCGTTAGGACATTAACCTGTGAAAGTTGCCTATAATCAATACAATACTCGTCCATCCCATGCGGAGAACAATAATGAATAAGACAAGTTTAATGATAACCATAGCAGTAACGGCAGGGCTCGCTGGTTGTTCCACATACGAAGGCGCTACGCGCTCGACTGAATATACATCGGCAGCAAATCCTGCTTCTGTCTACTGTGTTCAACAAGGTGGAGAAATGGAGACCGTCACAGAGAATGGCGAACGCGTAACCTATTGTGTCTTTTCAGATAATGAACGCGTAGAGCAATGGGAATATTATCGGGATAATCATCAAGAAGGTGAGGACTACTGAGTTTCAAACAAGTTCCCCGTTATCGACATTCATCTAGGAGCCTATGGCTCCTTTTTCATTTGTGTTAATGATTCTACTTTGCCCACTTTGTACGTAACCTCTGACATTTCTGACACTCCCATGACATAACTTTCCAACTGGACAATAAAATTCGGGATAAATATCACATAAATTCACGATTTTTCCACATTTCTGGAGTGGGTGGTCAAAATGAAAGCACAAACCGTTAAGAAGACCGAAGCAGCACAAACCAACGTCATTACTGATGAGTCAAAACACACCATTTATCGAGCATGTTTGAATGCATTAATGATTGTGGCTATCAGCATTGTCGTCAATTTGAGTATTCGTCTCGATTACGTTGTATTAGATTCCAATCTGGGCGAGTCATCGATAACAGAAACACTTCAGTTGATCATGCTAGCCATCGCATCATGGTCATTTTTCAGTTTGTCGAAACGTACACCTGAGTTAAAACACGCTGCAGTTCTAATCTCTGGCTTCTTTGCTGTACTCATGATTCGTGAAATGGATTACTGGATGGATATGATCCATCAAGGTTCTTGGGTATTCCCTGCGCTCACCATTACGGCTTTAGCCTGTGCTAAAGCGTATCAAGGCGGCAAAGGCACCGTGAATGAAATGGCGCGAATTCTACAAAATCCACACATGAAGCTATTGATCGGCTCGGTTGTCCTACTGCTTGTTTTTTCACGTCTTTACGGAATGGGCAGTTTTTGGCGCCATGTGATGGATGAAAGCTATATTCGCGACGTTAAAAATATTTCTGAAGAAGGAATTGAGCTACTGTGCTACAGCTTGATTGCCTTAAGTGCGTTCCGCACCCGTCGTGAAATTAAAGCGCAGATTCAGGATCGATAGTTCGGTTCATCACGGTTAAGAGCGGGTGTAAGCGTTCTAAAGCTTGCTGAGCCACATTCAAATTAGCATCCAAGGCTGTCATTGTGACGGCCTTTTTTATTTCCTGAATATTCTGCAAGGATTCATGGTCTAGAGGGAGCATCTCTAGTTTTTCTATCGCGGTTTGAGCAATATGCAACGGCTTCGCTCTTACAACAGCTAGGTCTTGACTAAACACCCCGCGAATTGCACCTTCTAAATAAACTCGGTAGGTTGTCAACTCATCAAGCAGCAAAAACGCTTGAGCTGATGTCCCATAATGGGGGTATGGCACGCTAATGTGTTTATCCACCTCTAAAGCAATACTGAGCTCCAATCCCATCGATGCACAACGCGATTTGAGTACGTTCAGCAAGCCCTGTTCATCCATTAAGGTTTGAATCTCTATGATTCGCTCCAGATGATAATCGTTAGAAACAAGGGTCACATTAATCGGTGATTGGCTATACCTTGTCGCTTGAAATAAACCACTATTGCACAATTCGTCTGCAGCATTGTTCATGTTCTGAATGGTATTTGTAGAGCGATTTTCAATCAGAATCTGACTGTTCGGAAATGGCAGTGAAAGACCCCTATTAAACGTCTGGAAATAGCTGAACATGGCATCCGCCTCTGCGATTTCTTGTCCTTGAGTTTTGCCTCCACAAAATAGGATTGCCGTGTTTTCCATGGACAATGAGTCAAGGGAGCTGACTAATGCTTGCACCCTTGAAACCCCTTCCGGACTTAGTTTGTTCTTGACGAGCCGCTTACCAAGAACAATAACCACATTGTCTAATTTCATACTACGATCTCTATTAATTTGTCGGACGCTTAGCGCCTGAGTTGGCAATAATATAAAAATCTTCTTTGCCAACTGCCTCCTAGGGATTAACATCCGCTTAACAGTCATACTCTAGAGACCTGTGAAAGGTCCAATGCTAAAGGAAGTCAATAATGCTGTCGATTTTCGATATTTTTAAAGTTGGTGTCGGGCCTTCAAGTTCCCACACTAACGGTCCAATGCTCGCCGGGTTTAACTTTACTCAGTTACTTCAAGACTCTATGGCGAAAGTACATAGGGTGCAAGTAGACTTGTATGGCTCGTTATCACTGACTGGCAGAGGTCACCACACCGACAGAGCTACCGTTCTGGGCTTAATGGGCAATAAACCCGATAACATCAAAATGACCAGTGCGAAAAGCGCACTTCAACATACCATCGAAACCAATACTTTATTGCTAGCCGGAACTCGCGAAATTACCTTTAGCTACGATCATGACATCGTATTTCATAGCGAAAACCTCCCTTTGCATGAAAACGGCATGACAATCACTGCGTTAGATGAATCTGGCGAACAACTTGCGTTCGAGATTTATTACTCCATTGGTGGTGGCTTTATTGCCACGGCAGACGAGCTGGAAAATGGTACGCAGCAAGCTGAGGTTGAAGTCCCGTTCCCGTTTACATCAGCCGATGAAATGCTTGAAAAAGCGGAAACAAACGGCTTTAGTTTAGGTGGCATGATTCTACAAAATGAGTTGGCGTTTCGTGACGAAGAAGCGATCAATCAAAGAGCGGAACAGATCTGGAAAGTCATGTCCCTTTGCATGCAACGCGGTTTTGATACTGAGGGGATTCTGGAGGGAGGACTCAATGTCACTCGCCGGGCTCCGAATCTATTGAAAAAACTGGAAGCAAACGCAGCGGTTGAAAATGATCCAATGGAGATCATGGACTGGATTAACTTATTTGCTTTCGCTGTCAGTGAGGAGAATGCAGCAGGTGGCCAAGTCGTTACCTCTCCAACCAACGGTGCTGCCGGCGTTATTCCTGCAGTGCTAATGTATTATCACCGCTTTATTAAAGAGATAGACATTAAGCAATTGAAAGACTTCCTAGCCGTGGCAGGGGCTATTGGCATTTTGTACAAAACCAATGCTTCTATTTCCGGCGCTGAAGTAGGTTGTCAGGGAGAAGTCGGTGTCTCTTCATCTATGGCAGCAGCAGGTTTAACCGCACTAAGAGGTGGCAGCAACGAGCAAATTTGTATTGCGGCAGAGATTGCCATGGAACACTCTCTCGGCATGACCTGCGACCCGATTGGTGGATTGGTTCAGGTACCTTGTATTGAACGAAATGCGATGGGAGCAATGAAGGCAATTAATGCTTCTCGTATGGCATTAAAGAGAACGAGCAAATGCTTAATATCATTAGATAAAGTTATCGAAACCATGTATCAAACGGGTAAAGATATGAACAAAAAATACCGCGAAACTTCTTTGGGTGGTTTAGCGGTGATCCATATGGCACCACCATGTGAATAAACTGACTTACTCTTAACGATAAAAAATACCGCGTTCGTCGCGGTATTTTTTATATTGGAGCCGTTTGAATGCATAAAAGTGAAAATACTAAATATCGTCCACTACTGCTAAGGTTGCTGCCAACACATCTTGGCCAAATAGCACACTACGTTCAGGTGACCAGCCATACAGCGGATCTGGGTGGTTATTGTTATCTTTGAACGGCATCTCTATAGTGTATGACAAACACTTAAATTGCTCCGCAACCCAATTTGATCCAACCGTTAAGTTCGCTTTACCAGGTTCGTCTTTCTCGTAACCAACTTCATCTTGGAACTCAGGCGTGATAGTGAGCAACGCTTGCTTAAACGTACGCTCTAAAGACGCCAAACTTTCATCATAAGATGGAATGCCTTCAGAACCCGCCACAAAGTTGTATGGCAGCGCTTCGTCTCCATGAATATCTAGGAACATGTCTACACCGGTTTCTAGCATACGCTGACGAACTAAGTATACTTCCGGGCTTTTTTCCATTGAAGGGGTTTGCCACTCACGGTTTAGGTTTGCGCCCACCGCATTAGTACGCAGATGCCCACGAATGCCGCCATCAGGGTTCATGTTCGGTACAACGTAAAGAACTGCCTTCTCAAGCAGAGCACGTGCGGCTGTATCGTTTTCATCCAGCAAACGTTGAATCATACCTTCCATGAACCACTCCGCCATGGTTTCACCCGGGTGCTGACGTGCAATCATCCAGATTTTCTTTTTGCCTTCTTCTGGCTCACCGAAAGTCAGCAGACTCATGTCATTGCCATCTAAGGTATGACCTAGTGTTTCCAGCTGACAATGGTGCGCGCTTTGTGCCATGTGTAGTAAATCAAGGTGACGATCGTACGTATAAGGCGCGAAGTAAGCGAAGTAGATAGAGTTGCGTTCAGGAATAACCGTAAATGTGAGCGTATCGCCATCAAAGTCAGCGGGTACACGGAACCACTCTTCACGATCATAAGAAGCCACGACATCATAGCCTTGCCACCCTTCTGGGTATGCAGATTTAGCTAAGTCTAACAGCTTAATGGTGTGTGACTGTTCAGCCTCGGTCTCTAAACGGAAGTGGAACCATTGGTAGAATTCCGACATGTTATCGTTGGGGATTTTAAGTTGGATGTCGCTTTTATCATCTGCTTTTACGACGTGAATGCTACCGCTATCGAAGTTGCTGAATATTTTCATTCTATTACTCACCTTTTGAATCTGAGCTTGAAAGACAGAGGCTAACACAGGGCTAAAGTGTGCCCTATTATTTTCACTTCAAAGTTTATTGTTTGTGGCTGCAGTCATCAGTTTCTGAATCAACTTAAATCGCTGTGACCAATTGAGGCTTTTCGATTTCGAGGCCTTGCTTAGACTAGTAAGCAAGTTAAATGTTTATAAGGGTAGGAAAGTGGTGGATACAATCCCCCGATAAGACAGAACAGATTACCACGTCAATCTAATCCTATTAGCTGGTTTTAAAGGATACGTTAGAATCTACCTTCACGCATACGGTACGAAACTTCTAAATTCAATATTGGTTGGTATCCGACCTGACCGTTGGATTGTAAAAGTTCCTCGATAGTTACGGACGATTCAGTAATAGAAACTGATTTTCGGTCAACGTATTTAGCTTTACTAGTGAACTCGTCACGTAACTCGCCGGAAGTCATATTCTGGTAGTCTTCCATCAATTCACGACCCATATTGTGAGCCATGTCTTTATTTGCTACTACATCACCCAGAACTGTTTCCCTATCGTACGTCCATTCATACCCACCTGCGAAAACTAAAGTAGGTGCAGCAGTAAAAGCGATAATGCTTGCTAAAGTAACTAAGCGTTTCATATACCTCTCCTCACTTACCTTTAATATCGGGTAGATTGCTACCCGTCCCATTAAACATACGTACTTAGAACAAAATAGGTCAGATTTAATTTCACTACGTGCAATTGCATTGAATTAGCCGAAGAAAAAGTTGCCTATGCTGGCTTACTTTATGTTGGGTAAAAATTTCAACGCGATCTGAACGTTACCTCAACTTGCAATATAGGCGTGCTACAACTCAAAATAGTTTATTATCCATTTATAACTATAAGTAATTACATATAAGGAATCGTTGCCAAATAAAGATCAAGGTTAACCGGCAAAGTATCAGTCCAACACCGATTCATAGGAGTGAGGTATCCCCCTATCGCGACAAGCTGTCATTGCCATATACCGATAAGCAAGCTTTCATGTTCCCTGATTGGATAAAACTAAGGCCCCAAGATGGAGCCTTTGAAATATGACGTAAGCGAACGTTAGTGATTGAGCTCTGCAATGGACTCAATACTGATGGCGTCATGGCGCCAATACTCAATATCGCAGTCGATCAACTCGCCATGCTGGTTATAATTAGTACGCTCAACAACCATAGCAGGAGTACCTGATGTCGCTCTTAACGCTTGCGCGACTTCACCAAGAAGTGTGCTGGTAGAAATTCGATAACGCGTTTTTTGATACACCACACCAAAGTGCTCACGATAAATGTCGGTAAGCGAATTAGTCAGGTCGAAACTCAACAAATTGGGGAACAGCTCCGGGCGAATATAATTGGTCACATACACCACGGGTCTGTCTTCAAGATATCGAATACGGTCTACTCGATAAACATCTGAGAAAGGCTGCAGTTGTAACAAACGTGCAGATTGTTTATTGGCCAACGTACCTTTTGCCGCAATCAGCTCCGTTTTTGGGACGCGATTTTGCGCTTTCGCCATGTTTGGAAAATTAAGCGTTTGGGTTGGATCGTAGCGTAGTGGCTCAGGTGAAATAAACCAGCCTCTGCGATCTTCACGATAAATTCGCCCTTCGGCTTCCAATAACGACAACGCTTCGCGTAAGGTAACTCGTGTTGTGTCGAACGACTCCGCCAGCTTGCGTTCCGCAGGCAGTTTTTGACGCGGCGAAAGCATGCCCGCTTCAATCTGTTCAACAATCGAATCTTTAATTTTTACGTACTGCACGAGGGGTCCTTATCTTTTACGCCAAGCCTGTGTGCGACTTTCTAACCACTTACCCAACGTCATCTGTACGATTTTTGCAATCGCCGCTGCAATCATGACCATTACGGCCATCGCAGCAGCCGCACCAGTTTGGCCAGCATCATCCATATTCAGAATCGATACCGAAGCAGGAATCGTATCGGTTGAGTATAGGAATACTACCGCAGAAGTGGTGGTCAATGCATTAACAAACAAGTAGGTTGCAATGTCCAGAACGGCAGGCATACAAACTGGCAACGTCACTTTGAAGAACAACTTATACTGAGGCAGTTTTACCGACGCAGCCGTCGCTTCTACTTCTGAAGGCAGTTGTTTAAGAGCCGTTAAGGCTGTCATATGCCCGACGGTGTAATAGTGCACCACAGTATTAATGACCAGAAATGCCATGGTGCCATAAAGTACATTCAATGGGTTGTTCACATCGTTGAAGTAAAAGATATAGCCCAAACCCAGAACCATTCCTGGCACCGCCATTGGCACGACACTCAGCATCTGCATCGCCTGACGAACTGGACCAAAAGCACGCCCTTTCTCAATGCTGTAAGCACCGACAAAAATGACAGCGGTACCAATCACCGCTGTCCAACCCGCCAAAATGAGAGAGTTAAAGAACGGGCTCCAACCGTAAGTACTCATCTCGGCAAAATTGTAGTTATTCAGCGTCAGAGCTTTATTCCATGGCCAAAACGGTACTAAGGAACCATAAACCGCCATGCCAAGCACGGCGAGTACAGCAACAGAAATCAGAGAGCAATATAAAAAACATAGACCATCACGTGTTTTGCTTGGTTCCGGTTGATAAGGCACAGAACGCGTATCAAACAAGCTTTTTTGCTTTTTCTGTACCCAGCGATCCGCGCCAAACGCCATGACTGCAGGAAACAGCAGCATAATACTGGTCACTGCCCCCATGGCGAAATTCTGCTGACCCACCACTTGTTTGAAGATGTCTGTCGCCAGAACGTTGTAGCTGCCGCCAATCACTTTCGGCACACCAAAATCGGTAATGACCAAAGTGAACACAACGATTAGAGTGCTGATCAAGCCATATTTCGCCGCAGGTAACGTCACCATAAAGAAGGTTTTCATCGGAGAGGTTTTCAAGGCTCGGGCCGCTTCATACAATCGTGCATCCGAAGTGCGCAGAGACGTGGTTAAGATCATCAAAGCATGTGGGAAAGTCCAAAAAATCAAACCCATTGAGATACCGATAACACCATATACTGAGTGGCCACTAAGTAGCTCTTTCGCTACCCCTTGATTGCCAAACAGAAAGATCAAACTGATTGCAGGTAGGAGCGAAGGGGCAAGAATCGGGGCGGTGCCTAAGATTTGAAACAAGCCTTTAAACGGCATACATGATCGTGTAAGAGCGTAAGCGTAACCAAAAGCCAGAATGCCGACTACCGTCGTCACAACAAGACCTAAAGTAAAAGTGTTGCCAACGGAAGCCCACAAGCTTGAGGAAGAAAAGTAAGTCGCAAAATTAGCTAATCCGACGAATTCACCATCGCTGTTGTGCACACTTTTAGTCAGCATCGCCCACAGTGGCATCAAGATGAACACGATCATCATCGTCGAGAGAGCCGCTAACAATCCAAACAGCACGAGGTTGTCGCGACTAATGCGTCCCGCCATTGATTTCGCTTTGTCTTGAGTAGTCAGGCTATTCATCGTCATTGTCTTTGCATTCATGCTGTACCTACGCCGCCAACGCTTTTTTGAAGGCTTTCCCCGTAGAAGGAGAGGCATAGCCGTGTAAGCCGGTTTCCAAGAACTGGATATAGCGAACATCACCGACACGAATATTGAGCTTTTGCACGGTTTCCACTGGTACATCAACAACGATTGGCTTCGCCAGGCCGTCGTTTTGCAGTTGGCAATCTACTCGGAAAAACGCCCCCAAAAACTCGGTTTCCGTAATGCGAACCGGAAGCGAGTCGCGGTAGTTTTCCACAAACTTGATGTTCTCTGGACGAACGGCCAAGTCAAAGCGATCACCACGTTGAATCTCACGGTTAGTTAATCTCGGTGTTGGCAAAAGAGTTTCTGCAATACGTACCTGAGACTCAGTCACGGCTGAGGTCTGAATAAAGTTCATACTGCCGACAAACTCAGCCACAAAACGCGTCGCTGGTTTTTGATAAATCTCTTGCGGCGTGCCCACCTGCTCAATCACACCATGATTCATTACGACAATTCGGTCTGCCATCGACAGCGCTTCATCCTGATCATGGGTCACCATAATGGTGGTAATGCCCAGTTTGCGTTGCAGCTTACAAATTTCATCACGTAAGTGAATACGCACTTTCGCATCCAGTGCAGATAAAGGCTCATCAAGCAGCAGCAGACCAGGAGATAAAGCAAGCGCTCGCGCCAACGCAACACGCTGCTGCTGACCACCCGACAATTGGTTAGGGAACTTCTGGCCCGACGTTGGTAAACCTATCGTTTCAAGCCACTGATCAACTTTCTCCAGGGCGTCTTTAGTCGACATGCCTTGGTTCTTCAAACCAATCGCTATGTTTTCTTGTACAGTCAGATTAGGGAACAGTGCGTAAGACTGGAACACGATACCGAAGTCACGCTTTTCCGGTGGTAGAAATGTCGTCTCTTGACCGTTTTGAAAAATCGCACCAGACGTTGGTAAATCTAAACCAGCGATGGCACGTAACAAGGTTGTTTTACCGCAGCCTGATGGGCCTAAGAAACAGACGAACTCGCCCTTTTTGATCGCCAGCGAAATTTGCTTTAATGCCGTGAATTGTCCAAATTGTTTCACTACACTTTCAATATTCAGATAAGGTTGGTTAGTTGACATAACATACTCTCCAGATGGTATATACCAATTCTAGTTTTGGAGTGTTACGTTCCAATGACAAATTTATAGCCAGAAGATGACAAATAGATGAACACTCTCGACTTTAAACGCCAAAATCGAGGCTCATCTTAAAATACGGGATGTCGGATTTATAAAAACATCCGCCCTGTTTTCTGGGCTAGTATCTGGCCATTAATGTGCCTTTACTTTGCACAAGATGCAAAAAGGGAGAGCAACCGCTCTCCCCAGTAAAATCCTATATGCGCAGAATGTTACGATTTTGGCTCTGATTTCGCGTCAAACTTCTCAGACCATGTCGCTAGAATTTCTGCACGTTTACTGCCCATTTGCGCAAAGTCCATCTTCGCCATATTTTCCTGAACATTCGGGAAATTAGACACCGTCGCTTTCACGTCTTTGTGAGCGACAACCGGGTACATTTCTACGTAGAGCTCATTGGCTGCTTTCGAAATGGACCAGTCAACCACGCGCTTCGCGGCATCTGACTCTTTAACCAAACCAACCGCTTCTGATTCCCAACCGATGCCTTTCGGAGTGATCACTGACAAAGGTGCGCCTTGAGTTTTCAGCTTCGCACCACGGCTTGCCATAGAGATACCGATAGCCACTTCGCCCATACCCGCCTGAACACATGGCTTAGAACCAGAGTGTGTGTAGTGAGCAATGTTTTTGTCTAGGTCACGCATGTAGTTCCATGCCTGATCTTCACCCATGTTTTGTAGCCAAGCAGAAACCTGCATGTAGCCTGTGCCAGAAGATGCAGGGTTCGGCATGGCAATGTGACCTTTATAAACTGGCTTAGTGAGGTCTTCCCAAGACGTTGGCTTAGGTAGGTTAAGTTGTTTGGCAACCGCTTCGTTGAAACAAACTGCGTTAAAAAACGCATCGTTACCGAACCACGCTTGATTTGATTGTGGGTCATTTAGATTTGCATGAAGATCCGCCAAGCCTGCAGGTTGGTAAGCCTTTAACAGGCCTTCTTCTTTCAGTAGTGCCATTGACGATCCAGCAAGACCCCACACGACTTCTGCCTGAGGATTATTCTTTTCTGCCAGCAATTTCGCCGTCATGATACCTGTTGAGTCGCGAACCCACTTAATCTTGATATCTGGGTTATCTTTCTCAAACGCAGACTTGTATTTAGCAAGAATGTCAGTTTCGAAAGCGGTGTAAACCGTCACTTCCTGTGCAGCCATTGCATTCGTAGCTAGCAGAGATACAAGCGCAGCCAGCGATCCTTTCATCAAACGGTTTTTCATCATTTTCTCCAGTTAATTTGGCTAAGTATTCATTTTGGTCTGTACCAGTTGACGATAATTACCCTACTGACCCAATGTGACGAATTCATGATCGTTAAATGGCAGTTTTACGAAAACTTTCTTCAAATTAGCCTTCTTTTAACCATTAAATTTGGCATATTAAAGTTTTATGAAATTCATCAATCGACTATTTACGTACCTTTTTCTCACCTGCTAAAGTAAACTTCATGCCCTGGTGTAGACCAGCAATTTAATTCTGACGGAAAGAGAAATGAAAAACGAATACCTGCTACTGACCCCTGGCCCGTTATCCACCTCTGAAGGCGTGCGTGAAGCAATGTTGAAAGACTGGTGCACATGGGACGATGACTACAATAAAGATATCGTAGAGGTGATCCGCACTAAGCTGGTTAAGCTGGCAACAAAAAAAGACGGCTACACCAGCGTATTAATGCAAGGGAGCGGAACAGCTTCAGTAGAGGCAACCATCGGTAGCGCAATTGGCAAAGATGGAAAGTTGTTGGTTGTAGATAACGGCGCATACGGTGCGCGTATCGCTCAAATCGCCGAATATCTGAATATTCCATGCCATGTGGTTTCCCCTGGCGAAACATCACAGCCACACTTGAACGAGGTGGAAACTGCATTGGCATCGGATCCGACTATCACGCACGTGGCGATTGTTCACTGCGAGACAACCACTGGCATGCTCAACCCGATTGCCGATTTTTCATCGGTCGCGAAAGCATACGGTAAAGTCGTCATTCTCGATGCGATGTCGAGCTTTGGTGGCATTCCAATGGATATCGCCGATCTTGGTATCGACTTTATGATCAGCTCAGCGAACAAGTGTATTCAAGGTGTTCCGGGCTTCGGTTTTGTGATTGCAAAGCAGAGCGAGCTTGAAAAATGCCAAGGCCAGGCACGTTCACTCAGCCTCGACCTTTATGACCAATGGCACTGCATGGAAGTCAACCACGGTAAATGGCGTTTTACGTCTCCGACTCACACTGTACGAGCTTTCTATCAAGCATTGCTAGAACTAGAACAGGAAGGCGGAGTAGAAGCACGCCATCAGCGTTACCAAACCAACCAGAAAACGCTGGTAGCAGGTATGCGTTCACTTGGCTTCGAACCACTACTCGATGACGAACTACATTCACCTGTCATCACTTCGTTCTACTCACCAGCGCACAGCGATTACCAGTTCAAAACGTTCTACACGCGTTTGAAAGAACAAGGCTTCGTAATTTATCCGGGCAAAGTATCAAACGCAGATTGTTTCCGCATTGGCAACATCGGTGAAGTATATCCAGCTGACATAGAGCGTCTGATCGGGGCGGTGAAAAACGCGATGTACTGGCAAAACCAACCAGAGCAAGAGTTGACGAACTGAGATAAATCACAATGAATCAGAATGTAAAACCAACGCATTTCCGTAGCGAAGGCGACGTCAATACAACGCCCGCTCGTCAAGCGTGGAATGCGTCGATGGATGACGAACGCACGCAAGCATTACTGAAGCGTGATTCCGATGTCTTTCTGCATCAAGCTATGTCGACGCCGTGTCTCGATGCATTAGAGGCTGCAGAAGGCATCTACATCCAGGATACGAACGGCAAAAAGTATATGGATTTTCATGGTAACAATGTCCACCAGCTTGGTTATGGACATCCGCACGTCATTAAGCGGGTGCAGGAGCAAATCGCTAAGTTGCCATTTTCACCTCGCCGTTTTACCAACCAGACCGCCATTGAGTGCGCAGAAAAGCTGACGCAAATCTGTGGTGGAGAGTTAAACCGAGTTCTGTTCGCACCGGGCGGGACATCGGCAGTAGGCATGGCACTGAAACTGGCTCGTCATATAACGGGTAACTACAAAGTGGTGTCACTGTGGGATTCTTTCCATGGTGCGTCCTTAGATGCAATTTCAGTAGGTGGTGAAGCCTGTTTTCGTCACGGTATGGGGCCATTGATGGCTGGCGTGGAACGTATTCCACCAGCGGTTTGTTACCGGGGAGCCCTTCCCTCACCAGATGGCGGTGATGTGCATTACGCCGACTACCTTGAGTATGTGATCGAGAAAGAAGGCGGCGTTGGTGCATTCATTGCGGAAGCAGTGCGAAATACCGATGTTCAAGTACCAAGTAAAGCCTACTGGAAACGCATTCGGGAAATTTGTGACAAACACAATGTCATGCTGATCATTGACGACATTCCCAACGGCATGGGTCGCAGTGGCGAATGGTTCACTTACCAAGCTTACGATATCGAGCCAGATATTCTGTGTATCGGTAAAGGTTTAGGCGGAGGTTTAGTGCCCATCGCGGCCATGGTCACCAAAGATAAATACAACACTGCCGAGCAAGTTTCGATGGGGCACTACACCCATGAGAAAAGCCCTATCGGTTGTGCCGCAGCACTGGCGACCATGGAAGTCATTGAACAAGAAAGCCTGCTTGATAAAGCGAAAGCCGACGGCCAATTCATGCGCGAAAAGTTATTCGAGATGAAAGCTAAGTACCCACTGATTGGTGACATTCGCGGCATCGGCATGCTGTGGGGGGTGGAACTGGTTACGGACCACAAAACCAAACAGCGCGCATTTGATGAAGCAGAAGCCGTGTTGTACCAATGTCTGAATAACGGAGTGAGCTTCAAGATATCACAAGGCAATGTGATTCAGCTCAGCCCACCACTGGTCATCACTCGCGAACAGTTAACACAGGCTTTGGCAATCTTTGAAGAAGCCATCGCCAAAGTATGTAAAGACTTTCACTACTCGTAATAGAAAAACCAATTTACCCAGAGCACCAAGAGCGCTTTGGCAAGTAAGAAAAAGGATTGAACATGAACAACTCACCAATTCAAGCAGTTATCTTCGACTGGGCTGGCACTATCGTCGACTTCGGTTCATTTGCACCTACCAGCATCTTCGTCGAAGCGTTTAAGCAAGGGTTTGATTTTGATATCCGCCTTGAAGAAGCACGCGAACCAATGGGGCTGGGCAAATGGGACCACATCCAGGCAGTTGGCCGTATTCCTACGGTTGATAAACGCTGGAACAAGCAGTTCGGTCGCTCAATGACCAGCGAAGACATCGACGCGATTTACGCAGCATTTATGCCGCTGCAAAAAGCAAAAGTCGCGGATCACGCTGCGCCTATCCTCAACGCAATTGAAGTAGTCAAAAACCTAAAAGCCAAGGGCATTAAGATCGGGTCTTGCTCGGGTTATCCGCGTGAAGTGATGGACGTACTGATCCCTGTTGCGGCAGATTACGGTTACCAGCCTGACTACGTAGTCGCAACCGATGACCTGCCACAGGGAGGACGCCCTGCGCCATTTATGGCGTTGAAAAACGTTATAGAGCTTGGCGTGACAGACGTAAATGCGTGTATCAAAGTGGACGACTCTGCACCGGGTATCTTTGAGGGTCATAACGCAGGTATGTGGACGGTGGGTCTGCTACTTTCGGGAAACGAAGCAGGTCTTACATTTGAAGAGTATCAAACCGCAGACGAAGCAACGTTAGATGCTGCCCGTGAGAAAGCACGCGCGAAATTTATTAAGAGTTCACCGCATTACTTGATTGACACGATTGCTGAACTGCCAGAAGTACTTACAGATATCGAACGTCGCCTTGAAGAAAATGGACGTCCGTAGATAATTTTTAAAAAATGCCCCCTATCCAAACAGTGGGGGCGTTTCATTTTTACTCAATGAATCAGATATTAAAGGCTACGCTGTTACATTTCAGCAGGCGCGAAGTCCGTACCGCCTAACGATTGATATAGTGTTACCTGAGTAATGAATTGATTGTATCGATTCTCAAGCAAAGACGCTTCTGCGTTTCTGGTGTTTTCCTGAGCATCTAAATAGTCCATGATCGAAGTAGAGCCGTACTGATATCGCGCGGCATAAATCTTCTCAGCAGCACTGGCCGCATCATATTGCTCTTGCAATCGTGCAGACTGATACATTAACTTTTCGCGTGCCGACAGTGAATTTTCAACATCCTGGAATGCGGTGTACAACACTTGGCGATAATTGACGATCGCCGTTTTATACTCAACATCCGCAATCGCTTTGTTGTTCTTCATTTCGTTCCATTGCAGAAATGGCAGCGTGATATCTGCGCCTAACGTACCAACAGGGTTGGAAAGCAAGTCTTTTAATGCCTCAGAAGAACCACCTAAAGCTCCGGTTAACGTCAGCTCAGGTAGGTAATCCAGATCAGCCGCGTCTTTGTTTGCCAGTGCGGATTTCACGTCATAAATCGCGGCTTTGACATCAGGTCGACGAATCAACAAATCGGCAGGAACACCTACATTGAGCGACGGAACGCTTTCCTCAGGTAACATGCGAATAGTGTCACTCATATTCTGAGGAGGTTGATTGAACAAGATGGCAAAGGCGTTATTGGCTTCTAATAAACTCTGTTCGAACTCACTCTGCTGCGCTTGCAGGCTTGCCAGTGAACTCGTCGCTTCCAACACATCAAGCTGATCAACCGCACCCAGCTCATACTGCCGTTGAATCAGATTCAGGGTTTGCTGGGCATCATCAATGTTGTTTTGACCAAGTTGCAATCGCTGCTTGAGATAACCAATTTGCCAATAAAGTGAAGCGGTTGTCGCCACCAAACTTTGAGCTGTAGCTTCGCGGTCTTCTCTGCTCGCCATTGCCGCCCATTTTGCTGCATCGATATCCGCAGAGACCTTACCCCACAAATCCAACTCATAACCGACGGATAAATTGGTGCTGTAACTGTCACCTGATTCACCACTGCCTAGCCACTTTTCAACCTGAGCAGAGGTCGATGAGCTGAACTTCGGGAACAGGTCATCTTTCGCTAACCCTAACTGTAAACGAGCCTTTTTCAATGTTAGTGTCGCGACTTCCAGATCGTTATTTTCCTCAAGAACTTTATTGATGTACTGGTTCAGGCTTGGGTCATTAAACGCCAGCCACCACGGGTCGATACTGACATCACCAGCGACATACACCTGCTGCCAGTTGGTTGGCACCTGAACTTCAGGTGCCTGATAATCAGCACGCATCATCGAGCCACAGCCAGCTAACAAGGCGGTGCCTAATGCGACGGCAAGAAAGCGAGTTTTGAATTTCGTTGTGTTCGTCATGTTAGTCTCTCGCTAGTGCTTCAATTGGATCGAGTTTTGCCGCGTTGCGCGCAGGTAAGAAACCAAACGCAATACCAATCAGAGTCGAACAGATAAATGCCGAAATGATAGAGTTCATCGAATAGATCATTTGGAAACTGCTGCCTGATGAGCTAAACGCAAAGCCAATCAAAAACGCCAAACCAATTCCCGTAACACCACCGCACAAACACACCAGTACGGCTTCAATCAAGAATTGCCTGAGAATATCTGCCTGCCTTGCCCCGACCGCCATTCGTACACCAATCTCTTTGGTCCGTTCGGTGACTGATACCAACATGATATTCATCACTCCGATACCGCCAACGATAAGCGAGATCACTGCAATCGCAGAGATGAGTAATGTCATTGTTGCTGTCGTCTTCTCGATATTTTGACGAATTGTGTCTGTGTTGATGGTAAAGAAATCTTCCGTGCCATGGCGCATTTTCAGCAAGCTGATGATACTTTGCTCGGCGGCGCTGCTGGAGGCATTTTCATCAATTCTGACGGTAATGCCATTAAGGTAGCGTTGTCCCATCATACGACCAGACATCGTGGTGTAAGGAACCCAGATTTTCAGCGCTTCACTGTTACCAAAGGCGTCGTCTTTCTTTTGCGTGACGCCAACAATTCGTACCGGTAATGACCCCAAGAAAATTACTTCACCAATCGGGCTTCGATCAGCGAACATCTCTTTTCTGGTGTTGTTATCTATCACCGCTTCTTGCGCCAGAGAGCGAACACTGTCTTCATCCCAGAACTGACCCTGAGCAATCTCATAGCCTCGAACACGGAAATAGTCTTCGCCTACTCCTTCAATGGTTGCCGACGCGTCTTGGTTAGCGTAACGAACGGTCAAACTGTTCGATATTGAAGGCGTGACACTATCCACAAATGGCAGGCTCTTGAGCGACTCCGCATCATCCGCAGTCAACGTTCTCACTCTTCCTGATCGTCTGTCACCAAAGCCGGTTCCGGGCCTGATATCAATGGTGTTGGTGCCCATAGAAGCAATGTTCGACAAAATCTGTTGCTGCGAGCCATTACCAAGAGCGACCACCGATACAACGGATGCAATACCAATGATGATCCCTAACATAGTCAAAAACGTGCGCATTCGATGGCTGGACATTGCAAGCAGCGCCATTTTCAATGCATCAACGAAGCTGTCCCACTTCCACCATTTACTGGCATCCTGCTGCGGTTGTTTATTGACCTGTGGCTGTGCATTTTTGCTTTCACTGACGTTTTGCTTATCAGAGATGATCTCACCATCTTTGATTTCGATAATTCGATCAGCGAAATTCGCCACATTCATGTCATGGGTGACGAGAATAATAGTGTGACCAAGCTGATGTAGCTCTTTGAGCAATGCCATCATCTCTTCGCCACTGTGGCTGTCCAGCGCTCCCGTCGGTTCATCCGCCAGAATGACCTCACCGCCATTCATTAGCGCACGCGCAACACTCACACGCTGCTGTTGACCGCCGCTTAATTGGCTTGGTTTGTGAGTAAGACGCTCTCCAAGACCTAGCCGTGTTAGTAATGCTTTGGCGCGCTCTTCCCGTTGACGGTGAGAGATACCAGCGTACACCGCGGGAACCTCAACGTTACCCACTGCCGTTAAATCGCTAAGCAAATGGTATCGTTGAAAAATAAAGCCAAAGTATTCTCGCCTTAGCTCAGCCAGCTCATCAGACTCCAACGTAGAAACGTCTTGACCATTAATGAAATAGCGGCCACTCGTCGGTTGATCCAAACAGCCCAATACGTTCATCAGCGTGGACTTTCCCGAGCCAGAGGCGCCAACGATAGCCACCATCTCACCGCGTTTAATCTCTAAATTAATGTGATTAAGTACAGTAAGTGATTCATCCCCGGATACAAAGCTTCGGGTTAAGTCCTCTACTTTTAATAGAACTTGACTCATATTAGAACCTCATTGGAGGTCGAGAGCGTCTGCTACTTGACGAACCATCGGCCATTGCTGTGCCCAATACCACTTGATCGCCTTGCTGCAAGCCAGAAAGAATTTCAACATTCACTTTATTATTGATACCGACTTTAACCGGCTTGTGCACCACTTGACCGTTTTCAAGAACCGGGACCGTATAAGCATTTTTACCACCCGCTTTCTGCAGTACTTGAGCCGGGATAATGAGTGTATCTTGAGATTCTTCCAGAACAATCGAGACTTGAGCTGTCATGCCAATACGTAAAATGCCCTCTGGGTTATCAACATCAAAAACGGCATTGTAGTAGATGGCGTCACTATCAGAGATGGTTAAATCACTGTCATCGCCATCCATGATCGTTGGACCGGGCTCGATGGCACGTAGTGTCCCTTCATATTGCTGATTAGGCTGACCAAGAATGGTGAACACGGCAGTTTGACCGGGATGAACGAAAATAACATCCGCTTCAGAAATTTCAGCTTTTACCGTCATCGTATCCAGCTTGGCCAATTCGATAATGGTTGGCGTGGTCTGATTGGCGTTGACGGTTTGTCCTTCTTCAACCGAAGTGTAAACCACGGTGCCATCCATTGGTGCGTTGATTGTCGTCTAACCAAGGTCGACTTTGGCGCTATCTACCGTAATCTTGGCTTTTTCGATTTCCGCGTCGAGCTGGGCTAATTCTGCTTTGTAGATAGCCAACGACGCTTCAGCACTTTCGTAGTCAGCTCTGGAGCTCGCTTTCGCCGCTAACATACCTTTTTGGCGCACATACTCGTAGTTTGCCTGTTTGATTTCGGCCTGCTTTGCTTTGTATTGGGCATTCAGACTGTTCAGAGATGCTTGTGCCTCTTTGAGGCTATTTTGTTGCGTCAGACTGTCAATTTGAACAATCAGATCGCCTTGTTTTATTTCGTCACCGAGACTAACGGCCAGGCTTTGGATTTGTCCAGAGACCTGCGCACCGACATTAACCAGCTTAGATGCCTGCAGCATGCCATTAGCTAAAACTGCTTTTTCGATATTTCCTTTACGTACCGTTTCCGTGGCGTATGAAGAAAGTTCTTCTGGGGGCTGTAAAAAGTACACTCCAGCCGCTCCAGCGAGAAGAACACCACATAATGCGAGCCATTTTTTCTTAAGTTTCATAGAGGGTGTGAATTAAGTAATCATTACTATTTTTATACTTTGATTTGATGGTTACGTATAGGCAGGTAGTCGTAAAGAAAAGTAAAGTATCGTCAAGATCCTTCATCGAATAATCTAGATATCCTAGCTAAATTAAGTCGTGAGATGTCGATTCCTGAACTACACTAAGCGATGGATTTACAATAAGAAAATCGGCTTAATCTGCCCAAGTTAAAATTGGGTTAGTCTTGTTTTTAAGATAACACCAGTTTTTGACAGGAAGAGAGCACAGTGCCCATCGAATTGAATTAAAAAACGTCTAAGTTTATTGCGAGGAAAATATATGAAATTACTGAAAACCATCTCACTCTGCCTTTTAGCGGCCTGTGCATCATTTCAATCGGTCGCAAGTGATGGTAATTGGGACAAGATAGCCGAAAAGACTGTGAGCTTTAAATCGGAGACAGACACAGTAAACCCGCTATCTCCGTTTGCTAATGCTCGTTTTAGTCACATAAAGATCAAATGTACACAAGGTACGGTGAATCTGAAAAGCATTAAAGTCATCATGAAGGACGGCAAAGAAAAAACATTCGACAGCTTGGGCGTGCTTACCAGTGGCATGTCATCTCGCAACTTAAGTCTACCAACAAAAGATGACGCCAAGTTAGATAAGATAGAACTGAATTACGAATCAGTTGGTAGTACTGCACTGCAAGTGGCTGGCGTGACCAAAAAAGCAAAAGTGGAAATATTAGGTAAGAAAGTAGACGAGTAGTAGTTAACGCGGATTTATGCAGCGGCGCTTTGCCGCTGTATAGATTCAAAAGCAACCAATAGTCGTATGGAATTAAATGAATTTCTTAAGTTTCGCTAAACCATAAGCGGCAATCGTCACACTGTCTTTGATTGCTCCCTCTATCATCATCTGCTCGAACTCTTCGACAGAGAATGCTCGGGAAATAAGATCTTCTTCTTCGCTATCAAGCTGGTTCCCTACTTCAGTAAGGTTACTTGCAAAGTAAACATGGCAAGTCTGATTCAGAAAACCGTAAGCAATAAACTGAGGCCCCACGTACTCCATTGTTCCCGCTAACATGCCAGTTTCTTCCCGCAGTTCGCCTTTTGCGAGTTCCAGCGGATCAACATCCGGGCTGGATTCCCAGGCGCCTTGCGGGATTTCCCAGCAACGCTGTCCTACGGTATAACGAAACTGTTGAACCAAGTGAATTATTCCACTATCGATAGCAAGGATCGCCGCACAGTCTGGTTTGTCGACAACACCGTAGATGCCTTCCGCACCACTGGGACGTAAAATTTTGTCTTCACGAACCGTCATCCACTTATTTTGATAGACAATTTTACTGTCGAGCTGCTTGATATCTGACATGGTTATTCCTTGTTTATTAAAGCTTATTTATTGACTCTCTACGCAATCAAAATATTCTTTAGTTCACTCAATGATTCTACGGTATAGCTGGGTGCGATTCGCTCATCCACACTTGCGCCGGTGGTGTTCAACCAACAGGTTTCAATACCAAAATTATTACCGCCCAAAATATCTGAATGCAGATTATCACCTACCATCAATACACGCGTTTTACATGGCTGCCCCATTTGCTGCATGGCATATTCAAAAATGCCTAAGTCCGGTTTTGCTACACCAACTTGCTCGGAGATCACGATTTGCTCGAAGTAGTCGGTCATCCCGGTGCGTTCAAGACGAATAGCCTGCAACTCAGTGAAGCCATTGGTGATGATACCCATTTTCGCTTTACCTTGCAGTGCTTCCATCAGTTCTTTAGCGCCTGGCAGCAGGCTACAAATATCAGCCATGGCTTCTAAAAATGCACGGTTTAACTCTGCAGTAGTCGTATTGAGCTTTTCTGCCCACTCGGTAAACCGTTTGTGTTTCAGCTCATCTGCGGTCACTTTTCCATCTTGATAATCAACCCACAATGGCTTATTCACCGTTTGGTAGTGAGTAAAATCCTGCTCTGTAAAATCTACGCCTTTACGAGAAAACATCAGCTGTAAACCTTTGAAAGCATCAAAGTGAAACAAGGTTTCGTCGGCATCAAACAGAATCCAATCATACTTCATTTTTTCATCCCAAAATTCAAGGTCGTCGATAATCTTATGGGTACATAGTCTAGATTGTTTTCTTCTGGAAGATAATCTCTATAATTGGAAATTAATTGTATCCCTGAAATCAACAATGTAAGGAGATTGATGTGAATGCGATAGCCTCCCTGCCGGTATTTGTGGCTGTAGTAGAGTGCGGCAGCTTTTCGCTTGCAGCCAAACAGCTTAACTTGACTAAATCTGCCGTGAGTAAACGCATCAATCAACTCGAAGACGACTTGGGTATCCGCCTACTGAATAGAACCACCCGCAAGCTAAGTTTGACCGAAGCAGGCAGGCGCTATTTTGAGTACGCGTCCCAAGCCGTTAATCTCGCTCAACAAGGGATTGATGCTGTTACTGAATTGCAAGGTACACCACAAGGCAGACTCAAAATCACCGTGCCGATGTCATTTGGTGTGTTGCACATCGCGCCTTTAATCAGTGAGTTTCTTGCCCGCTACCCTAAGATTGAAGTGGACTTGAACCTCGAAGATAAGATGGTCGACTTGGTCAAAGAGAGCTTTGATTTAGGGATTCGTATTGGCGAATTAGCCTCATCCAATTTGGTCGCCAAGCGTCTCGCCCCCTGTAAAAGCGTTCTGTGCGCATCCCCAGATTATCTTATTAAGTTTGGTACGCCACAAAAGCCCAGTGATTTGGTTGCACATAACTGCCTGCGCTATTCCTATTTCCGTGGCGGTGTCGAATGGATGTTTATCAGCAACAACAGTGAGTACAAAGTACTTCCTAGAGGAAATTTTGTGGTCAACAACAGCGAAGCGATTCGCCAATTGCTTTTAAGAGGTTCAGGAATTGCTCAGCTACCTACTTTTATCGCATCAAGAGACATTGCGGCTGGTAATCTAAAGGTGGTCATGGAAGACTACGCCCTACCAGAGCACGCCATTTACGCCGTTTTTCCAGAACGCAAACACATGCCGTTAAAGGTGAGAGTATTTATCGACTATATCAGCGAGAAACTTGGTACTGATTTGCCCTATTGGGATCGCTACAGCAGTCCAAATAAATAAACCAACAGGAAAACACTTATTGCACTGTGTCGCTCTCTTCACGTGTGACACACATCATTTCAGAGAGGGGTTGAACCATACCTCCTGTTGGTGGCGAGCACCGCGTTAAAAATCAACAGTGCTAACCAAACTAATCTAACGTGACCATAAGGCTCTATACGTTAACGTACATTCAGAGACACATATTAGGCATATGCTTCATCCGTCTCTTTCGGATCGGAGCCATATTCATTTCTGCCTCTGTTACCTTCTGTTGCAGCAAAAATAATCAGTACTATCAAACCAAGTATAGGAATCAGCCCTATCAATGCCCACCAGCCCGTACGTCCAATATCATGTAAACGACGAACAGTAACCGCAATGCTAGGAATCAACACCGCAAGCCCGTAAACAGCGCCAATCAAAGCCGTGCCTAAAATGCCGTCAATAATTTCTAAAACAATAGTAATCAGAAGGTTGAATAAAAAGAACATCCAATATTCTTTTCGTCTTGCCCTCCCGTTAAACACTGCATATTTTTTTAATACCGCTAAGTACCAATCCATCTCTTTCCTCCCGGCTTGGTCAGTTTGTCTAACACTAACTATATAGTGCATAACTCATACTTACCTCGCCAAATGCAACATTTTGCACTTAGTCGCAATTTTCGACCATATCTGACTGTGTTGATGGAGGATCGGTTTGAAACTAGCCCTCTTCGTTCAAGCGACGAATCAATTTCGCGGGTGTGCCGCCATAAAGGCAATCAGGCGGAACGTCCTCGTTTACCACTGAGTTTGCGGCAATGACGGAACGAGCACCAATCGTTACCCCTTGATTGATGACCGAATTACCGCCAATCCATACATCGTCTTCGACAACGATCGGTTTACAGAAGGTTTCCCAGCTTCTGCGACTGCGGTAATCCAATGAATGCGATGCAGTATAGAACTGGGCACTCGGACCTATCAGGACGTTATTCCCAATGGTAATTTTGGCACCGTCAAGCATAACCACATTCATATTGATAAAGGTCTCTTCACCAATTTCAATGGTTTTACCGAACTCGCAGTGAAACGGAGCTTGAACAATACACAACCCCGCTTTACCAAACAGTTGCTTTTGCAACGCGTCACGCTGACTTTCATCGGTATTGTTGTTAAACGCGCGCAATGCATGAGTGGCGTGCGTCCTAATGGCATCGATTGATTCATCCATACCATTAAACACTTGGCCAGACATCATTTTCTCTAATTCTGTCATTGGAACACCCTACTACTTTAAACACCGCTCACCGTACGTGATTTCAGAAATAAAAAAAGAGAAAAGACGACGCTTTTCTCCTTCCTGTTTTCTGATATTTGGCGTTATGCGGGGTTAAA
Source organism: Vibrio sp. STUT-A11 (assembly GCF_026000435.1). NCBI lineage: Bacteria > Pseudomonadati > Pseudomonadota > Gammaproteobacteria > Vibrionales > Vibrionaceae > Vibrio > Vibrio sp. STUT-A11. The sequence goes on along the minus strand of NZ_AP026764.1, from coordinate 640,697 downwards.
CAATTTCCCAGCTATGGGTCATCTCAACGCCTTCTCCAAGCATCAAACAAACTGAGCAATATTTTTCGAGGGAATCTGCCGCAACTTGAGCAACAATTTCTGGATTCAGATCTTTACCAGACACTTCAAAATGGATATTCACTTTGGTGAAAATACGCGGTGCCGTTTCACGACGCTCTGTGGTTAACTTCGCGTTGACCGACTCAACCTTTTGCTCTGCAGATTTTAAGCCATCTACAACGTCGACAGAGCTACAACCGCCCGCCGCCATTAGTACCATTTCCATTGGGCTTGGAGCTGTCGCGCCACCATTCCCGTCCATCACGACAGAATGGCCAGACTGAGACTGACCTAGGAATTTAAAATCTTCGACCCATTTAACTTCTGCTTGCATGGTTTACCTCATATTGCATCGTTCGTTAATACCCTCGTATCAACGAGCAGGTATGTTTCGTGCCGATACTCTATCTTTGTTAGAAAAAAGGACAACGTAATTTTCAAAATTCGTGCAATTTTTTCGCTCTGTTACCTTTCTATTTACGTAACAGTTGAGAAATTAATTATAGAGGATGCTATGAAGACGTTATCTAAGTTAAGGATCGGATTCTCTTTCGCACTATCAGTCCTGGTCCTACTACTCAGTACGATAAGCAGCGCAGATACGATGAGTAAAACGAACACATCAGAAAAAGTGGAGATTGCGACACTTGCGGGTGGCTGCTTTTGGTGTACAGAGTCAGATTTAGAGCAACTAACCGGTGTATTGGACGTGGTTTCTGGCTACTCCGGCGGTCACGTTAAAAACCCAACCTACAAACAAGTGTCTTCGGGTAAGAGCGGGCATATTGAAGTGATCGAGGTGAAATACGATCCGAGTGTGGTGAGCTACGAGCAAGTTCTGGACTACTTTTTCAGGCACATAGATCCGACCGACAATAAAGGCTCGTTTGTTGATCGCGGTCCTCAATATCGCCCAGCGATTTTTTATCACAATGAACAGCAAAAACAGGTTGCAGAAAACTTCATGATGGAAATCGACAAAGCGATGATCTATCCGAAGCCGCTGAAAACTGAGTTAATCAAATTTGACAAGTTTTATCCTGCCGAAACGTATCATCAGGACTATTACAAAAAGAGCAGTTTGAAGTACAAATATTATCGCTATGCATCGGGGCGAGATCAGTACCTGGATGATGTTTTTGGAGACGATCGTAAAGAGCGTCCGAAAACCCTTCATCAGCTTATTGAAGAGAAAAAGTTGCTGTCGAAGGTCAAAGCCTATAGCAAGCCTTCCCAAGCAGAAATTAAATCTACCCTGACGGAAATTCAGTATTACGTCACACAAGAAGAGGGAACAGAAAAGCCATTTGAAAACGAATACTGGGATAATAAAGAGGCGGGTATCTACGTCGATATTGTCACAGGTGAGCCGCTGTTCTCTTCAACTGACAAATACAAGTCGGGTACTGGGTGGCCTAGTTTTACTAAGCCAATTAATCCCGGCTACATCGTGGAAAAAACCGACTACAAATTATTGTACCCTAGGACAGAAGTTCGCAGTAAATTCGGTGATTCACACCTCGGACACGTATTTGACGATGGCCCAAAACCAACTGGATTACGTTACTGCATGAACTCAGCTGCGATGAAGTTTGTTCCTGTAAATAAAATGGCTCAGCAAGGTTACGGCGATTACTTGTACCTTTTCAAATAGTGGGAAAAGTATGAAGGGATTTAAAGCGCATTTACCGACGAAAACCTGCCCTATCTGTAAACGGCCGTTTTCCTGGCGCAAAAAATGGCAACGAAGTTGGGCAGAAGTGGTTTATTGCTCTGAGCGCTGTCGCCGTAGTAAGTCTTCACTAACGACGTCGTAGTAAAAAGAAGTTACCAAGGTAAACTCTCCCCATCATACGCCCAAAATGCCCCGCTATCTTGCGGGGCTGCTTCTTCTATTAACCGAATCAAATCAGACGCGACTCGCTGTGGTGTAAAAAGCTTATTTGCAGGCACATTCGCCTGAAAAGGTGCAGATAGAGGCGTATCCGTCGTACCGGGGTGAAGCGCTAGAACCACGCCATGCTTTACCGTGCGACGCCACTCTATCGACATGGTTTTAAGAAACATATTGAGCGCAGCCTTGGAAGCTCGATAGCTGTACCAGCCACCAAGTTGATTGTCACTGATGCTGCCAACCTTTGCCGATATTGAAGCAAATTTTGGAGTGTAACTGCGTTTCAAGGCAGGTGTGAAATATTTCGCCAACAGCATAGTTGGTAAGGTATTAACCGCGACCGATTGAAGAAAAAACTCCGCGTCCAAAGAGCTCAAATTCTTTTCAGGCCCTTTGTCCTTGGTGTGCAACATACCGACGCAGTTAATTACCCAATCTACTTCACAAACAGACTCACTCAAGCCTCTAATTTGCGTTTCGTCGCTCACGTCTACTTGATGCCAAGTCACGCCAATTTGATGGACGTCTGGCTTTTGTCGACGATAGGTAGCGTGAACCTCCGCATTCGGAAATCGTCTTCCTATTTCTTGGACTATCGCCCACCCGATTCCACCGTTTCCACCTGCAACCAGAATTTTCATTACAAGATCTCCAAGTCAGAGATGTATCGCTCAGCAGTATCCAGAATGGCTTGGCGTTGCGACTCTTCCATATTGTCCCATGAACGGAAGATCATCCCGATTCTCGGGTTGCGGGTTAACCGCTTCTCATGTTTGTGCATAAATCGCCAGTATAAGCTGTTAAATGGACACGAGCCTTCTCCGCTGCGAGCTTTGTTATCGTAGTGACAACTTTTACAGTAATCGCTCATCTTGTTGATGTAGGAACCGCTTGCCGCATAGGGCTTGGTACCAACAATGCCACCATCGGCGAACAAGGCCATCCCTCGGGTGTTGGGCATTTCCACCCATTCAATCGCATCGACGTAAATACCAAGATACCATTCATCCACTTGGTCTGGATTTATCTCTGTCAGCAAACAAAAATTACCCGTGACCATCAAACGCTGGATGTGGTGTGCGTAGGCATAGTCGAGTGACTGTCCAATCGCATTACGCATACAAGCCATTTTCGTTTCACCACTCCAAAAGTATCCCGGTAATTGACGTGACGCTCCAAGCTCGTTTTTCTGCGGATACTGCGGCATATTCGCCCAATAGATAGCACGAATGTACTCTCGCCAGCCTAACACTTGTCGAATGAAGCCCTCTACCTGAGAAATATCGATGTTGGGGTTCGCCTCAAAGGCACGAAGCGCAGCATCAATCACTTCCTTCGGATGCAGTAATTTGCTGTTCATCGAGAAAGATAACCGACTGTGGTAAAGGCTCCACTTCGCATCATGCTCGCCCGTCATGGCGTCCTGAAATCGTCCAAACAAAGGGAGGCAGACCTGACAGAAGTGCGCCAGAAGAGATAAGCTCTGAGAACGGTTAACTGGCCAAAGCAGAGCAGCGTCGAGTTTGCCTATCGTCTGGATATTGTGTCGCTTTAAGCGCGCAATAATCTCATTCACGTTTAAGCTGAACATCAGCGGGTTAGGCAGTTGTTCGATGTCTTTTGCTTTGAGCTTATTGCGATTGTTCGCGTCGTAATTCCACTTTCCACCCAGAGGTTTGCCGTCTTGCATCAATATATTGAAACGCTTACGCATGCGACGATAAAAGTGCTCCATCGTGACGTGCTTCCCTTTCGGAAACTGCGGTTCTATTTTCTCAAATGGCAGTAAAAAGTGCTCAGTATCGACACAACGCGTTACCACACCTTCTAGTTTTACATTCGCTAACTGTTCCAATAGCCGGTACTCATCCGGCCTTTGATACTCAAACTTAATCGCACCCACTTCTTTAACGTAGTGCTTTAACAATTGCTCTAGGTTCTCAAAAGGCTGAGTGTCATCTAAAGTCAAATACAATACATGATGGCCTTCACTTTGTTTTTCTCTCGCAAACTGTGCCATGGCGGAGAAAAATGCACATACTTTCTGTATATGATGCGTCACATAAGTATTTTCCTGCTTGAGTTCGGCTATCAGAAAAAGTACGTTGTCATCCATTTGCTGAAACCATGAATGCTCACTATTGAGCTGATCACCCAGTATCAGTCTAATTGTCTCATATCGCATCTATCATTCCTTATGCGAATAATTATTGCTTCAGGTCATTGGTTTGGAATTTATACCTTCAATTTTATCAATAATTATCTTAATCACTCATTTTTGTATAAAGCATTCAAATATTTAAAGCGATATGCCTCATTTTCCGTTACTCTAGACCTAATTCCATTTTGTTGCTTGCATCTCAGAAATGACTGACGAGTTTAAGAAATCGACCGCTAACTTAAAAAAAGCGGTACCACTAATGATCAAAAACTACGTAGCAGCCACCCCAGCTAACTACGCGCTTTGGTATACCTACGTGGATAACGCTATTCCAGATCTCAACCTAGAAATGGATACAGTGCTAAAAAGCTACGACGCTTGTCCGCCAGCTACCACGAAGAGTCTCTATAAGCGTTATGTGGCAAATAAAGCGGAAACCAGTCTTGACGATCTAAGAAACAATATAGAAGTGTTGTTGAACGAAATATCAAGTTCAATGGATGATACGATTTCAGATACCTCCACATTTTCAGATATGGTAGACAAAAGCGTCAACAAGCTAGAAAAAGTTCAAGATAACAATGTGAGTATTGAGGAAGTCATGAACGCCGTCCATCAGTTCGTAGAGGATGCGCATGAGATTCGTCATTCAACCAAGTTTTTAAATAGTCAGCTCACCAACGCAAGTGAAGAGATCTCTCGACTAAAAACCCAACTGGCAGAAGTCCAAAAAGACGCGCTATTTGATGGGTTATCTAACCTTTACAACCGTCGTGCTTTTGATTCAGATCTCGCGGCGCTAATCGACGCGAATCAGTCAATGAGTCTTATTATGCTTGATATCGACCATTTCAAAGAGTTTAACGACTGTTATGGTCACCTTTTTGGTGACAGTGTGCTTAAATCCATTGCTCGACGCCTGCAACAAAGCAGCCGTGATGGAACCTGTGCTTATCGTTTTGGCGGCGAAGAGTTTGCGTTAATTGTACCGAATAAGTCGCTGCGTATTGCACGTCAATATGCTGATATGTTACGTCGTATGATTGAAAAGCTGCGAGTAAAAGATAAACGCACGGGCTCTCAGGTTCACAGCATTACAGCATCGTTCGGCGTCGCAGAGTTTGAACCTGGAGAAACAGCTGATTCATTGGTCTCCAAAGCAGATAAGCAGCTCTACGATGCAAAACAGTTAGGTCGAAATCGAGTTATGCCCGTCTAACAGCCACATCTAGCAATGAAAAGCGAAGAGACATCCGACTGCTCGATTTTCTCGCGTTAAAATAACAAACCCTGCATATTGTGCAGGGTTTTGTTTATCTGGCTTAATCAGAAGATTAGTCCACGTTATAGCAGTAGCTCAGAACGTAATCTTCACCATTTTTAGCCGTGTATTCTTTGTCTTCACTGCAAGCCATCGGCTTACCTTTCTTGTCACCTTTTACCAGGCTAATCCAATGACGCATTGCCGTTGGCGCATTACCCGTAAGTTCTGGGTTAAAGGTAATGCGAGTTTCTAACTGAATATCATCAATATCCATCAGCTCGACGCAACCGGTACCTTTGTGACAACCGAACATCACTTCAACATGGTTACCTGACTCATCTTTAAGCAAAATCGACTTAGGATCTTCTTTCTCACCAGTGTAAGCCACAAAGTGCTTTGGTCTTGCCAAGCCGCTGTGAGAGCCGTCTTTAAAGTAAGCTAATACATGGCGGTAGTCGATTACGTAGCTTGATACGTCTTGGTGCGACCCGTTCTCCAATGGGAACATACGGTCAAGTAGCTGTTTAGCTTTTACTTGCTTTTCACTCTGTTGCTCAGCACTTACCGCTTCGACGGCAAATACGGCTTCAGCGATAAATGGGCGTTGTGTTTGTTGCATTTCTTTATTATCGAAGTTCAGCATATTCATCGTCATATCCTCGCACTATAAAACTCGTCCTAGAGTACTTACTTAATTGGGTTGTTTAAGTTTCAGACAATTCTGTGAAGTTGATGGTTAATTTCCTTGTCTGCTTAGTATGTAGACTAGCGAATTTTTTACTACAATTTCACAACAAAAATTTTACAGTGTGAATTTTACAAAAATGTCTGTGTCAAAAAGCTTAATTCGTCAATCTCATTTTCTCGGCACCAAGATACGAAACCTGAGAAAAAACAATCACTTAACAATGGAGGATTTATCTGCTCGCTGTGTGAGGATCAACCCAGAGTACGCACCCTCGGTTTCTTACCTGTCCATGATTGAACGCGGAAAACGCGTCCCAAGTATCGATATGCTTGAAGTGATCGCGGAAGTTTTCCAAAAAGATCCCGCTTGGTTTTTAGATGATGAGCCAGAACTGGAAGCGATTACGCCAAACAAAGGCAACCGTGGCGGTATAAATGGCATGGCGCTGGAGCCAAGCTTCCTGTTTTCCAATGATATTCTCCAGATTGCGATTCCTGAAATGCTCTCCCAGACAGGAATTACAGGACGCCAGTTTGCGCACTTACTCATTCGGGCTCACCAAGAGAATCATCAGAACCACTTCCCTGACCTTGAGCGAGCCGCCGAAGAAGTTGGGTTAAAACGCTTGAACCTTTCGGTTGAAGACTTAATCGACATTGCGAAAAGCATGGGGTTGGATATCAGATGGATTGATCGAGCACCACAAGATGTGATCGATGAACTTGGTGTAAGCGCCAAACAGTTGATCACTTCATTTATGGAAGCGCCAGGAACCATTTATCTGAACAAGCGAATGCGCGATTATCCGACCAGACTGAAATATGACTTGGCGGTATACATCGGTCACCGAGTCTTACACAGCAGTGATGCAATGAGCAATGTTCTCACCATTGGACATCAGAATAACTGGGAGCAAATGGACAGTCCAATGTCCAACTCAGAGCTGAATTCACAAGATATTTTACAGGCATGGCGTGATTTCGAGTCGAGTTTCTTTGCCGGCGCACTCTTGTGTCCTAAAGTACCGTTTCGTCAATTGCTAGACCGCTCTGGCTATGAGATCGACGTACACAAAAAAGCGGGAGTATCCCCTTCAGTGGCCATGCGTCGAATGACGGTGGTTTCACCATACCCTCACTGGCACTATTTTGATGCCTACGGGCCAGGTAAACTCAAAGCGGTATATCGTGGTAATGGCATTCCACTACCATGGGGCAATATGCGTAAGGTGAACGATCCTTGCCAGCACTGGGCCGTTTTCCGACGCTTGGCGCAACCACTGGATACCAGCTCAGCTCAAATCTCGATTCTTAATGTTGGTGATGAGCCACGCATATACTGCTGTGAGTCGGTTAATGTTTTTGACCCAGCGGGGAACAACCGCGTGCTGTGTGCCGGTATAGATTTAAACCCAGCGATTTCTGCGCAAGGTGGTGACGCCGTTTCCATTGCAGAAGAGCTGAAGTCCCTGTGTGTTGCTTCAGGAGGCAGTAGCGCTATCCCAACACATATCAAAAAGGACTTAACGACCATCGCCAAAATTTTAAATATTAACTGGATAGAACGTGGTATACAGACGCAAGCGAGGCTGATTTGTTCGAGAGGTGCGGTTTGTCCAAGACAACCAAGTTGTTACAGCAAATGTGGTGAATCAGATCAAGCAGGAGATGAAGTGAAGATTCTTGATCTCTAGAAAGAAAAAACGCCAATCACAATAATCGTGATTGGCGGTATATACTTGTGAACAAATTGCATTCACTAACAACGTCAGTTGGCTAGGTGACCCTCGGCTTAATAAGGGTCACTAATATAAAAGCACATTACGTGCCAACTTTTAAAACCCCATATTTTGGCCGATCTAGATGCATATCGTTGTTTTATTAACCAGAAATTTCGCATGTTGCAATTGCAAAATGCAACGCCATGCAAATATGCTATTAGCCGCATTGCTACTAATTACTTTCTCAAAAAGAAACGTACCAACTAAGCAATGAATTCTATACGCTTTAGAACTAGGCATTAGACGAGAAATAGCAACTATCCCCGCTTCAATTCAGTGATACTTACCACGCTTGTGCTGGTACATTCTTGCATCTGCAGTTTTCATCATCTGCTCTGGTGAGGCTATTTCAGGCTTAAACATCGCATAGCCCATACTGATGTTTAATGTAATGAGATCCTCTCCATAGATGACTGGCGTCGAGCACAGTGTCAATTCAATCTTCTTCAGTAATGCCTGCAAGCTCTCTTCCGACTTGGGGTTGTAAAGCATGATTAAAAATTCATCACCCCCCATGCGAGCAACCATGTCAGAGCGACGTAGACTGCCTTTGACACGTTTCGCTGTTTCTAGTAAAACTTTATCGCCAGCATCATGACCATAGGTGTCGTTGACGCGTTTAAAGTGGTCTAGATCTAAGTTAACCAGAGCAAAGCTGTGCTGTTTTTTATAGCGCTTAGCGAGCTCAAACTGCTGCCTATACGACTGCATAAAATACCGCCGATTCGGCAATTTCGTCAGTTCATCATGCAGTGCGCGTGTATCAGCGATGATATACAAACGATAAATGATAATAAGCGCAACACTCAGTGCCAGCAAAGCAAAGTAGCCAATAAGCCTAACTAAATGTAATTCGTACCAAGGAAGCTGATCTTCCAATTTATCACTGGAGAATAAGGACAAACTCCAGCTTCCATAAGGAAAGTAAACCGTTTCTTTCGCCAACCTTGTCTTGGTTAAATTTGGTGATTCAAAAAAGATATCACCAAACTCACCGCTACTGTCATAACCTCTTATCGTCAAAGGATAACGCTGAGAAAATTCGAAAATGCCTGTCTCATGCAGCAAGTTGTCGAAATCAATAACCGCACTAATCACGCCCCAATAGTCGTGATTGATAGGCGGATCGCGAAAGACAGGCACTCGAACAATCAACCCAAGGCCCCCCTGAACCAACGTAACGGGACCCGCAATGAATATCTCATGAATGTCTCTCGCTTTTTGGACTTGCGCCCATTGCTTCGGCACAGTTCGATAGTCCAACCCGAGCACACTCTCGTTACCCTTGAGTGGAAACATGTGATTTACCACATCATTTTTTGCGATGCCAATAGCTTCAATATTCTTACTTTTCTTCAGGATACGATCGGCAGCGAGGCCTAACTCGTGCTCACCACTTTCGGGTAACAATGTCACTAACGTGCCTAAAGTGCTGGCTTGGTATATGTCGGCCATAAGATCTGCCTCCAAATTGGATCGGAGGATAGAAAGTTGATTTTTAGCTGCAGCAAGTAATTGCTTTTGGTTAAGCTCTCTCTGGTTTTGATGTAGTAGTTCAATCCCCCCTGCAAACAAAGCGAAAAAAGAAAGAAAAAATAAGGCAAAATAATACTGCTTGTTGAGAAAGTGGCGCATTTGCTCTCCACTATCTCGCATACCACTGCGAGACGTTTTTATTTATTGTTTAAATTCTTATTTAATAAAATAATAACCATTAGCTATCATAAAAATAACGATTATCGGCAAATTTTATGGATAGAGTGGCAAAAAATGCAACAACAAGGTGATTTATTTGAGAACTCATTCTGGCAAGAAGTGAAACAGGGCAAACTCTATTATCATCCAAACTTTCTTAGATCTGACGAGGCAGACGACTTTTATACCAGCCTAAGGGAAACGTTACCATGGCACCAAGAGCGAATTAACATCTTCGGTAAATCGGTACTTCAACCTCGACTGCAAGCTTGGCATGGTGATGCTGCTTATACCTACTCTGGGCTGACAATGACCCCCTCCCCCTGGACACCCGATCTGCTTACTCTCAAAGCGCGTTGTGAAGCCATCGCTGAAGTAACTTTCAACTCGGTACTGGCCAATTTATACCGCGATGGTCAAGACTCTATGGGCTGGCATCAAGATAACGAACCAGCGCTAGGCAGAAACCCGGTGATCGCCTCGTTGAATTTGGGTGAAACTCGACGTTTTTTGCTACGTAATTTACATTGTAAAACTCAGGTTGAATACGAGCTTTCTCATGGCGCATTATTGATTATGGCCGGAGAGCTTCAACACCACTGGAGCCACAGCGTGCCAAAAACGGCAAAACCCAAAGGTGAACGTATTAACCTGACTTTTCGACATATTTTGTAGTATTAACCAATCTTTTACACTTAGCTCATCTGTTGGTGGTAGCTTTATGTATAGGTTTTCATGGAATGAATTTATGCGTATCAAGCCGATTAGTTTAGCGTTTTTACTCTCTTTCTTTCTCATTTTTCAAGCTCAAGCGTCTGAGGCTAAGTCTACTCCCTTAAGCTATTCCCAATCAGCACAATTGATCCGGGACACGTATGAACGTGAGCTGTTCACACTTCCTCCCTTTAAAGAGGGGCATTTTGGTCTGCGTATGTACAGGCAGACAAAAGACCAAAGGTATCTTGCCGCGATTTGGACCGATATGGCCCAAGTCGCTAGCCGATTAAATCGATTATCCAACGAAGTCGTCGAGCCGGAAGCGATCATTTTGTACGCTTCGCAAAGGCTAACACAGTACCAGAAGAAAGATGATGAGCGAGGTCAGCTTCGGTATACGGTGACAAAGCATCACCCAGAATATTTATACCTTGGTCTCGATTTGCTTGGAGCGATGGCACGAGCAGACGAGTATGGTCTGAAGCACAACAACGATGTAATTCTCAGAGAAGTATTAAACCGTTATGACTTTACTCACTATGTCACTGACCGAGAGATGATAGAAGCGTGGGCAGCGCAGCTAGCTAATCAAGTTTATTGGCTACGACAACTTGGTGAGCAAGATGTTGTTGAGGCATTTACTCAGGCCTTTAAAACCACCTACCCCGACGATGAAGATAAGAAGCTCTCCACACAACAGTACGGGAACAAAATTTACGGCATGACACACATTGTCTTTGCCGATTCACGGTACTATCAAAAGCAGGTGAGTGAACAAGATCATCAATGGATTTTTGACTACTTTCGCAAAAACATTGATACCATTTTGCTGCGCTGTAAAGAAGACATCATCGCTGAAGTTGGTATTTCTTTCCTTTTAGCTGGATTACCACATGACCCAGTGGTTGAAAAGACACGTAACGCAATTCGAACCGCTATCGATCAAGAGCAAGGTATGATCCCATCGGTTGACGGTAGCTTTGATCTTAAATTTGGTGAACATCGAAACGTGTTAGCCATCATGCTATTAGATTGGAAGGGCGTGAACCAAGGGCCAAGCTATAAATCATTGCCCAAATCGTTTCAATCTGTACCCTTTGGTTTGGTTCCTAAAGACAAAGAATAACAAAACCCGCCAGAACGGCGGGTTTTTCGTACGAGATGAAGCGAGAGTTTTACAGAGAGATAAAAATACCCGCTAAGCACGCGCTCATCAGGTTGGCTAACGTCCCTGCTGCAACCGCTCTGAGTCCCATATTCGCAACATCTTTACGACGTTCAGGAGCCATAACTCCAATCGAACCTAGCTGAATCGCAATCGAACCAATATTTGCAAAGCCACACAATGCAAAGGTAATGATAACTTGGGTATGCTCAGACAACGCCGCTTTGTGTTGTACAAAATCAATAAACGCAACGAACTCGTTCATCACAACTTTTTGGCCAATATATGAACCAGCCGCAAGAATTTCATGGGTTGGGACACCAATTAGCCACGCGAGAGGCGAGAACATATAGCCAAAAATAGCTTGCAACGTCACGCCAGAGAAGCCAAACGCGCCACCTAAGTTTTCAAGTCCGGTATTCACCATTGCAATGACACTGACGAATGCGATCAGCATGGTACCTACTGCAACCGCGACTTTCATACCGCCCATTGCGCCACTTGCTAGCGCATCAATGACATTGCTTTCGTCCGCTTTATCCAATTCGATATTGCTGTAGTCGCTCGGCTGTTCGCGCTCAGGTACGATGATTTTAGCCATCATCAAGCTGCCTGGTGCAGCCATGAAGCTCGCCGCAATCAGATACTTCAGCTCGACGCCTAATCCTGCATAACCACCTAAGACGCTGCCCGCGACAGATGCCATACCACCAGCCATAACCGCAAACAGCTCAGATCGCGTCATTCTGGATAAGAATGGACGAATCAAAAGCGGCGATTCACCTTGAGACAAAAAGATATTACCCGTTGCAACCAAAGACTCAGCTTTGCTGGTACCAAGAAACTTTTGGATAGCACCGCCAATCAACTGAATAACCTTTTGCATAATGCCCAAATAGTAAAGGGCGGAGATAAGCGCACTGAAGAAGATGATGATAGGCAGGACACGGATGGCGAAGATAAAACCAGTAGAAGCTAAGTCACCAAACAGGAACTTAATGCCCTCGTCTGCAAAGCTCAACAGACCGGCAACACCGCTACTCAAACTCGCAAGTGCCGCCTGCCCCATCGGGAAGTAAAGCACTAACGCTGCAAAACCCATTTGCAACAGCAATGCACGGCGTACCGTTTTCCAGTTAATAGACGAACGATGTTCGGAAAGAAGAACTGCACAACCCAGTAGTGCCGCGATACCAA